>JBAZUW010000117.1:0-11234 GCA_041661205.1 Phycisphaerales bacterium
CCCCTGCCATCGAAGCTGAGGCGGGCGAGGGCGGGGCGACCAGGCGGCTGATGCGCCTCTTGGCACGCGAGCTGGCGGCGGAGCGATGTCCGGTGGGGCAGCCCTAAAGCTTGACGTGTGCACGCACCGGGTGCGCGTTCACTTTGAATGACGTTTGAAAGATCGAATCCGCACCGGGCGGATGGGTTGGTGCCACGTGCGCGTGGGCGACCCTCGCTGGCGCTTCGGGCTCGTAAAGGCGTGCGTCTGACGTGCGCAGCACACAACAGGAAACACAGATGAGCACTCGCATTGGTTTGTGGTTACCGATTTTCGGGGCTTGGCTTCGCAACGTGCCCGATGAAGGCATGGACTGGACGTTTGAGTACAACAAGCAGGTCGCGCAGTTGGCCGATGCGCTGGACTTTGAGACGCTGCTGGTGGCGGAGCTCAACTTGAATGACATTCGGGGGCATGATGCGCCGGTGCTGGAGTGCTGGACGACGATCGCGGCGTTGGCGGCGGTGACGAAGCGGGTGAGGTTGATGGCCGCGATCCGGCCGGGGTTCCGGTTTCCCGGCATCGTCGCGAAGATGGCGGCCAACATCGACCATATTTCCAATGGGCGATTCGAGCTGAACCTGGTCTCGGCGTGGTGGAAGGAAGAGATGGAGATGTACACCGGGACGTGGCTGGACCACACGCAGCGATATCAGCGCTCCGCAGAGTTTGCCCGCGTGCTCAAGGGCATGTGGACGCAGCCGGTCTTCGATTTCGCTGGTGAGTTCTACAAGAATCGCGGCGCGGTGCTCGCGCCCAAGCCGGTGCAGAACCCCGGCCCGCCGATCTGGGCGGGGGGCGAGTCGGACGAAGGGCGCGACATGATCGCGCGCGAGTGCGACGGGTACCTGATGCACGGGGACACGCCGGAGGCGATCGGGGCGCTGATCGAGGACATGAAGCGGCGGCGGGATGCGCTTGGGCTTTCGCCGTTGAAGTTCGGGATGGCGGCGTATGTGGTGTGCCGCGAGACCGAGGCAGAGGCGAAGAAGGAGTTCGCCCGCATCATCGATGTGCACGCCGACGCCAGGAGCTACGAGACGTATCAGGCGTTTGTGACGGGCTCGAAGCTGCGCACGAACATCACCCTGGAGGACTACTCGGTGTCGAACCGGGGTCTGCGCCCCAAGTTTGTGGGTACGCCCACGCAGATCGCCGAGCGGGTGGCCCAATACGAGAAACTGGGCATTGATCTGATTCTGGCCCAGTGCAGCCCGATGCACGAGGAGGTTCGGACGATCGGCGAGGGACTGCTGCCGCTGCTGCCGGGGCACGCGAACCAGCCGGTGCTGGCGGGGGCGAAGTGAGGTTGCGGTTTGTTGTGGTGCCCGACACGTGCCACCGAGGACTGCTTTGAGTCCCCGGTGAGTTTGTGAGAGAAGGGCACGGCCGGCACCGAGGAAGCCCAGAACGGCTTCCTCGGTGGCACTTGAAGCGGTGGCTCGCGAATCCCCAGCATTCGACCCTGAAATATTTCGCTAACATTCCCCAGTACCTTTCTTCCCGGCTTGCGTCCCGCCATGCGCGTGGGGCCTTGCGTCCGGGCCTGGAGATTCGGCGATGCAGAGGTTTTCTCGTATCGGGGTGTTTTCACTTCTCGCGGCGGCCTCGTACGCATTCGGGGGCGATGTGCCGCTGATCCCGCGGGCCACGCTGTTTGGCAACCCCGACAAGGCGGCGGCCCAGATCAGCTTTGACGGCAAGTGGGTGAGCTATCTTGCGCCCGTTGACAACGTGATGAACGTGTGGGTGGCGCCGGCGGCGGACATCTCGAAGGCCAAGGCGATCACGCACGACACGAGCCGCGGGATTCGGCGGTACTCATGGGCGTACGACAACCAGCACATTTTGTATCAGCAGGACCAGGGGGGAGACGAGAACTGGAAGGTGTATTCGATTCCGGCCGCGGGCGGGGATGCGAAAGACCTGACGACGTTTGATGAGATCAAAGGCCCGGATGGGAAGCCGATCATGCTGCCCAGCGGAAAACCCCTGCGGCCGGCGGCGCAGATTGAGAACACCAGCCCGAAGTTCCCCGGGACGATCCTGATCGGGCTGAACAACCGCAACCCGCAGTACCACGATCTGTACAAGGTCGACATCTCCAGCGGCAAGATGGAGATGGTGAAGCAGAACGACGAGTATGCGGGGTTTGTCACCGACGACGATTTCAACATTCGGCTGGCGTTCAAGCAGACGGCCGATGGCGGGCAGGAGATTCTGAAGGCCGACGACAAGGGCGCGTTCACCTCGTGGCAGAAGGTGCCGATGGCGGATTCGCTGGCGACGCAGCCCCTCGGGTTTAACGAAGATGGCAGCGTGGTGTACATGAGCGACAGCCGCTCGACCGACACGGCGCAGCTGACGGCGGTGAACCTCAAGACCGACAAGACCGAGGTGATCGCGTCCGACCCCAAGGCGGACGTGGGCGGCATTCTGGAGCACCCGACCAAGAAGACCATTCAGGCCGTGAGCTTTACCTATGACCGCACCGAGTGGAAGGTGCTGGACAAGAGCATTCAGGGGGACCTGGATTATCTCAAGACGGTGGATCACGGGGAGATCGGCGTGCAGGGGCGGACGCTGGATGACCGCACGTGGATTGTCGGGTTTGCCCCGGACGACGGGCCGGCGAAGGTGTACCTGTACGAGCGCGACCCCGCTGGCGGCGCGCACGGCACCGCGAAGTTCTTGTACACCAACCGCAGCAAGCTTGAGGGCGTGAAGCTGGCGCCGATGAGCTCGGCGGTGATCAAGAGCCGCGATGGGTTGGAGCTGGTGGCGTACGTGACGTTGCCGGCTGACAAGTCTCTGATGGCTCAGGAGACTTTGACTTCTGATGAGAAGTTTGGAGCGCATCCTGCGAAGCTGAGCGGTACCGGGACTGCTGAAATCAAGGTGTTGGGCGCGAAAGCATCCGGCTCGACCACCACGGAGCAGAGCACGCTGGACAAGCCGCTGCCGACGGTGCTGTTTGTGCACGGCGGCCCGTGGGCTCGCGACAACTGGGGGTACAACCCGTACCACCAGTGGCTGGCAAACCGGGGCTACGCGGTGATCAGCGTGAACTTCCGGGGTTCGACCGGCTTTGGCAAGAAGTTCCTCAACGCAGGCAATAAGGAATGGGCCGCGAAGATGCACGACGACCTGATCGACACCGTTGATTGGGCCGTCAAGAAAGGAATCGCGGACAAGGACAAGGTCGCGATCATGGGCGGCTCGTACGGCGGGTATGCCACGCTGGTGGGGCTGACCTTCACGCCCGACACCTTTGCGTGCGGCGTGGACATCGTGGGCCCCAGTAACATTCTCACGCTGCTCAGCACCATTCCGCCCTACTGGGCGCCGCTGGTGGAGCAGTTTACGCAGCGGGTGGGCGACTTCCGGACCGAAGAGGGGAAGGCCTTCCTCGCGACGCGCAGCCCGATCAACTTTGTGGACAAGATCAAGAAGCCGCTGCTGATCGGGCAGGGCGCCAACGACCCGCGTGTGAAGCAGGCGGAGGCGGACCAGATCGTTTCGGCGATGCAGAGCAAGAACATTCCGGTGACCTACGTGCTCTTCCCGGATGAGGGGCACGGGTTTGCCCGCCCGCCGAATAACACGGCGTTCAATGCGATCACCGAGGCGTTCCTGGCGGAGCACCTGGGTGGGCGTGTGGAGCCGATCGGGGGCGATGTGAAGGCGAGCACGGCGCAGGTGCGGACCGGGGCCGATCAGGTGCCCGGGCTGGCGGCAGCGCTGGGGCCCGCGAACGTGGCGCCCCCGGCGGCGAAGAAGGATGACGCGCCAGGCAAGCAATAGCGGCTTGGTACGAATCGGTCGAAGGTTGCAGTAAAAACCCGCAAATCCCCCGAACCGGCGTTCCGAAAAGGACGCCGGTTTTGCATTTGGTTGGCGGCCCCTGTGGCTTCCAGTGAACCGGGCGCGGCATCGCTCCGATTGATTCGAAGTTCAGGCGGGCGATCGCCGGGTCGGGCGGATGCCGGGGGGGCTTAGGTTTGACTACCAAAGACGTTGGACACAAGGTGCTGGTCGTGGACGATTCCGCGTTCATGCGCAAGGCGATTCCCATGCTGCTGGCGAAGGAGCCGGGGCTGGAGGTGGTGGGCGTGGCGCGGGACGGGCAGGACGCGCTGGACAAGATCCGCGCGCTGCAGCCGGATGTGGTGACGCTGGACATCGAGATGCCGGTGATGGACGGGCTGACGGCGCTGCCCAAGATCATGGCGCTGCCGGAGCCACGGCCGGTGGTGATTGTTTGCAGCACGCTGACGACGTCGGGGAGTCAGGCGGCGCTCAAGGCGCTGCGGCTGGGGGCGGTGGATTTCATCACGAAAGATCCGCAGGCGATCGGGGCTTCGAACGAGGCATTTCGGCTTGATCTGGTTTCGAAGCTGCGGGCGGTGCTGGAGCATCGGCCTCGCCGATCGATTACGGCGTCGGCCGTACGTCCGCCGGTGCTTATTTCAAAGCCCGCGGCGCTGCCGAAGCAGGCGCCCGGGAGCTTTACGTTTGGCAGCCGCGAGTTTGGGCTGGTGCTGATCGGCAGCAGCACGGGCGGGCCGCCGATTTTGGAAACGGTGATCAGCCGGTTGCCGGCGCGGTTTGGGGCGCCGGTGGTTATTGCGCAGCACATGCCGGCGTTGTTTACGTCAAGTCTGGCGTCACGGCTGAATGAAGAGTGCCAGGTGAAGGTGGAGCATGCGGACTCGTCGCGGCCTTTGCAGGCCGGGCATGTGTACATCATCAAGGGTGGAATGCACGGGGTGATTCGGCGGAGCGGCGGGTATTCGCTGGAGATCACCGACCAGCCTGCGGACGCGTTGTATAAGCCGAGTGTGGACGTGCTGCTTGCTTCGGCCGCGGGGCCGGCGGGGAAGGACGCGCTGGCGGTGGTGCTGACGGGCATGGGCGCGGACGGGGCGCTGGGGGCGAAGCGATTGCACAGCATGGGGGGCATGGTGGTGGCGCAGGCGGCTGAAAGCTGCGCGGTGTATGGCATGCCCCGGGCAACCTTTGATGCGGGCGTGACGACGGCGATGCTGCTTCCGGAGCAGATCGGGCAGGCGTTGGCGCGGATGACATCAACCGGGCTTCGCGCGGCGTAGGCCACCCAGACGGGCGGGAAAGTGGGCGGATATCGAGCGGACGCGCAGGGAAGGAATGAACCCGGGGTGGAGCGGGGTCGATAGAGGACAGGCTTGTTTGATCTGTTTGGGGCCGGCGGGGGGGCCGCGCGGGCCGTCGCACTTTGGAGGTTTTTATGAGCACGACGACGCAATCGACGGACACGAATCAGCCCTTCGCGGGGCGGCAGCTTCAGCTTGTGACGTTCGACGTGGCGGGCGAGGAGTTCGCGGTGGACATTCTGGCGGTGCAGGAAATCAACCGGATGATGGAGCTGACGCGTGTGCCGCAGAGCCCGCCGGAAGTTGAGGGTGTGATCAACCTTCGCGGCAAGATTATTCCGGTGCTGGACCTTCGCAAGAAGTTCAACCTGCCGGCGGCGGAGAAGACGGAGACGAGCCGCATCGTGGTGATCGAGGTTCACAAGCGCGTGCTTGGGTTCATCGTGGACCGGGTGCATGAGGTTCTGCGGATCAGCGGGGACATCGTGGAGCAAGCGCCGCCGATGGCGTGCTCGATCGATGCGGAGTTCATCGCGGGGGTGGGCAAGCTGCCGGACCGTCTGTTGATCCTGCTTGACATTGACAAGCTGTTCAGCGCCGAGGCGGCGCACGCGGCGGCGAATGCAAGCAAGTCGAGGGCCGCCTGAGAGAGCGCCGCGCCGGAGCGCGGCCAGAGGATTTCAAGAGAGGTTCACATGAGCACGACGATGGTGTCGATGACCGACAAACAGTTCAGCGACCTGCGGAAGATCATTTACGACCGCAGCGGGATTCACTTCCCTGACACCAAGAAGTACGTGCTCGAGTCGCGGCTGGGGCATCGCCTGGGCGAGCTTGAGATGGACTCGTACAACGATTATCTGGCGTACCTGACGATGGGTCCGTACCAGATGGACGAGTTCCAGGAGATGTTCAACCGGATCACGATCAACGAGACGTCGTTCTTCCGGAACGAGCCTCAGCTGGACGTCTTCGAGAAGAAGATTCTGCCGGATCTGCTCGAGATGCGCAAGAGCACGAAGCGGCTGAGGCTGTGGAGTGCGGCGTGCTCAACCGGGGAGGAGCCGTACACGCTGGCGATCCAGGTGCATCGCACGCTGGGGGTGCGATTGGCGGACTGGCGCATCGAGATTCTGGGCACGGATATTTCCGAGAAGGTGCTGGAGCAGTGCGCCACCGGCAAGTACACCGACTATGCCGTTCGCTCGACACCGGCCGTGGTGAAGCAGCGCTACTTCCGGCAGGATGGCCCGTACTGGAACCTGGACGAGACGGTGCGGAGCATGGTGCACTTTGAGTTGCACAACCTGAAAGAGCGGGCGGCGGCCAAGCGGTTCGGGATGTTCGATGTGATCTTCTGCCGCAACGTGATGATCTACTTTGACGACGCGATGAAGGCACAGGTGCTGGGGACCTTTGCCGACCAACTGGCGCCGGACGGGTCGCTGTTCATCGGGCATTCGGAGACGATCCGCCCGGGGACGACGCCGTTCAACTCGCTGCCGATTTCCCACGCGTTCTGTTACCGAAAGGCCGCGGCCTGAGCGAATCGAATACCTGGGGGCGGCCTCTCAAGGAGTGCGAACCGTGAGCATGGGCGGGTTTGATGCCGAGATTGTGCGTGACTTCCTGACCGAGTCGGGCGAGCTGATCAATCAGCTTGAGAGCGACCTGGTCATTCTGGAGCGAGCGCCCAAAGACCCCGCGATGCTCAATCAGGTGTTTCGTGCGCTGCACACGATCAAGGGGAGTGCGTCGTTCCTGGCGATCACGCCCCTGGTGCGGGTGGCGCATGCCGCGGAGACCGCGCTGAACGCGGCCCGCAACGGGCAGGCGGATATTGACCGAGGCGCGATGGATCTGCTGCTGGAGGCGACTGACCTTATCAAGAGCCAGTTGGCGCAGATCGAAGCGGGTGGCACGCTGCCGGAGGCACGCGAGCACCTGGTGAGCAGCCTGGTGGCGCTGGGTGAAGGCGGCGGCGCGACGCACGGCGGGCACGAGGCAGCGGCGCCAGGGAGCGTGCCGGCAGCAACGCCCAGCACACCGAACACGCCAGCTGAGACCACTGTGAACGCGGCATTGGTGACTGAGACGCCGAAGGCAGCGCCCGCGATCGCGGCGGGGGCTGAGGCACCGCGGGTGGTAACGCCCACCGCGACTGCCGGAGGGGTTACCTCGACGCCGCTCACGCTTGAAGGTGGCAAGGCGGACCTCATCGAGTTCCTCATCGCGGACCTGGATGAGTCGACCTCGAAGGTGGCGGCGGTGATTCAGCAGATGTGCGACCCTGCGGCGAGCACGCCGGCCAAGAGCTTGTGCGACCAGTTGGGTGATCTGGGCGAGCAGCTTGTTCGCACGGTGCAGTTCTTTGATTTTGCTCCGATGGTGTCGCTGGCGATCGCGGTGCATCAGGCGGGCTTGCAGTTGCCGGAGCTGGGCAGCGAGTCGCTGCAGCAGGTCTTCCCGCGCCTGCGCCTGGTGTGCGAGCAACTCGCGGAGATGGCCCGGGGCATTCGTGCTGGCGAACTGCGCAGCCTGCCCCCCGGAACGCTTGTTGAGAACATCACCACGCTGCTGCATGGGGGCGATCTGGCCCCGACCCGGGCGCTGCCCGCGGATGCAGGCCCGGCGGATGCCGGACGGGCGGATGGCGCATGGTGCGGCACGCTGCCGGGCAAGAGTGCGGCTGCGACCACGCCGGATGCCGAGATCACCGCGAAACTGTCGGAGGCGCCGGAGGCTGTGGTGACGGCGGCGGCGACGGGCGCGACTTCTGAAACAGCGAGCGGTGAAAGCGCGGCGGCCGCGCCGAAGGGCGAACCTGCGGCGGCGGCGAAGTCGGCCTCGGCGGAGAACACCATCCGCGTGGACGTGTCGAGGCTTGAGGCGCTGATGAACCTGGTGGGCGAGCTGGTGCTGCAGAAGAACCGGGTGTCGGCCCTGACCCGGCGCGCTCAGCTGATGGACAACACGGACGCGGATTTCAGCGAGGCGATCACGCTGACGGCGGGTGCGCTGGACCGCGTGACGGGGGAGATTCAGACGGCGGTGATGCGGACCCGCCTGCAACCCCTGGACAAGCTTTTCGGGCGCTACCCCCGATTGATCCGCGACCTGGCGGGCAAGACCGGCAAGAAGATGACGCTGGTGATCGAGGGTGGCGACACCGAGGTGGATAAGTCGGTGATCGAGGAACTCGGCGATCCTTTGGTGCACTTGCTGCGGAACTCCGCGGACCACGGGCTGGAGATGCCTGAGGAGGGAAGCCACGTGCGGGTGCAGGTTGCCGACGACGGGCGCGGGCTGTGGCGCGACAAGATCGCCAAGAAGGCAATCGAGCGCGGGCTGACGACGCCCGAGAAGCTGGCGCAGGCCAGCGATCGCGACGTCTTCAACTTCATCTTCGAGGCGGGGTTCTCCACGGCGGAGAAGGTGAGCGATCTTTCGGGGCGCGGCGTGGGGATGGACGTCGTCCGCACCAACATCCAGAAGGTCAAGGGAGAGATCGAGCTGACGAGCGAGCCGGGGCGCGGCACGACCGTCACGATCATCATTCCCCTCACGGTCGCCATTCTTCCGGCCATGATGGTGGGCGTCGGCAAAGAAATCTACGCGATTCCGCTGACCAATATCTTGGAGATCGTCCGGCCGCAGGCCGATCAGATGAACACGATTGGCGAGCACGCGGTGATGCGGCTTCGCAACACCGTGCTGCCGCTGGTGAGCGCATCGGAAGTGATGGAGCTGCGACCGCAGCAAGAGAAGGTGGAAGAGCCATTCGCGGTGGTGTTGTCGATGAACGACCGGCGGATTGGTCTGATGGTGACGAAGTTGATCGGGCAGCAGGAAGTGGTGATCAAGCCGTTGGACGAGTCGCACCCGGCATCGAAGCGGGCGGTAAGCGGGGCAACGGTTCGGGATGATGGTGGCGTGAGTCTGATTATCGATGTCGCGGAGTTGATGCGCCGCGCGGAGACCTTGCATCACGCATCGGCGGCATAAGGAAGACACTTTCAGGAGCACGGAAGCACATGGACGCGATGTACATCAAGCCGTTTATCGCCAGCATCTCCAACGTCTTCTCGACAATGATGCAGCTGCCGGTCACGGTGAAGGAACCCTTTGTGAAGTCGGCCGAGGGCCCCAGCAGCGATGTGTCGGGCATCATCGGCATGAGCGGTGATGTCATGGGCAGCGTGGTGCTGAGCTTCTCCAACGCCACGGCCGAGAACATTGTCGCGCTCTTCTGCGGGCAGAAGTACGACGCGGGCTCGCCGGACTTTGCCGACGCGGTGGGCGAGATCGTGAACATGGTGAGCGGCGGAGCCAAGGCCCTGTTCAAGGATCGCAAGGTGTCGATCAGTTGCCCCAGCGTGGTGCTGGGCACCAACCACAAGCTCGCCAAGCAGACGGACGTGCCGACGGTGGTGATCCCTTGTGCGACGGATTGCGGCACCGTGAACATTGAGATTTCGATCAAGGACACCCGCGCCGCGGCAATCCCTGCTGCCGCCGCGAGCGCCCAGGCTTGAGTGATACGGGGGAACGCCGCGACAGGCGGCGCTGGAGTACACGATCATGCGGATTCTTCTGGTAGACGATTCGAAGACGATGCGGAACATCCAGAAGGCGGTTCTGGCGCAGCTGGGCCACACCGACGTGCTGGAGGCGTGTGACGGCCAGGACGCGTTGAGCAAGGCCCCGGCGTTCAAGCCTGAGCTGATGCTGGTGGACTGGAACATGCCGAACATGGACGGGCTGACGTTCGTCAAGACGTGGCGGCAGAACAACAAGTCGACGCCGATCATCATGGTGACCACCGAGGCCGAAAAGAGCCGCGTCATCGAGGCGATCAAGGCGGGCGTGAACAACTATGTTGTGAAGCCCTTCACGCCGGACCTGTTGAGCCAGCGAATCCAGGAAACGCTGCAGCGGGCGGGGGCGCAGGCGGCGGCCCAGGCCGCGGCGCAGCCTCAGGCCGCGGCTTCAGTGGTGCGATAATCGTTGATTTTGCCGCTGTGACTTCGTCGCGCCGGGGGGCGCGGAGGCACCAGTGCAGGAACACGCGCTGCCAATCCGTGTCGACGTGTCGCCCGATGGCCTCGAGGCGACGCTGTCAGTTCCGTCCGGGACGCCAAAGGGCGAAGTCGACGCGATGAACGTGCAGGCGCTGATGGCCGAGCGGGGCATCGGCATCTCGCCCGAACGCCAGAGCGCGGTGCGGGCGGCGATCGCGGCTTATTCCGAGTCGGCGGAAAGCTACACGTGCGTCATCGCGCGGGGTGTGACGCCGTCGGACGGGGTGGACGGGTCGGTCGCGGTGTTGCCCGAGGTGCTGCGCCCGGCGGCGACGCAGGAAAAGCTCGCTGCTCGCGCGGGCAAGGATCATCATGCCCGCCTGCAGATCGTCACGGTTCGCAAAGGGCAGCGCGTGGGCGTGCTCACCCGGCCGACCACCGGGGTGGACGGGGTTGATGTGCGGGGGCAGTCGATCGCGGCCAGAGCGGGGCGAGGTTCACCCACAAAGCTTGATGCCTCCATCCTCGTGCAACCTGACGGCTCTTTGATCGCGGCGACGGATGGCGTGGTGGAGCTTGATGCCGATGGGCTGCGTGTGTCCGGTACGCTGCGGCTGGCAAGTGTGGACTTTTCCAGCGGGAATGTGGAGTTTTCCGGCGACATTCTCGTGCAGGGGCAGGTGCGGGATGGCTTTCGCGTGCGGGCGAGCAAGACGGTTCAGGTGCGCGGGCTTGTGGACGCGGCGACGCTGGAGTCGGGGAGTGATGTGCTGCTGGACAAGGGCATGGCCAGCGCGAAGGGCGGGCGGATTGAGTGTGGGCGCGACCTGCGGGTGCCGTGCCTGAACAACATCACCTGCAACGTGGCGCGGGATGCGTACGTGGCCAGCGAGTTGCAGGATTGCGAGATGGTGGTCGGCAGGAGATTGGTGGCGATGGAGGCTGCCATCGTGAGGGGTGAGACGACGGTGGCGGGCGGGGCGGAGGTGGGCAGCCTCGGGTGCGAAGCGCACTCGGAGAAGTTGTTCCATGTCGCACACGC
>JBAZUW010000118.1:0-11202 GCA_041661205.1 Phycisphaerales bacterium
GTTCCGCTGACGAGGCTGGAGGTGGAGTCGTGGCTTCGGCAGTTGGGGGTGGATGCGCAGGGGAGGCCGGTGGAGCCGACGAGCCTTCCCGGCAAACCCGAGCCAGCCTCAGCTACGGCGTCAAGGAAGCCGTCGCGACCGCCTCAGCGGGTTGAGGTGAGACCCGAGGAGGTTCCACACGTGGACATGGAGCACTGGTTGAAGCTTTTTCCGCCGCCCTCAGCCGACTCGCGGCCGACTCGGGAAACGAAAAGGCCCCCGTCACGCGAGTGACGAGGGCCTTGGTATTGAACTTAGACTTCGAGATCAACCGGCGAACTTACGCCCGACGACGACGCGTGGCCAACAGGCCGAACGCGCCGAGGGCCAGCACGCTGCCCGGGGCGGGCACGGCGAAGAAGATGTTGTCCTGCACATCGGTCGCGCCGGTGTTCCAGCGGAAGATGTCGGAGAGGCGCAGGCCGCTCAGGTACGCCTGCTCGTCGGCGGTGAGGGTGGAGTCGTTGAGGTAGAAGAAGCGGTCGCCGTCGCGGAGCTTGGTGAACTGATCGACCAGGATGGCGGTCTCGGTGGCGCCCATGCTGCCCCCGGGGAGGTGATCTTCCGCGAAGAGGCCGATGAAGACGTCGATGTTGTTCACGTTGCCGTAGGCGGCCTGCAGGGCGGCCTGGACGGCGGGGTCGGAGCTGATCTGGTCGAAGCCGGTCACGGGCACCAGGCCGTAGTCCTGGCGAACGGTGTTGTAGTCGGGCAGGCCGTCATCGCGCCCGCGCTGAATGTTGACGGCGATGAGGTCGCGCCCGTTGGTGCCGCCGAAGAGCAAGTTGCGGACACCGTCGATCACCTTGGCGTCGATCTCGTTGGCCTGCTGGCGGGCCAGACCGCGAACGATGGCATCGAGCGAGCCAGCCTGCTGAATGGCGAAGGGGTTGAAGAACTGCTGGAAGAGGGTGAGGTCGCCACCGGCGTAGTGCGTGCCGTCGGCGTTGTAGCGGGGCAGCACGTCATTGAGCATGGTGTGGCCGAGGCGGAAGGCGGCCCCGGAGAACGTGGCGTTCATGGTCGCGTTGACGTTGGGGTTGTAGCCGCTGTACGAGCCGGGGGCGTTGGCGCCGCCGAGGAGGGCGGGGAGCCACTCGTTGTAAGTGATGGCCTGGATTTCGCCACCGACGATGTGGCGAGCCTTCTGGTAGATCTGCTCGTCGTTCCAGCTCGGGTTGGCCGCGGCGATCTGATCGGCCACGCGGTTGTGCTCACGCATGAAGATGGTGTGGATCGTGGTGAGACCGGTCTGCTCGTTGGAGCGGATGTCACCGGCGACGAAGAAGTTGGGGTCGGTGTTGGTGCCGCCGGTGGGCTCGGCGTTGATCAGGCCCGCGGTGTTGTAGGGGAGGAAGTTGCCGGCGCTGGTGGCGAGGCGGCCGCCAGCGTGGGAGCGGAGCGCATTGGCGCGGAAGGCATCCGAGCCGTACACCATGGAGCCGTCGAGATAGTTGGTGAGCAGGTCCTGCTGCTGACGAGGGCTGTTGACGCCGCCGGTGTGAACCGCGCGGGTCAAGGGCATCACCGCCGTGCCGGTGCCCATAGGGTCGAACGTGGGGTCGCCGGTGGGGATGGCGATGTCTGCGTGGTCGTTGGTGAAATCGTCGACCAGCGCGAGGTCGTGATCGAGGAACTGGCCCCACTGCCAAGTCCACGACGAGAGATTGCGGCTGTTGCCCAGCCCGGCGGGCGTCTGCGCGCTGACCAGATTGGTGATCGCGCGGGGGTTCCCGCGATCGATCATGCCACCCAGGCCATCGGTGTAATGAGCGCCGCTCGGCCCACGCACCTGATCGGTGCCAGCCATGCCCCAGGTCGGGTTGGCGATGTTGTTGCCTGAGCCGTCGTAAGAACGGTCCTGAGCAATGGCCACGGTACCGGCCGCCGCCACGAGCGCGCACGCAAACAGAGAACGATTCTTCATTGTCTTCCTCCTCGCGGCCTGTTGAGGCCGCAGTTTCCCTGCACCAACGTGGTCGCGGACAAGAACGCAGCGACCATCAGTGCGTCGGCACCTTACCCCGGGATCAGCGACATCGCAAGGAAGTCGTCACGCTGGATTCACGTAAAATTTAGATTTTGCGATCATTTTAAACAATTCGGACGTCGTCCATGGATTCCCATGGGTATCGGGGCGGAATCAAAAGGCTCGACTCCGAACTTTCGGGAGCCTTGAACACGCTCGTTGGTGACCCAGGCGGCGACCCAGCTATCGGCGCCTGAGGGTAAAAAAAAGCCCCACTCAAAGAGAGGGGCCGCATGACCGTGGTGCCTATTGCCCAGTCCCTAGTGCCTTTTCTTACGCCGTTTCTTTCCGCTTCACCATCAACTCGTTGAGCTTCGGGCGGCCGTTCACGGCCCGCTCGTCGATCACGTACTCAGCACCCTCGTGGCGATGGTCGGGGAGCTCGAACATCAGGTTGAGCATGATCTCTTCCATGACGCCGCGCAGGGCGCGGGCGCCGGTGTCGCGCTTCAGCGCCTTCTCGGCGATGCGGCGCAGGGCCCCATCCGTGAAGGTCAGCTTGGCGTTCTCCAGCGAGAAGAGGTGCTGGAACTGACGCACGATGGCGTTTTTCGGCTCGGTGAGAATGTTCACCAGCGCCTCGACGGTCAGCGGCACCATCGGGGCCAGCACGGGCAAGCGACCCACGAACTCGGGGATCATACCGAACTCGATGAGATCGTCCGGCGAAACCTGCTGGAGCAGGTTGGCCGTCTCGACGGTCTCTTCCACCTGCGTGTGCTGCTCGGTGAAGCCGATGCGGGTTTGGCCCAAGCGGCGGCGGATGATCTCTTCCAGACCGGTGAACGTGCCGCCGCAGATGAACAGGATGTTGGTCGTATCGACCTGGATGTACTGCTGCTCGGGGTGCTTGCGCCCGCCCTGGGGGGGCACATTGCTCACGGTACCCTCGAGCATCTTGAGAAGGCTCTGCTGCACGCCCTCGCCGGAGACGTCACGCGTGATGCTGACGTTGTTGGAGGTCTTGCCAACCTTGTCGATCTCGTCGATGTAGATGATGCCGCGCTGGGCGGCCTCGAGGTCAAAGTCCGCGCTCTGCAGGAGCTTCAAGACCAGGTTCTCGACGTCTTCGCCGACGTAGCCCGCTTCGGTGAGCGTGGTGGCGTCGCCGATCGCGAACGGCACCTTGAGCATGCGGGCCAGGGTCTTGGCCATTAGCGTCTTGCCGCTGCCGGTGGGGCCGATCAAAAGAATGTTGCTCTTGTCGATCTCAACGGTGCCGGAGGCTTCGCTCTCCAGGTGCAGCAGGCGCTTGTAGTGGTTGTGAACGGCGACGCACAGGGATCGCTTGGCGAGGTCCTGGCCGATCACATACTGATCGAGGAAGCCCTTGATTTCGCGCGGGGCGGGGATTTCACGAAGCCACGATCCGGCCGAGCTCACGCGCCGCTTTTCCTGGCGGAAGATGTTCTGGCAGAGGTCGGTGCAGCTGCTGCAGACGTAGACCTGGTTGGGGCCTTCGACCATGGGCCCGACTTCGCGGCTGGTCTTGCCGCAGAAGGAGCAGGTGGTCACCTTGCGCCCGCGAAAGCTGCCGCCTTGGTCTGTGCCGCTGGGGCCGGTTGGGGGCATATCGGATCCGTCCTGCTTGTTCTTGGCCATGAATCCCTCAATCGGCGGCGTATTCAGCCGCCGCCATTCTCAAGTCTATCGGCGCGTACGAGCGGTTTCTGCAACGTTGCGGGGGATGATTCGCGATGAGGCGGTGATCCACACCTCGTCCACGACCCAATCGTGGTTATTCCTGTTATCGGGACGGGTGCACATCGGTTGCAACGAAATGCGATGTGGTGCGTCGGTCAAGCGTAGTTTCAGCGACGCAGTGGCGTTTCGCACACGCGCGACTTATTTGGGCGGCGTGGGCGGGGGCGGAGTTGGGGGCTTGGGAAGGGGCGCCCCGGTCAGATCGAATCCGGGTTTGGCGATGCGATCTGTGGGGGGGAGCGTGGGCGGAGGCAGCGGGCGGAGCGGAGCGGTGATGGTGGTGGGCGGCGCGGGGTTGCCTTTGCCGCGTGGCGTGCTGCTGCGGATCGCTTCGACCATGTTGCGGCGCATGGTGTCGTATTCCGCGCTGGAAATCTGCCCGGCATCGCGCATGGCGCGGAGCGATTCCATCATCGTTCCCTGCCCGGCCTGATCCGCGTCCTTCGCGAAAAGTTGCCGGCGCACGACGAGGATGAGGGCCCCGCCCACCAACGCAATGGCGAGGAGCGCGATGACCCAGAAGACCACCGGCTGCGTCGGTCCGCCCGCGCGGCCTTTGGTCTGCATCAGCAACACCACGCTATTCCAGCACATGGTCATCATGAACAGGGTTCACTGGTTTCCCGAGGCGATGGCCTCGCGGATCGGCACGATGAGCCCGGGCACCACGCGGCTTTCCACCAGTTCTTCGCCCAGCTTGGCCAGCTTGGCCAGCACGCCGGGCAGTTCCTTAGTGTCGCCGAGAGCGCCGAAGCGGCGGAGGGTCAGGTACACGGAGATCGGCTCGGGCCCTTCAGACTCCTGAAGGCCCATGCCGCTGGTCGCACGGGTTTTGACCTCGAAGTACACCTCGGTGTCCCCACGCTTGCCCAGCGAGAGGCCGATGAGGGGCTGGCAGTCGATGGGCGTGGTGTTGGGGATGTCGAGGAGGGCGGCAAGGGGGGAACCGGGGATGAGCGCGTCGAGCACGATGGCGTCGTGGTTGCCGTTGGCCGCGAGATCGAACCCGTAGAGGAGTTCCACATAGTCCACGTCCAGCGGGCTGATGGACATGTAGGTGGGGGCGGCCTCGAGGACGACCGCGTGCAGCGAGTAGGCCTCTTCTGGAGAGGGCGGGTTCACGACGCCGGTGCGGACGGAGTTGGATCGCAGGGCCATCCAGCGGTGGGGCATCTCGCTCTGAGAGGATTCGAGGGCGAGTTCCTCTTTGTATTTGCGGAAGCCCTTCATCTCCGGGAACTGGCGGCGGACCCGTTCGAAAAAATCCAGCACCGTGTCACGCGAGCGGGGAAGCTCCATGCGCACCGTGAGCTTCTGATTCACGTAGAAATCGGTGCACAGGGCGCGATAGCTCTCCGACATCGGCGTCATACTCCGCAAGGGAACCCGGGGGCCTTCGAGAACCATAGCGGGACGGGTGGAAGCTCGCGAGATGACAAGCTGTCAGCGGGCCAGCAGCCAGTCGGCCACCCTCTGCGTGTCGCCCAAGTTGGGCACCGTGTGGTCCGCCCCGTGTTCACGCAGTTCGGATTCGCTGGAGTGGCCGGTGGCGACCCCCAGCACCCGGCAACCGTGCGCCTTGGCGCAGTCCACATCGTGCGGGGTGTCGCCGATGATGACAACCTCATGGGGCGGGAGCGTGCGGCCCCTGAGTGCCGCGTCCCGGGCCATCGCGATGGGAACCAGGTCCGCCCGCTTGGGCGGCACATGCGGGGATTCGTCACCCCACGCCGCGACCGTGAACGCGGTTTGATCGACGCGGCAGGCGCGGAGCTTCATGCGCCCGGTTTCTTCATAGTTGCCGGTGAGCAGGCCGAGCGTCAGGTGGGGCATCTGGCGCTGCTCCTGCACCAGGTGGGCCACTAGCGCTGGCACGCCGGGGAGGGCGTGACAATCGCCCATGGCCAGGAGTTCGGCGAGCATGCGGGCGTACGAGCGTCGAACCTCAAGGAGTTGCTCGGGGGAACCCACCAGGCCGCTGCTGGTGAGCATGTCCGTGAGGATGAGGGGGTCGAGTCGTCCGGCGAAGGGAACCTCTCCGGGGACGAACTTGTCACCAAAGGCGCGGCTGACGGCGGCTTTCATGGCCCGCATTCCGGCGCCGCCGGTGCTGGTCAGGGTCATGTCGATGTCGAAGAGCAGCAGCATCGGTGGCGACTCCTTTGCGGTGTGAGCCGCCCACGGTAGCCGCGCCGGGGCGAGGGCAGTTGGGCCGCGCCTATTGCCCCGACAGGCGGTGAATCAGAGCCTGCGCATCCTCGCGCGTGTCCTGGCAGCGGGCGGCCTTCTGAAGAAGTTCCATCGCCGCGGCTTTGTCGGCGGACTCTGCGAGCATGGTGCCGAGGTTGAGATACGCGACGCCGGTGGAAGTTGGTCGCCCGGACTTTTCCTGTGTGCGCACCGCGCGGGTGAAGGCGTCGACCGCTTCGCTGCGGGTGGCGGGGTTCCGCCGATAGACAAGCCCGAGTTGCACCTGTGCGGCCAAGGGGTCGGGGGCGTACTTCTCGGCGAGCACGAGGTACTTTTCAGCCTCGGCATCGCGTCCAAACTGGTAATGAATGCGCCCGATGCCGAAGTAGCTGTCGGAAAAGGTGGAATCGGCGTCGATGCTGCGCTGGTATTCCAGGATCGAGCTGTCGTATTCCTGGGTCTTTTCCATCGCACGCGCCAGGAAGTTGTGCACGACCGGGCCATTAGCCCCGCTGGCGATGGATTGCTCCCAGAGCAGGCGAGTATCGCGCCACACATAGCACTGTCGCCATGTGAGAAAGCTGAGCACACCCAGCACAACGCAGGCACTGAGGAGGACAAACCAACGCGCGGGCAACGCCGCGCCAACAGGGCTGCGGGACGCCCCGGACGGACGCGGCTGCCAACCTACAAGACCCGCCCCCAGCGCGATGCACAGCGGGATGAGCGCGAGGTAGGAATAGCGCTCGGCCACCAGTTGCACGCCGCTCTGCACCAGGCCCAGCACCGGTGCGACCAGCACTACATAACTGACCAGCGCCACGCCGAGACCGAAGCGGCGACGCGCGGCCCACACCCCCGCAGCGCCCAGCAGCAGCACGGCCACCGCCGCGACCCACCAGCGAGCTTCGCCAGCGATGAACGTGGTGGGGAGCTCGTAAATGAGCGCGTGCTTGGTGGGGAGGGCGGAGCGCCAGATGTAGAACCACAGGCCGTAGACCGACTGCGCCAGCCGGGCCGCGACACCCCATTCGCCGAGGGTTTTCATGGTCTGGCCTGAGGAGGCGACCTTTTGCGCGTGGGCGGCGGTGGCCGCGAAGATAACGCCGAGTACGGCGAAGGGGATCTTCTGCAGCAGCACGCGACGGTGGGCGAGCCACTTCCAGGGCTGCCATGGAAGGCGCTTCAGCGGGTAGATATCCAGCAGCAGCGCGGTGACGAAAAACGTGATGCCCCATGCCTTGGAAAGGAGCGAAAGGAAGAGCAAAACAACAGAGAGATTCCACGAGCGATCGCTGGTTGCGGGCTTGGTGGCGGGGGCGTAGGCGTGCAGGTAAGCCATGGTGGCCCCGAGCAGGAACGCGGATGAGAGCACATCGCGCCGCTCGGTGATCCACGCGACGCTCTCGACCCGCAGCGGATGAACTCCCCAGAGGAGCGAGGCGAGCAACGCGGGCAGAATCGCCCACATGTGCGGACCCGTGCCCGCCGACTTGCCACGCGCGAGCACGAGCACCTGCCGCGCCAGAAAGAAGACCAGCACCGCGTTGAGTGCGTGCAGCAGGATGTTCGTAGCGTGCGGCACAAGCGGGTTGAGATCAACATCCACGCCACGCACCGGCGTATCGCTGGTGTGAAAGAGGGTGTACTCAATGGCGTAGGAGAGAAACGTCAGGGGTTGGTAATGCCCCAGGTGGGTCGTGGTGAACATCCACGTGAGATTTTCTGAGTTCACGCCCCGCCACATGGGGTTGAGAAGTAGAAAGCCGGGGTCGTCAAAGTCGCAGTAGCCGGCGGTGAGGGCAGGATAAAACGGGATCGCGGTGACGATGAAAACGGCGAGACCGAGCAGGGTCAGCAGGAGCAACTCCCGCTGATGCGCGGTGAGGCTGGAATCTAGTTCTCGCGTCGCGGGCGCTGGCATGGCGACGATGGTACCCGCCGGCGCCACGCATCGGCATGTGGCTGTGCAGGCGTCGTGAAATCACACCTTCGGCGGGCCAGCATTCGGATCCACATACAGCGGTGCGTCGGGCAGCGTGCCAAGGTACGGGTCTTTTTCCAGAGTTTGAGCGCCGGTGAAGATCGCCCCGTCGCGGTAGACGTGATTGATCACGGGCTTGATGTGGGGCCAGCGAAGGTCCATGCGGTTGTACTCGCGCGGGAGCCAGAAGTGTTTGATCTTGGTGCCGCGCCATCCCATGTAGACCTGGTCGAGCACCGTGTCGTCGGGGATCTGCGGGTGCTTGTTGGCCGCGGCCACCCACTGGTGGGCGAGCTGCAGCATGGGCGAGGTGTAGTTGAGCAGGAGCACGCCGCTGGAAGCCTGCAGCAGTTTGCAGTTGGGGTCAAGCGTGCCCCCATCGGGGTCGGCCGCCCAGTTGTAGACGCCCAGATCGAACTTGGGGTTGTCCAGCAGCACGGGGCGCTCGATCACCTCGCAGTCGGCGTCGCACCAGATGATGGGACGCTTGAGCTCCATAAGCTTGCGCAGCACGAATGACGGCTTCTTGCTGTTGTTGTGGGCCCACACGCCGGTGGAGTCCATCTTCTCGATGTGCGGCGTGATGCCCAGCTTCTCGCAGCTGCGGCGAAGCTTATCCGCAAAATCCTTGTACGCCCCTTCGCCGGTGTAGAAACTCACAACGTCCATGCGTCACTCTGCTCCAAGGTGGATCAAGACACCGCGCTCGCAGTCGATGCTGGATCGATTGTAGAGCCCTCGCGGAAGCCCCTGCCCGGTTCGGGTTCCGCCGGTACGCACGACGGACCCGCGCGGCCGGTCGACGAGGGTCATTGGGGGCGGTGCTTGATCGGCCACACGATACCGGCGGCCTTCTTCAGCTTTGAGGCCTTGCTCCCGGCGATGGCCGCGATGACGAGTAGAACGAGGAACAGCGCCAGAGTCGCGAAACCAAATATCGATCCCACGGAATCGATTTGCTTGGCCGGGCTGCCGGATAGCGCCATCAGAAAACCAAGCAGAAACCCAACTCCCAGTTGCAAGATGAAGACGCCGACGGAAGCGACGATGAGCCAGATCGCTGCCGCCTTCTCCGCGCTACGCCACTGCTCAACACTTTCCGCTGGTACGGCGGGAAAGTCTGCGGGGGCGATCTTGTTGAGGCGCGGGTATCGAACCATCGCAATGATTCCCAGCACGAGCAAGACAATTTGGATCATGTGCAGTCCTTTCAGGCTGGTTGGGAAAACGCGGCGGCATGATAACCTGACGATCAAATCCGTGCGATGCGCTGGGAGGGGATGCACGCAGCAAGCTGCGGACATCGCGTCTGACGCCTCGGACCTGAGCAGCTGCTAGAGCCATTCGCTAGTCTGAAGATTCCGGGCTTTCTGGTACCGAGGGAGTATTGCGTGATGTCTTGGTCGTGCCGCCAACCCAATAGCCCCATGAACCGCTGGACGCGACACTTCGGGCCCTTCGCGCTCGTGGGCCTGGTGTGCCTGGTGATGTTCATGCAGTTCTTCCAGCGGAGCCTCCTGGGCCGCACATTGCTGGCCGCCCCCGAGGAGGAACGCGCGGTCGAACTGAGCGAACCCCCGGGCCTGGGGCCTGTGACGCTCGCGGCCAAGCTGATGGTGCGGGAGAAGTATCTTCAGCTGGGGACCGAGGACGCACCGAAGCATGACGGGGGCGAGGAGGTGCAGAAAGAGCTTGATGAGCTTTCGCGCGAGGCGATCACACGGCCCGAACGCCTGCGGCTCGGCATTCTCACCGCCGAAATGGTCGGCGCGCAGGCGTCGCTCGATACGTTTCGGGGTCTGGCCGCGGAAGCAACACCCGAGGGGGAGTTCGCGCGCGATGCCAAGGCGCTGCTGAACTTTTACGAAGCCCACGCACTCGCCGATGCCGCGCTATCCGGCGAGGCAAAGCCCGAAGCCGCCCCTGTCCGCCCGGTGTTGGATGGCCAGGTGTACGACGGGCTGCGGGCCCGCCACAGCTGGTTCGCCACCTTGGCGGCCACCTACGGCAAAGGTGGGTACGACCCGCAGCGCGACTGGCTGGTGCGAGGCAGCCACTCGCTCATCGGCTTCTTCCTCCTGAGAGGCGTCCTATATCTCGGCTTCTTCGTGCTCGGGGTGATCTTCTTGATCATGACGATCAAGAAAGCCCGCGAGGAAGGCTTCGTGCCCGAGTTCTACACCACCAGCATTCCCGGAGAGGTGTACCTCGAGACCGTCATCGTGTTCTTTCTCTCGTTCGCCATGATGCTGGGCGTGAGCGTGGTGCTGCTGGGCCAGTCCGACGCGTGGGCGGTGATGGTCTCGGAGGTGCTGCAGTGGTCGCTGGTTCTAAGTTTCTTGTGGCCGATGATGCGGGGGGTTACGTTCGGAGAGCTGGCGCTCGACCTGGGGCTGGAATCCGGCCAGGGCGTGGGCGCGGAGATCATGATCGGCATCGCGGGGTTCATGGTGACGCGTCCGATCGAGTCGGTGGTCGGCATCGCGGCCGCGGCCTTGGAGGAGGCGCTTTTCGGCGTCGCCAAAGATCCCGGGGGCGTGGCGATGTTTCGCCAGCCGCTGACAGAGTCGTGGTGGCCGTTCATCTTCGGGGCGCTGGGCGCGGTAGTGTGGGCACCCTTCATCGAGGAGTGCATCTTCCGCGGGGCGTTGCATCGCTGGCTCCCCGCCAAGCTCGGGCCGGTGCTGCGGGTCCTCATCTCCTCGGCCCTCTTCGGGGCGGCCCACCCTTACGGGCTGGCCGGAATGCTCTCGGTCGCCGCCGGGGGTGTGGTGTTCGGAGCGCTGCGCGAGTGGCGGGGCTCGCTCATCGCCCCTATGACCGCGCACTTTCTCAACAACGCCACCATCGTCGGTTCGCAACTGGCGCTGCTAAAGATCATCGAGTGACGGACGCGTCGTAGTCGCCCTGCGAGCCCGGCATCTCCCGCACCTTGCCGCGATACGCCCACGCGACCGACGCGGCATACCCCAGCGTGAGTACCAGTGCGATGGGCCACCAGACCAGCGCGACCCGCAGACCGTGCGGGCTGGCGGCCCCCCCCGGCGCTGTGATCGAAAACTCGTCGCCCAGCGTTGAGTGCAACATCTCTGGGTAGCACGTGGCCGCCCAACTGCCGGAGAGCCCATACAGGAAGATCGCGGCCCCGACCACCCCGCGAGATTCCGACTTCAGATCCGAGCGACGCAGCCCGGAATAGATGCACACGGCCCCGGCAATGCACGCGATGAGCGAGAGCCAGGCCAGAGGACGTCCC
>JBAZUW010000119.1:0-11161 GCA_041661205.1 Phycisphaerales bacterium
GCCAGAAGCGCACCAAGACCGGCTTCAGCACCGATGCGGAAGTGCTGGAGAACCTGGCCGATGATGACGCGATCACCACGCCGCTGCCCCGCCTGATTCTGGATCTTCGCCAGCTCACCAAGCTGGTCTCGACCTATCTGGTGGCGCTCAAGGACGCGATCAACGCGAAGACTGGGCGCGTGCACGCGAGCTTTCACCAGACGGTGGCGGCGACCGGCCGCCTGGCCAGCAGCGACCCGAACCTGCAGAACATCCCGATCCGCAGCGAAGTAGGGCGCGATATCCGCCGTGCCTTTGTCGCGCCGGCCGGGCGGGCCCTTATCACGGCGGACTATTCGCAGATCGAGCTGCGATTGCTCGCGCACCTGTCGCGCGATCCGGCCCTCATCGACGCGTTTCAGCGCGACGAAGACATTCACACGGCGGTGGCGGCCCAGATTCACGGCGTGGCGCTGAGCGAAGTGACTCGCGAGCAGCGTGGCGGCGCGAAAATGGTCAACTTCGGGATCGTGTATGGCATCACCGCGTTCGGGCTGGCCCGGCGACTGAAGATCGACAACAAGGCGGCCGCCGAGATCATCGACGGGTATAAGAAACGCTTCAGCGGCATCACCACGTTTCTGCAGGAGTGCGTGGAGCAGGCCCGCTCCAAGGGGTATGTCGAAACCATGCTGGGGCGGCGGCGGCCGATTCCCGACGCCAACAGCACCAACCCCTCGCGCCGGGCGCTGGCCGAGCGACTGGCGATCAACAGCGTGGTGCAGGGCTCGGCGGCCGACCTCATCAAACTGGCGATGGTGGACCTGCGGCGTGTTTTTCTGCCCGAGCCCAGCGTGCTGATGCTGCTGCAGATTCACGATGAGTTGGTGTTTGAGGCGCCGCTGACGGACGCGGAGCGGGTGCAAAGCGTGGTGCGGGGGCGGATGGAGGGGGCGATGAAGTTGCTGGTGCCACTGAAAGCGGAAGCGCACATTGCGACGAACTGGTTTGAGGGGAAATAGCGGCTATGACCATCCGTCGAACGCCGCAGGATTTTCTCGTCAGCGAAGTGCTTACCGATGTGTGGACGCCGCGCCCGGAGCGACCGGAAGGGGACGCGCACGCGGTGTATGTGCTCGAAAAGACCTCGCTCACGACGCTGGATGCCACGGGGGCGTTTGGCAGGTCGCTGGGCGTGCGGGCGAGCAAGGTGAGCTACGCGGGGTTGAAGGACAAGCACGCGGTGACGCGCCAGCATGTGTCGGTGGCGTGGGAGAAGGCGACGCCACCCCCACCGGCTACTGAGGCCAAGGGGTGGAGCGCGTCGTTCGTTGGCTGGCTTGGTCAGCCGCTGGTGGCAGAGGCGATTAGCGCCAACTCGTTTCAACTGGTCATCCGTGACTTATCGCGGAAAGACGTAGCGGAAATGCAGCGGCGGTTCACGAAGCTGCGAGATGGCGATGCTGCCCATCGCTCGATTCTGTTCATCAACTATTTCGGCGAGCAACGCTTCGCGTCGGTGCGGTCGAAGGCCGACTTTGCCGGACAACATCTGGTCCGGGGAGAGTTTGAGGAGGCACTGAGATTGCTGATCGGCGTGCCACACCGGAAGGACGCCGGGGCTCGCCGGGCGCTCACGCGTGCATGTGCGGCCCACTGGGGAAGTTGGGCGGCGATCGTGAAGCAACTGCCGCCGGGCGCATGGCGAGGCCCGCTCGAGCAACTCGCGGCGGGCAAAGACTTCAAAGCCGCGTTTGAAGCACTGCCATACGTCGAGCAGCAGTTCGCGGTCGAGGCGTTTCAGAGCCAGCTTTGGAATGAGTGCGCGGTGGCCCTTCTCGGCTCGGTCCCGAAGGCCGAGGCTTTGTTGACGCCCACAGACTTTGGCGAGTTGGTTTTTCCCGCGGCGACGTCACTGACGCCGCGTTTGCGGGAGATGGAAATCCCGACACTCGCCGCCTCTACGCGCCCGCGCGAACCTTGGGGCAAGGCCGCCACCAAGGTACTCGCGGCCCGCGGGCTGACGATGGATTCTCTCGCGATTCCCCGCCTGCGCCGCCCGGCTTTTGGCGAAGCCATGCGACCTTTGGTGGCCGTCGCGAGCGACGTGACTTTTGAAGGACCCGACCAGGACGAACTTTCGCGTCCCGGACGACTGAAAGTGAGCGCGAAGTTCAGTCTGCCGCGCGGGGCTTATGCAACGGTGCTCCTGCGGGCGTTGGGGCAGTGAGGTGCCACTGACTTCTTCACGCTTTGGTGAAGAAGTCAGTGGCGGATGACGGAAACGTCTCGCCACGCAACACCGGCCTCGGCGAGCCGAGGTCAGTGGCACATGCAGCGACGCCTTACGCGATCGCCAAGTACGCCGCGATGATGTCGCGAGCCGCGAACAGATCCTTCTTGTCGATCATCTCGGTCACGGTGTGGATGTAGCGAGTGCCGACGGTGATGCCGATGGCCTTGGCGCCAGCCGCGGCTTGCTGGGCGGCGGCACCATCCTGCCCGCCGGCGGCCAAAATCGTGCGTTGATACGCGATCTTGTGCTTCTTGGCGAGGGCCTCGACCTGCGTGACCAGGGCGTAGTCAGCGATGAACGAGCCGTCCTTGATGTGCAGGCCGAAACCCAACCCGTGCTTGGTCACGGTTTCTTCCTCCGGCACGCCCGGAGTGTCGCACGCGAGGGTGACGTCTAACCCAAGCCCAACGTGCGGCTGCACGCGGTGGCTGGCGGTTTTGGCACCGCGCAGGCCGACTTCTTCCTGCGTGGTAAACGCCACCACCACCTCGCAGTTGTGCCCGGTGTTCGAGGCGGCCAGCTTGCGGATGCTCTCGATGCCAAGCCAGCAGGCCACGCGATTGTCCAGCGCTTTGCTCACCACCTTCGTGCCGATCTCGATCGCGGGCTCGTCCATCACCACATAGTCGCCAATACGGAACTTCTTCTTCGCGTCCTCGGCCTTCATGCCGGTGTCGACAAAGAACTCCTTGACCTCGGGGATCTTCTCGCGGTCCTTCGGGCTCGAAATGTGAATCGGGCGCCCGCCGGGATTCATCACGCCCTTGAAGTCGCCACTCTCGGCGCACACCAGCACGCGTCGCGAGAAGAGGTTGCGAGTGTCGAACCCTCCCGCGGGGTTCAGCCACAGGAAGCCGTTCTTATCAATCGCCGAGACGTAAAACCCGATCTCGTCCATGTGGCACAGCAGCATGACGCAGGTTGGCTCGGCGGCCGGCTTCTTGCCCCCCTTCTTGCCGGCCCGCGGGTGGCGTGTGCAGATGAGCGAACCCATCGCGTCCACCTCAACCGTGTCGAAGAGATCGTGAATCTCAGACTCGATCAGCGCCCGCACGCGCTCTTCGCGGCCGGGGACGCCAGGGGTTTCGCACAGCCGCTTGAGGAGGTCGATGTTTTCCATGTGGGCAAGCGTAACCAAAATCGGAGTGCAGGTGCAACCGCCCGCGGAATGGCGGCCGCCGCTATCCTTTTGCATGGCACGCACCAGCCCGCTCGCGAAAATGCACCAGATGACCGAAGCCACCATGCAGCCGTACGGCCCGGTGGAAAACGGCGACGCGCCGCTGGCGGTGGTGGCGACGTTCGGCGAGCTTGAGCTTGAATATGCCGCTCTTCGCAAGCACTGCGTGCTGCTCGATTCCCCTCAGCGGGGCGTGGTCGAGGTGACGGGAGCCGACCGCCTGAGCTTCCTCAATCGGATGATCACGCACGAGTTGAAAGACCTCAGCCCATTTCGAATGGTGCGGAGTTTCTGGCTCAATCGCAAGGGGCGGATCGACGCGGACATGCGGGTGATTGATCTGCCCGAGCGAACCCTGCTGGAGATGGATGTCCTAGCGGTCGGCCGCGCGATTGATGGGCTTTCGAAATACGTCATCACTGAGGATGTGAAGTTCGCGGATGCGACGAGCGCGACCCACCGGCTGAGCCTGCATGGCCCCTCGGCTCTGTTTCTGTTGCAGTCGCTCGCGCAGCACACCATCGGGCCGAATGCTTCGGGGCCGGCGTTTGAGGACCTTTTGCCGGGGCGTGCGGTGGTGGTTCGGATCGCTGAAGCAGACGTAGTTGTCGTGCGAGACGACACGGCGGGTGTTACTGGGCTTGAGCTCATCATGGGGTTCAAAGACGCCTCGCAGGTGTACGAAACACTGCTGGCCGCCGGTCGACATCACGAGCCCGAGCCCGGGCAGACGCCAGCGCCGAACCCCTGGCGCAACACCGCCTCACGCGTGCGGCTGCGCCCCGCCGGGTGGCACGCTTGGAACATGGCGAGAATCGAAGCCGGCACGCCTCTGTACAACATCGACTTCGGGCCCGAAAGCCTCCCCGCCGAGACGGGTGTGTTGACCGACCGGGTGAGCTTCACGAAGGGGTGCTACTTGGGGCAGGAGGTTGTGGCACGCATGCACGCACGCGGGCACCCCAAGCAGTTGCTCGTGGGCGTGAAGTTTGAAACGCGGATCGACCCCACCACCGAGCTGCCCGCCCAGCCGGGCGACGACGCGCATTTGCGATTGGAAGATGGGAACGCCGTGGGCGCGATCTCCAGTTCCACACTGGCCCCCATGCTGGGCTCGGCCCCGATCGCGCTGGCGTCAGTCAAGTTTGAGCAGGCAACGCCGGGGACGGTGCTTTCGGTAACCGGCACAGACGGGCAGACGCTCAAGGGCGTGGTTCAGCCGCGGCTGAGTTTCCTGCCAGAGAAGTCGTAACCTGTCGTCCCCTCACACTCGCTTCGCCTGACTCGCGCGATAGGTCAACTCCACATCCCCCCCGCGCGTTGCGATGTGCCACAACGAAAAGCGCGTCGCGGCCGACAGGCTCTCCGCCACGCGTCCCGCCGCGACCGACTTGGCCATCTCATCCCCCAGCAGCAGCGGCGCGATGTACACGCGGGCTTCGTCCACCAGATCATGCTCAAAGAGTGAGCCCAGCATACCCGCCCCGGCTTCAACAAGGACGGTCGAGACCCCACATCGCTCGTGGAGCAGCCGTAGCCCGGCTTTCAGATCCAGCCCCCGAAACGACGGCCCGGCAGGCACCGGCAGCAGCGTCACGCCCGCCTCCGCGAGGGCCGCGTGCTTGCTCGCAAGAATCTCGCTCCCCGCAAACGACGCATCAAACAGGACCACGACCGGCACGTCCTTCGCCCCGCGCACCAGATTGCTCGTCAGCGGCAAATCCAGCTCGCTATCCGCCACCACCCGAATCGCGCGCCTTCGCACCGGCACATCGCGCGCGGTCAGCAACGGGTCGTCCGCCAGCACCGTGCCCATGCCCGTGAGTACCGCGTCCACGCGCCCGCGCAGCACGTGCACCCGGCGACGGGCCCAGGCGTTGCTGATCCACTTGCTCTCGCCGCTGCGGGTGGCGATGCGCCCGTCGATCGTTTGTGCCCACTTGGCGATGACCCACGGCACGCCGGCGCTCACTCGCTTGACAAACGGCGCGGCAAGGCCACTCGCAAGCGGGCTGGCAGTGCTCAGGCGGGCCGCAACACCCGCCGCCCGGAGCGCGTCGGCCCCGCCGCGCTTCAGCGGGTTTGGGTCGGCGAGCGCATACACGACGTCTCGAATGCCCGCGGCAACGATCGCGTCCACGCAAGGCGGATTTCGCCCCGGCTTGGCGCACGGCTCGAGCGTGACATACATCGTCGCGCCGCGCACATCCCGCCCTTCGCCCCGCGCCGCCGCGATCGCCGCGGGCTCGGCGTGCATCTCGCCAAAGCGCCGGTGGTGGCCTAGCCCGAGCAGCACGCCGTCTCGAACAATCGCTGCCCCCAGCGTCGGGTTGGGCTCCACATGTCCAAAGCCCCGCAGCCCCGCGCGAGCGGCTAGGTTGAGCCATCGCGCATCGTCGACCTGATCCACGCCGGGTTGACGAGAGGCCCCCGTCATGCCAGTCGCACCAGCGCTTCGAGGTCCTTGGCTTCCAGCACCTCGGCCGCGTCCTGCAACCAGCGGCGGCCATCCTGCGAGTATCCCGCGGTGGGCTTCAACACCTGGCCCGTGAGATCCAGCGCCCGACGCGACCAGTAGTCGTTGAATCGTCGCATCGCAAGCTCGCGCACCAGCTTGGCGGTCATCGACGCAAGCGCCACAGGCAAGTGGGCGTTCTCACCTTCCACCAGAAAGCTCACGCCCGCACGCCGCCCGCCCTCGCCGTGGAGCACATAGCGACTGCGGCTTTCGCTCTCTTCCAAAATCTCGGCCTTGGTCCCCGGCACCATCGCCTCAAGAATCACCGCATACTCCGCCCGCCCGCCGAGCCGATCACACACGATGCCGAGCTTGGCATTGGTGGCCGCCGGATCGCTCCACTGATTCCACACCAGCTCGATGTGCCGCGAAATTGCGTCGAGCGTAGTGTGGGCCTTGTTGCCGGAGCCCCTGATCACCTGATTGAACTCCGGCTCGCTGAGCACCTCACACCGCATCGCCAGCAGCCCCACCCCCGCCCGCGGCAGCGACCCCGCAAGCTGCGCCGAGGCGATCGCAAGCTGGCCCGCATCGCTGCCGACCGGCAGCCGCCTCGCGGGCTCGCAATAGCACGCGTGCCAATCCATCGCGACACCCAGCCGCTCGAAGAGCGTCTCGTCGGTCGCCGGCACCTCACCCGGCGGGATCGCCCGCAGGCACGCGAGCACCCCCCGCTCCAGATGCACCAGCGGGTCCACCGTCTTGGCGGCGTTCGACAACTTGAGTTTCTTCGAATCCGCGATCGCGATCCGCCCGCGCCGGTCCGTCGCCCCACCCCGCCCCGGCTCGCGGCACACCGCCCTGGAAAGCAGCTTCCAGAGATCAGGCGCTTGCCCCGCCTCCGAGGCCGGGCAGCGAAACACCGACAGCCCGACGCACATCGGCCCCAGCAGCGGGCCGTATCCGGCTTCGTCGATTCCCGCAATGATCACGTCCATCGGGGCCAGTGTACACGGGCGCGGAAGTGGCCGAGTAACGAGGTGGTCGAGTGGTCAGGTGACTCTTGAGAGCGTGAAACGCGCTCACACCTCCCCCAGTTGGACCCGCTAAAACGCCCGCTCCACCACCGCCCGCGCCAAGACGCCCAACACCCGCTTGGCGGACGACTCCGCGAGACCCACGATGTGCTGCTGGGCGGCCGACACCAGGCTCTTGGCACACTCCCGCGCGTATTCGATCGACCCCGTGCTCTCCACCAGCCGCATGACCTGCGGGCCAACGTCCACCGGGCGCCGCGTCTCTTCTTCCGCCCGGGCCTGCTCCAGCAGCGTCAGCGTCCGCCCTCGCAGCATCGCATCCGCCGTCGCCAGGTGGTGAATCAGCGGCAGCGTCATCTTGGCCTTTTCCAAATCCTTGCCCACACTCTTCCCGACCACGCCTTCGGCGCCAGTGAGGTCGAGCAGGTCGTCCTGAATCTGGAAGGCGATGCCCAGCTTGCGAGCGAAGGCCGCGAGGTTGGCGCAGGTGGCGTCGTCGGCCCCGGAGGCGTGGGCGCCCAGTTCTGCACTCACGGCGATGAGCTCGGCCGTCTTGCGATCAACAATCTCGAAGTACGTCGGTTCATCCAGCGAGTAATCACCCCGGTGGTGCAGTTGCAGCAGCTCGCCCGCGCACACCACCATGCTGGCCCGCCCGATGCTGAGAGCCGCCCGCTGCGTCGGCAGCGTCGAGCACAGGTGATACGCCCCGGCGATGAGGTAATCCCCCAGAATCACCGCGGCTTCATTCCCCCGCAGGTGATTCACCGTCGCGCCGCGCCGGCGCACATCCGCCTCGTCCAGCACGTCATCATGCACCAGCGTCGCCAGGTGCACCATCTCGCACACGGCGCCAATCTTGGCATGGGAGTCGGTGAGAAGTTGAGTAACCGCCTCGACGGGCGAAACCTGGCCCGCCCGCGGGTGAGCCGCCAGCCCGGCGAGCATCACCAACGTGGGGCGGAGCATTTTGCCGTGGTAGCGCTCGACGTGCTCGACGAGAGCGGCCACGGGGGGGAGCTCGGAGGCGAGTTGCTCGTCAAAGACCCGGCGCGAGCGCCCGAGCCAGTCGGCAAGGGTCTCGGCCAAGGGGAGCAGATCCGGCGAAAGGGCCAGCAAATCGCCGATGGGGGCCACGGATTCGGAACGAAAAGGTGTCTGCACGGGGGATGGTAGGTACTAACCCTTTCAGCGCGATTGGTCGCGACCGCCGAAGCGAGACAGCTACGGACAAGGCCCACCAGCCACCGTGTTCAGCAAGGCGTCCGAGTCGCCTTGATCCACGTTCCCATCATGGTTGAAGTCCGGGTCGCTGCCGGAGGGGTTAGGCCCTCCAGCAACGACGTTGATCAGGTAGTCAACATCGCCCTGGTCCACGTTGCCATCATGGTTGACGTCAGGATCACAGTACCCGAGGCCCACTTCGCAACCGTCGATAAATCCGTCCCCATCAAGATCGATGGGGTGCATCGTTCCGGCCGCGTCCTCGATGTCGATACTATCATGTTGGCCGTTCACATCGCAGTCAGAGAGAACTCGGAAGTAGTACGTAAAGTCAGCAACAGGAACATTGTTTGTGTTCAGGAGATTGGCACACAACGGGCCAACCACCGGATCGCTGTACAAAGTACCACCCCCGCCAGTGTGATGACGCTTGGCGGTGACTGCGTAGAGCCCTTCCGGGAAGTGTGGCGTGGAGTAGAAAGAGATGTCGCGAGAGAACGGAGGTGAATTGCTATTTCGGACCGAAAAGGAGTCAAAGTACATCGAGCCGCTCATCGAGACCGCGTCCGAAGCAATCTGGCCTGTCGCGTCGTTTGCCTTAAAGATCTCGATGGGCGGTGCCGAATCAATGTTCCACACCGGTCCGTAAAACGAAACGGTGATGGTGGTCGGCGGAAACGGATGCTCCGCATGCGTCCCGTCCGCGTGTGCAAACGCAGAGTTGAGAAAGGTCCGCCTATCCGCCGGATCCAGTTCCGGCGGCGGAAGTTGGCTGGGGTTTCTTGCCGGAATGCAGTCGGCATCGTGCACATGGAATGGCACGAGACCAACCGACCCACCGCCTAATACACTCGATTCCCTCTCGTAGTATGGCCCCTGGTCCGGCGTCAGGTTCAAAGGGGAAAGTTGGGCAACCGCAAATGGCAGGTCGTACGATGGGAGGCGAACCCGTACCTCGCCGCTGTCCCAACCGCCAGGAGGGGTAATCGCATTGCTGCCATCTATGATTACTTGTCCAGCTAAACCCTGTTCATTTGTCACATAAAGCCTGCCCGGCTGGGCGTCCTGATGACCGAGCGCAGCGTTCAAAGCTCCAATTTGCACAACCCGATCTGACGGGATTCCGCCTCGGATCTCGGGGACACCGGTCAGATTCGCAATACGCATCTCGTCGAACGACCGGATCGAGCCATGACCGTGAAAACTTGTTGCCCGAAGAACACCGAGGCGCCCCGGGTCATTGCCCTCGTCGCCGATGTCGATGGTCGTTTCGGGCTCAACAGAATTCGTTCTGATCTCGGCAATCTTCTCCCCCGCATGGATGGTTACATAGCACCCATCACACCCAAGATTATCGTGGACGCTTTCGATCCGACCGATACTGCCCGGGGCCGTAATCACGAGGTGCGGTCCCCCGTCAAACCTGTTGTCGCCAATCCTCCCCTCCGCGATAACGTCGCCCAGGTCGCCGTCGCGGGCCTCAATGATTGCGGTCGACACTCCATCGGCGGCCACAATTCCCGAGGCATGAATGACCACGCCCGGTGCGCAAGACCCGACGGAAATTGAACCAAAGACATTGCGAAATGACAGCGAAGTTGAAAGTTCGCCAGCCACGTACAGCGAACCGTTGTTTCCGTCAGGGCTTACCAGATCGTTCGCGACCAATGCACCGCCCAAGTCCCCATTGGTTACCGCAATGTCCGACACATCGCCGCTGCCGCCGTTGGCGTTCGCGGTAATGTTCGCGTTGACTGTCGAATCCGCGCTGAGGGTGCGAAGGCCGGTCTTGGCGGTGATACCCACGGCATCATCGATCGTGATGCCACCACTGGTGGTGATCGACCTGATCGAGCCTTCCGGGGCCTGGATCACACCGTGGAACCCGCCCGCGGCCGCGGAAAGAGTGTCGATGTTTCCTGTGCTCGCCGTAATGACGCCAGCGCTGGTGGTCGAACCCGCGCTGACAAACGAAATCGCATTCCCTGTAACGGGATCGGTCGAATGGGCTGTGACGCTTGCGGCGATGGCGCCGCCAACTTGGAGACGGTAAATGCTGCCAACATCGATGGCACCGGTGACGTCGCCGGAAATTGCTGCGGTGAGGCGGGTGTGGTCGCGGAAGGCTGAGGCGACTGAAATCGATGAGAGAGTGGTGCCGGATGCTGAGAGAATCGGGCTGCCGGGATCCACAGGGAGACACCCGGGTACCACGAAGAGGTCAAGTGCGGATGCTGAAGTTCGACTGCCAGACAGCGAGACCGCGCCAATATCAATTGGACTGTCGCCAGAGGTTGGACGTACACGAATGGCGCGCCAACTGTCAGCAACCGTTGTAATGGCAACGGGAACGTGCGCATTGAATTGGCCAAGAGAGTTCCATGTGCCAGACTCGCAAGTAGTAGTTGTATATTCGACGGTGATCGACTGAGCGTTCGCAACTCCGGACATGACACTTGCTAATATCACCAAGAAGCCAGAAGCGGTCTTGCAGCTAATCATCTAAGAAACCTTTCTGCGGTATCGGCTAGAGAAAATGCACAGAACTACACCAAAGACACCGACGGCCCCAGGACTCGGGACTGAGCTTGCCAGCCTAAGCCCAAAATCACCAGCGAGTGAGCCAGGCATTTGTCCGGCAGCGCCGTAGATCGTATCGAGTCCCCCGGCAGAACCTGCATACGAGCCGTCATAAACACGAAACATCCCGAAACTCTGAGAACTGAGAATCTCCTCCGTCCACTCACCCGCACACCCCGCAATGTCAAGTAGCCCGCGAAGGCTTGGTGCCTGCGGGTAGCTCCCCAGCGGGATGTCGAACTGCGCGAAGTTCGCAAGTTGGAAGCCGGCGTTGGCCTGGCCGGTGCCGTCGCCTCCGAACGCCGGCGGCGGGCCGTACGTCAGCGGGATATCACTCGCGTTGCTGTACTGATACCAGCCGGCGTTATTCGGGTTGTCCGGCGACCAGTGGGCCGCCTTGATCCATT
>JBAZUW010000120.1:0-11105 GCA_041661205.1 Phycisphaerales bacterium
TCGACGCCCTCGGGCACGAACTTCTGGCGGGCCTTGCCGTCGGCACCGATTTTTTCGGCCTGGCGATAACGGTCGGCACTGCCGGCGTTCATGGCCCCTTCGCTGCCCATGCCGCGATAGCTTTTGTAACGGCGCCCGTGGGTGATGACGACTTCGCCCGGGCTTTCGTCGAGCCCCGCAAAGAGCGAGCCCATCATCACCACGTTCGCCCCGGCGGCGATCGCCTTGGGGATGTCGCCCGACAGGCGAATCCCGCCGTCGGCGATCACCGGCGTGCCGGTGCGCATTTCGGCGACCATCTGAGCCACCCGCATGATCGCGGTGATCTGCGGCACACCCACGCCGGTGACGACGCGGGTCGTGCAGATACTTCCGGGGCCGATGCCCACCTTCACCGCGTCGGCTCCGGCTTCGATCAGGTCGCGGGCGGCCTCTCCAGTAGCGATGTTTCCGGCGATGATCTGCGTGCCGGGGTGGCGACGTTTGAGTTCCTTCACCGTTCGCAGCACGTTTTCGCTGTGCCCGTGCGCGGTGTCGACCACGAGGAGGTCGACGTCGGAGGCGAGCAAGGCCGCGGCCCGGTCGTATTGATCAACGCCGACGGCGGCCCCGCAGCGGAGGCGCCCGCGAGCATCGCGGCAAGCCCTCGGGAACTGGCTCTGGCGATCGATATCACGCATGGTGATGAGCCCGGCGAGCATGCCGGCGTCGGTCAGCAGAATGAGCTTTTCGATCTTGTTCTGGTTGAGAATGTGCTCGGCCTGATCGAGGGTGGTGCCGGCGGGGGCGGTGAAGAGGGTCTTGCCGCGGGCGGGGCCGGACATGACGTCGCCGACGCGGACGGAGGTGTCTTCGACAAACTTGAGGTCGCGCCGGGTGATGATGCCGAGGACTTTGCCCTTGCCGCGAAGGTTGTTGGAGCCGTCTTCGGTGACGGGGAAGCCGGAGAGGTTGTGCTCGCGCATGAGTTCCTTGGCGCGGGCGACGGTGTCGGTGGGGCCAAGGGTGATGGGATCGAGGATGATGCCGTTGGCGGAGCGTTTGACCTTGGCGACTTCGCGGGCCTGGGCTTCGACGCTCAAGTTCTTGTGGATGATCCCCAGGCCGCCCTCTTGGGCCAGGCCGATGGCCAGGGCGGATTCGGTCACCGTGTCCATCGGTGCCGAAAGCAGCGGCACGTTGAGCGTGATGGTGGAGGTGAGGCGCGTGGAGGTGTCGGCGTCGGCGGGCATCACGGCCGAGCGTCGCGGCAGCAGCAGCACGTCGTCGAAGGTGATCCCGTCAAAGGAGATCTTCTCGCCCTCGTGAAACGGGGGCGTGGAAGGGGTGGAATTGGTGGAGACGGGGGTGTGGGGCGCCGGGGGAGTGCTGACAGCCATGGAATAGCGTTAGGGGCATGGGCCGGAAGGTCAAGTTTTAGGGTCGTCGGCGCTGCAAGCCGACAGACAGCCCGACCTCCGGATGTCGCCTCATGCCGGCCTGTTCGCGTGCAAAGGCGACCGACCGTCGTCTGGCGTGCGGGCGGGAGCTGCGGGCGTTACCTTGGAGTGCATGATGAGGGCGGCATGCTCGGGGGTCATAGATCCCTCAGCAACGTACGCGGCGAGCTCGCGACGGGACTTTTCGCGCTCGCGAATCGCCACGATGGCGATCGCCGCACCACAAAGAATGACGAAGGCGACCCCCGCAAAGATCACAATTAGGTTCATGACTTCGTCGCTCGTACCGGACGTTTCCATGCCCAAGACGTTCATTGGCGGCTCCTTGTTAGCAGGATTTTTCGTTGCCACTACGCATGAGCCGCTCGCCCTGCTCAGGGGTCATGCTCCCCTCGGCAATGAACGCGGCGATTTCGCGGCGGGTGCGTTCCTTGGCGTTGGTGCGCAGCACCCCCGCGATGGAGCGGATGGTGATGGTGATGATGATGCCGGAGAAAACCAGCAGCGGCACCAAGGTGTTTTCGTCCAGAACCCGCTCGAACAGTGCGTTCGTGTCCATACCGCCCCCTCTGTGAAAGACCTGATCGGCTCTTCGTTGGGAAATCGCGGCCGCCCTTTTCACGCCGTGTCGAAAATGATAGTGCGGGCCGGGAGCGGGTGTGCCCTGGGCCCTGATGCCTTCCGTACAGTCATCCGTGCCCACCGAGCCGGTCCAGCCGCCCCCATCCGACCCCCGCCAGGCCCTGGAGTGGGTGCTGTCGATGTACCGCCAGGGGTGGTTTCCGATGTACGACGACGCGTCGGATCAGGTGCAGTGGGTGCAGCCTCACCAGCGGGGGATTATCCCGCTGGATGAGCGGTTTGTCGTGAGCCGCTCGCTGCGGCAGGCGGTGAAGTCGGCGAAGTTTGAGGTCACGAGCGATCAAGCGTTTGTGGACGTGATCGAGGCGTGTGCGGCCCCGGCGAAGGGGCGGGAGCAGACGTGGCTGAGTGATGAGATCATCGACGCCTTCTGCGTGCTGCACGAGCACGGGCTGGCGCACAGCATCGAGGTTTGGGCGAAGGAGCCCAGGCGGCTGGTGGGCGGGCTCTACGGGGTGTGCGTCGGCTCGGTGTTTTGTGGGGAGTCGATGTTCAGCCGCCCGGAGACCGGCGGGACCAACGCGAGCAAGGTGGCGCTGGTGCACCTGGTGGCGCACCTTCGCGGGCGCGGGTTTACGTTGCTGGATTCGCAGCTGGAGAATGATCACCTGGCGCAGTTTGGGTGCTTTGCGATGCCGCGCGAGGGGTATCAGAAGCACTTGGGGAAGCACGCGAAGGATGGGGTCACTTGGGGGGAGTTTGAGGCGTCGCGAGGGGTGCAGTTTGTCGGCTGAAGGCACGCGGGGCGCACGCCCGGGATGACTCGCGGGCCGAAGCCCGAGGTGGCAGGCAGAGCGGTTGAAGCTCAAGAAGGCATCAAGGCACGCGGCATCGAGGCATCGAGGCATCGAGTCCAAGGCTTGGCATAGTCCAGCCGCCGGCCTCGCCCTCTCCTCTTCCTCTCTTCTCTCGGCGCTTCTTCTTCGCTGTGCCTCTGCGCCTCTGTGGTGCATCTCCTACTCCTGCGCCCGTCGCAGCCACTCAAAGTCCAGCGGCTCCTTCTCCTGCTCCAGCTTTCGGCGCTCTTCGCCCAGGGCGTTGCCCTTCTCGTGGTTCTGCCACACCGAGGGGTTGGAGAGTTCCTTGTCGATCTGCCGGATGCGGGTCTCGATTTCCTCGATGCGGCGTTCGATCTGCTCGGTCTTCATCCGCGTCCATTTGGTGCTCGCGGGGGCGGCGGCCTGAGCCACCTTGGTGGTGTTCGCGGCTTCGGACTTCTTGCGTTCCTCGGCGGCTTTGCGATGGCGGTCGGCCTCTTCGCGCTTGTACTTCGCCTCGGCTTCGAGCTTCGCGGCCGCCGCCTTGCGCTGGTTGTCCTTGCGCTTCCACTCGGTGTAGTTGCCCAGGAACACTTCCGCCCCGCCGTGCCCGTCGAGCACGAGCAGGTGGTCGCAGGTGGCGTCGATCAGGGCGCGGTCGTGGCTGATGAGCAGCAGCGTCCCGTTGTAGCCGTTCTCCTCGCGCATGGCTTCTTCGAGGCGTTCGGCGCTGGGAATATCGAGGTGGTTGGTGGGCTCGTCGAGCACGATGAGGTTTTTGGCGCTGGCAAGGAGCCCGGCGAGCACGGCGCGGCTGCGCTCGCCGCCACTGAGCATGCCCAGTTGCTTTTCCTGCTCATCGCCGCTGAAGAGGAACGCCCCGGCCAGGTCGCGGGCGGCCTGCTCGCTCATGGAGGCGGTGGGGGCTTCCTTCAGAATCACATTCTGAATGTACCGCCACACCTGCACGTCCGTGGGCAAGCCCTCGTGCGTCTGGCGGTAGTAGCCGATCTTGACGTTGGACCCGAGCTTGGCGACGCCCGAGTCGGCGCTGAGGTCGGCGAGCAAGCAGCGGATGAGCGTGGTCTTGCCCGCGCCGTTGGGGCCGATGATCCCCCAGCGTTCGCCCCGCTCGATGCTCAGCGTGAGGTCGTCAAAGAGAATCTTTTCGCCACCGTCGTCGTTGGGGTATTTCTTGGAGAGCCCGCGGGCTGACACCACGATGTCCCCGGTTCGCTCCGCCTTGGGCAGCGTGATGTTGAAGGCGCTCAGCTCCATCGGGCGCTCAAGCGTGTTGGATTCCTTCTCGCGGTCCAACCGGGTCTCGCGCCCCTTGGCCTGGCGGGCCCGCTGCCCGGCCTTGAACCGCCGGATGTACTCCTCTTCCTTCTTGAACTTCTCCTGCTGGCTCTCGTAGGCCCGAAGCATCACCTCGCGCCGTTCCTTGCGCAGCTCGCGGAACTTCGCGTAGTTGCCCGGGTAGTCAATCAATCGCCCTTGCTCAGTCTCGATGATCTTGTTCACCACCGAGTCGAGCAGGTACCGGTCGTGGCTCACCATCAGCACCGCGCCCTGATACTGGGTGTTGAGGTAGTCCTCCAGCCAGATGCGCCCTTCGATGTCCAGGTGGTTGGTGGGCTCGTCCAGCAGCATGATGTCCGGGCTCTCAAGCAGCAGCCTTGCTAGGGCCAGGCGGCCCTTCTGGCCACCCGAAAGATTTTTGACTTTCAGCCCCATCTGCGCGTCGGTGAAGCCCAGCCCGTGCAGCACTTCCTCGATGCGGTGGTCCAGCGCGTAGCCGCCCGCGGCTTCGATCTGCTCTTCCAGCACCATCTGCTTCTTCATCAGCACATCGAGCGCATCGCCCTGAGCGTGGGCCATGTCGTCGTACACCTTGTGCATTTGGGCGTGCAGTTCGTGCAGCGTCTCAAACGCCCGCTCGGCGGCGTCCTTCAGCGTCTCCTCGGGATCCATTGACGGATCCTGCTGCAGATAGCCCACGCGTGAGCCGCGTTGCAGCGAGACCATGCCCAGGTCGGGCTTTACGATGCCGCAGAGCACTTTCATGAGCGTGCTCTTGCCCGAGCCGTTGCGGCCGACGAGCCCGATGCGGTCGTTGGCCTCAATGGACAGCGCGACGCCGTCGAGGATGATGTCGTCGCCGAAGCGGACCAGCACGTTGTTGCAGCTTAAAACAGGCACGGGACGAGGGTAGGGGGCGGAAAGGGCGGCCGCACGGAAAAGAGTTCACCACAGAGACGCAGAGGCACAGAGAGAAGAGGGAGGAGAGAAGCGGGGAACGGAGGTGAGAAGAGCCGCGGCTCCGAGCTTGATGCCTCGATGCCGCGTGCCTTGGTGCCTTCTTGGTGCTTCATACCCGCTTTGCTGGCGGGGTGAGACCTTTGCCGGTGGCGCCATACCACGCCCGCAGCGACACCTCCGGGCTGGCTGCCACCGGCCACAGCAACGCGGCCAGCGTTGGCCTCATCATGATCTCCGCAATTACGCGGCACCCCAGCCGGCGCACGCGTAGTCGCCGCCGATAACGCATCGCGATGGCGTGCTGCACGCTTGCAAGCGGCGCGGCCTCCGGGGCCGCGTTCGCCAGCAGCGCCCCGAGCGTGCGACCGCTCCACAGAGCGAGGCCGATCCCCTCGCCCCCCACCGGATCGACAGCGGCCGCGGCGTTGCCGATGCGGAAGGAGCGCGGGTGTCCGGGGTCGCGATAGCCACTGCGAGGCACGCCGCTGGCTTTCCAGTCACCTTCGCGCCAAGTGGGGCGATATTCGGGCCACAGCGCGGCGAGGAGTTGGTCGCCATCGCCGTCAGCGGCGTGGACCAGCGACTTTCGCGCCACCAACGCGCACGTCGAAAGGCCGCCTTCGACACTTACAGTTCCCACATACGCCCCGCGCGCGGCTCGCATGGACAGCACATCACCCTTGGGCGGCAGCCTCAGATGACACTTCATGCCCACCAAACCCGGCGCGGGCTCCACCGCTCCGGCGGGGTCGAAGCGGCCGGCGCCGTCGGCGTGGATGACGACATCGGCCGCGATGCTGTCGCCATCTGCCATCCGCACCGTCACGCCTGCGTCGCCATACTCCACATCGCGCACGCTGGCGGGCGAGAGCACCGTCGCACCTGCTTCCGCCGCCCGCGCGAGTAGCAATGTGTCCAGCGAAGCGCGGCTCAGCGCCCAGGCTGCCGCGGGCATCTGCCACTGGCGCGTTCGTCCCGCGGCCAAAAGTTCAACCCGGCGGATGCGCCGCGCGCCGGCCGCCAAAAGTTCCGCTTCGGGCAGAATCTCCTCAAGCACATCAGTCGCGGCCGGGCTTACAAACTCGCCGCAGACTTTGACGCGGGGGAACGTCGCTCGCTCGAAGAGCGTCACGCGCCAGCCCGCCTTTGCAAGGGGCCACGCGCACAGCGACCCGGCTGGACCCGCGCCGATGATGGCCGCGTGCCGGTTCACGCTCCACCACCCGGCCACGCCCCGGGCCGCTCCCCCGCGAGGGTGAAACGCCCGGTGAAAAGGCTCGCCTGATAGCGGCAATACCCCAGATCGCTGCGTTTCGCGAGGTCAAGAACCTCGGCCCGTGTGAACCCGGCCCGCACGCTCGCCCGCGCGTCGTGCTTAATCATCTCGCTCTGGCCGGTGGTCGCCAGCGTGATAAACGCGAGATTGAGCCGCGAGCGCACGAGGTCGTTCCACACGATGCCGCGTGCGGCCACCCGGTCCATCCCCGCCAGCACCGTCAGCACCTGAATCTCGCTGAGGTGATGCAGGAACATCCCGGCGTGGACGTAATCAAACGAGCGGGCCGCCAGCGACTCGCGCATCGCCAGGGCATCAAGGCGCGTGATCTCGACGCCAGCCGCCCCGGCCACATGCTCGCGGGCCAGCTCCAGCGTGAGCGGGTGCACGTCGGTCGCGGTGATGCGAATGTCGTGCCCGTGGGCTTCGCCCCAGCGCCGCACCGCCAGCGGAATATCCGCCGAGCCGGTGCCAAGGTCGAGCAGGGTTATCGGCCGGCCTTTAGGCCAACTTTTCGACCACGCGTCCAGATGCCGAATGAGAGCCGATGCCCCGCCCAGGCTCCGATTCACACCCCGAATAAACGCCAACGCCTGCTCCATCGACTCGCGCGAGACATCCGCCCCGTCCATCATCTCGCCTTCAAGCACACGCAACATTGCGTGAGTGTACGAACGCCCGGGATGAGCCGCAGGCGAATCCCGAGATGGAAATGGCTAGAGACGAAGCTTCAGAGAGACGAAGTTCCGAAGAGACGAAGAGACGAAGAGACGGAGCTCAGGAACGCGATCAAGTTGCCCCTCACCCGCAGGAATCTCGGGATTCGCCCCGCTCATCCCGGGCGTGTGTAACGCAGGAACTTCGTCTCTTCGTCTCTTCGGAACTCCGTCTCTTCCTCCTCCCTACCGTCCCGCATGTCCACCCGCGAGCCCGTGACGATTCGCACGCTTCGCAGCATGGCCCGTGCCGGCACCCCCTTCGCCGCCCTCACCTGTTACGACGCCACCACCGCCCGCTGGCTGGAGCGGGCCGGGGTGCATGTGCTCCTCGTCGGCGACACCGCGGCCGAAATGACCCTCGGTTTCAAGCGCACCGTCGATATGCCCCTCGACGTCTCACTCGCCCTCACCGCTGGCGTCAAACGAGGCGCCCCCAACACCGTGGTGATGGGTGACATGCCCTTCATGTCGTACCAGGTGAGCGAGGCCGAGGCGATCCGCAATGCCGGGCGATATCTCACCGAGGGTCTGGCCGACGTCATCAAGCTCGAGCTCGACGCTTCTTTTTCCGGCTTGGTTCGGCAGCTCGCTCGCGCGGGAATCCCCGTGTGCGGGCATGTGGGCAGCAAGCCGCAGAGCGTGGCCCTCACCGGCGGCTATTCAAGTGCGGGCCGCACGCGTGCTGAAGCCAAGAAAGTCGTGGATGACGCCGTCGCCCTCGAAGCCGCCGGCGCGATCATGCTCCTGGTCGAAGCCGTGCCAGAAGAAGTCACCCGCGAGATCATGGCCTCAACCACGGTGCCCCTGATCGGCATCGGCGCGGGCACCGACTGCCACGGCCAGGTGCTGGTGCTGCAAGACCTTGTCGGCATGACCGACACCCCGCCCCGCTTTGCCGAACCGGTGGCCAAGCTCGGCGAAGCCTTCAAGCAAGCCGGCGAAGAGTGGGTGCGCCGGGTGGCCGAGCGCCGCATCGGCGGGCACCGCTACAAAATGCTCGACGAGGCTCCCCAGACTGAATCCCGCCCAACTGCCGAACCGAAACCCTCTCACCCGCGTATCGGCGAGAGCCGATAGTTTCCGCGGCGGCCGTGACCGCCCCGCCCTGCCTCGCCCTTCGGCCCGACCCCGGAAGTGACCCATGCGTCGAATCGTGTCGTTCGGGCCCGCGTTCGTCGTACTGCTGTGCGTCGCCCTGGTTCTCGTGGTCGCCCCGCAGGCGGTGCGTCGGCTGAATGCCGAGCAAACTCGCGCCACCGTCCGCCTTGCCCAGCAGGCCACCGACTCCGACGACATTCTGGAACGCCTGAACCGCGCCGTGCGCGCTGTGGCCACGGCCACCGAGCCCAGCGTGGTGCACTTGGCGGTGGTCGGAGAGCTCAGCCGCGATGAGCCCTTCCGCTCGGCCTCCGGCTCGGGCTGGGTCTATGACGAGCAGGGCAACCTCGTCACCAACGCCCACGTGGTGGCCGGGGCCAAGACCATCCTCGCGCAGTTTTCCGATGGCCGCGTGCTGCACGCCTCGCTGGTGGGGCTCGACCCCGCCACCGACGTCGCGGTGATCCACGTGGACCCGGATGTGCCGCTGATCCCCATCCGGCGTGCCACCGGCGAGCGCGTCGCCAAGGGCGATCGCGTTTTCGCCTTCGGCTCGCCCTTCGAGTTCAAGTTCAGCATGTCCGAAGGAATCGTCTCGGGCCTTGGCCGTACCGCCCGCACCGCGATGGGCTTCGCGGGCTTTTCCAATTTCATTCAGACCGATGCCGCGGTCAACCCCGGCAACTCCGGCGGGCCTTTGGTCGACATTCACGGCCGGCTCGTCGGCATGAACGTCGCCATCGCCACCGCCGAAAACACCAAGGGTTCGTCGCAGGGACAGTCGGCGGGCATTTCGTTCGCGATTCCGCTGGGCATCATCGAAGACCGCGTGCCGCAGATCATCGCGGGCGGGCCGATCGAGAGTGGCTATCTGGGGATCTCGTTTGCGGGGCAGGAGGGGGTGCCGACGGGGGCCGGCCAGCCGCCGGGCGTGCGGGTGGGGCGGGTTGCTTCCGGAGGCCCGGCGGAAAAAGCGGGCATGGTGACCGATGACATCATCTCTGCGATCGACGGGCAGAGCGTGACCAGCAGCGAGGTGCTGCGGGCGCTGGTGGCGTCGACGAAGCCCGGAACCTCGGTGAACTTGAAGGTGTTCCGCGATGGCGAGCCGCTGGACCTGCAGGTGGTGCTGCAGGCGATGCCTTCGGAAGTGATTGACGATCAGTACCTGAGAACGCTTCGCGAAGAGTTCAAGGTGGTGCTGGGTACCGAGGGGGACGCGGTGGTCGTGGCGTTCGTGGTGCCGGGAAGTTACGCGTCCGCCGCCGGGTTGGCGGCCGGGCAGCAGGTTGTTACGGTGAACGACGTTGCCGTCACGACGCCGGCGGAGGCGGCCCGCAGGCTGATCTCCAGCGGCCTGCTCACCGGGCGAACGGTGCACGTGAAGGTGATCATTCCGAGCGCGGACGACAAGACGCCCCGCAACATTGAGCTTCGCAGCGAGTGAAGCCGGTTCGCGGCTTACTTCGCATCATCAAGTCGCACAACGCGAACGACGACGGGTTCGCCGAAGTTGGGTAGGGACGGGTCGGCGACCCAGTGGGGCGCTTCAGTTCCCGACTCGGGGTTTGACATGCGCGTCCACGCGATCGTCTCTGAGCCGAACGTGGTGAGGCCCACCAGGCACCCCTCGACATCGGCCTTGTAGTGGGCCTTGTCGGCGGCACCCGCCATCACAGAGCCGGCGAAGACGAACTCGTCTCCATCTTGAAGATCCGACATCCGCGTGTTGGTGGTGAGGTCGCGCACCCACTCGCCCGGAGGGGTTTCGCGCCCGCTCACCACCATCCGCACCTTCACCCGCGGGCCCTTGGGCGGGATGCCGCGAATGGCGTCGCCCTGCCACACCCAGCGCCCCGGCGTGCCCGGACTCAGGCCCATGAGCAGCAACGCGGCGTGCACGTGGCTGGGCTTGGCCTTCGTCACTACCAAAGACTCGTACTCCTTGCTGTCTGCAATGCACGCGAGTGTTTCGAGATACACGCTGGGTTTCTTCGGGTCGTGCGCGTCGATGGAGACGATGGCGTCGAACTCGAGCACGCCGGCTTTGGCGTCCACTCGGACGTGGGGGAAGACCTCGCGGAGCGAAGCCGCGGCGACTTGCGGCACCGGCTCCGGCGGCGCGGGGGCGGCAGGTGGCGCAGCTGCGGCGGCGGGCGGCGTGGGGGCGGTCGGCGGCGTCGCAACCTCCACCCCATCTCGCGGCACAGGCGTCCCGCCTGTGCCTACCCGTCCTTCATTGCTCGGGCTCGGCGACGGCGGCTTGGCATGGTCCGTCCCGGCGCACGCGGCCAGCAACGCCACGGAGATGATCGCTGCGACCAGCAATCCCAGCGGGGACCGCCGGGCCACCCCAGCACCCGGCGGGGACCGCCGGGCCACCCAGAGAGAAACTCGCTTGGCGCGGGAGTCGCTCATGCCTCACCTCCGGCCTGCTTGATCAGGGCCGCGAAGAGCTCGCCGCGCTGTTCATAGTTGTCGAACTGATCCCACGAGGCGCACGCGGGGCTCATCAGCACCGCCTCGCCCGGCTTGGCGCTCGCCAGCGCCGCCGCCGTCGCCGCCGCAACCGTGCCGCACTCCTGCGCGCTTCCTCCCGCAGCCGTTGCGATGGCCGGCCCGGTCGCGCCGATGGTGTACAACCCCGCCAGCTCGCCCGCGAGTGCCGCCACGGGAGCAAGGTCTGAGTGCTTGTCGTAGCCACCCGCGATCAAGTGAACCCGCAAGCCGCTCTCGTGCATGGCCTTCACCGCCAGCAGCGTTGCCTCGGGCGTGGTGGCCTTGGAGTCGTTGTAGCACGGAACGCCGCGAACCAAACCTACCAGTTGCAAGCGATGGGGCAGACCCGGAAAACTCTTCGCAAGCTCCGCGGCTTGTGCCTCGCCCAGCCCCGGCACGCCCAGCGCCGCCA
>JBAZUW010000121.1:0-10831 GCA_041661205.1 Phycisphaerales bacterium
GTCTCGCGGATTTCGCGCTCGCCGCTGAGGAAGAGAAGGATGTCGCCATCGCCATAGCTGGCGGCTTCGTCGACGGCGGCGACGATGTGGCGCTGCATGCTCTCGTCGCGCTCGTCGAGGTTTTCTTCGCCGGGGGCGCGGTGGATGACCTCCACCGGGTAGGCACGGCCGGAGACCATGATGATCGGAGCGTCGTTGAAGTGCTTTGAGAAGCGCTGCGGGTCGATGGTGGCGCTGGTGATGATGACTTTGAGATCGGGCCGGCGGGGCAGCAGGGTTTTCACGTAGCCGAGCAGGAAGTCGATGTTCAGGCTGCGCTCGTGGGCTTCGTCGATGATGATGGTGTCGTAGGCGTCAAGGTCGTGGTCCCCCTGCGTCTCGGCGAGCAGGATGCCGTCGGTCATGAGCTTCACGAGCGTGTCGGGCGACGTGTGATCGCCGAAGCGGACTTTGTAGCCGACGATCGGGGCGTTGGCGTGGAGTTCTTCGGCGACGCGGGCGGCGACGGCGCGGGCGGCGATGCGCCGGGGCTGGGTGTGGCCGATTTGGCCGCGGATGCCCCGACCGAGTTCGAGGCAGAGCTTGGGGAGCTGGGTGGTTTTGCCCGAACCGGTCTCGCCGCAAACGACGATGACCTGGTGCGCCTGGATCGCGGCGGCGATCTCCTCGCGGCGCTGGCTGACGGGCAGGTCGGCGGGGTAGTCGATGCGGGGGACGAGGGCGCGGCGTCGGGCGGCGCGGGTGCTGGCGTGCGCGATTTGGGTTTCGAGGCGGAGGATTGCGTCCACATCGGGCGAGGGGAGGCGCTGGAGGGCCCGCAAGCGTTCGCGCAGGCGTTTGGCGTCGACCAGCAGGCAGGCAGCGAGGCGATGCTCGAGTTCGGCGGCTGAAGGAAGCGGGCTTTGAGGCTGGGTTGGGTCGCTCGGTCGCACGTCGGCAGAGGGTAGGAAGCCGCGCCACCGAGCCGCATCGGAAGACTCGTCAAAACCGGGTGATTACTTGGATAGCGCTTCACTCAGGTGCAGCTTGAGGATTTCGAGCTTGTCGGGCGAGCCTCGTACCGGGCCGAAGAGGACGATGGCCGGATCGGGCCCCAGCACCGCGCGGGGGACGAACGGCTCGCTCAGAATGTTCGCGGGGGGCACGCCGAGTTTCCACGACAGCGGCACGAAGACCAGCGAATCCTGCAGCGCACAGAAGTAGCCGGGCTGGGTTGGGTCGGGCGATGCGACGGCGGCCACCGACCGGGGTACCAGCGGCTCGAACGCGCCGAGTTCGGCGTTGAACGCGCCCATCCAGGCGTGGCGGGGGCTGAGGCAGACCAGCGGCGCGACGACGCTGGCGCGGTTGGCGGCACTTCGGCTGGGAAGCGCCCCGGGAGAGGTGATGGCCATCTGGTGGGCCAGCAGCACGTCACCGGAGGCGCTGAGGGCACGGCGGTAGATGGAGGCGCCAAACTTCACAGGCGCGAGCTTGCCTTCGTTGGAGAGGCGGATGCCTTCGAGCTCGGTACCGTCTTTGTTTTGGCGCGGAACGAAAATGATGGCGGGGTCGTCGCCCACCAGCGGGTAGGCGTAGGAAGCGTCGGTGGCGGTGCGGGTGTCGGCGCCGGCGCTGGAGAGCATGCAGAGGGAGCGTGCCGCCTCGCCCACCTTTCGCGTGGTATAGAGCAGTGTGCCGTCGCTGGTGAGCGTGGCGTGGGCGTTGATGTTCTTGTCTTTGACGAGCCAATCCAGACGGCCACTGGCCCAGGAGACTTTGCCGATCCAGCGCTGGCCGTCGCGCTGGGGGGCTTCGACGAGGAATCCGGAGGTGTCGGCGGCGCGCCCGAGCATGAGGCCCGGGGGCAGCAGCGTGGCGCCGGAGGTGGGCTTGAGCGGCCCGGAAGAGGCGTCGAAGATGGTGATGGTGCTGCGGTTGGGGGGCTGGGCGCCGTCTTCGGCGAGGATGGTCGCCCAGTCCGGCGGGTCGCCGGCCTGCACTGCCAGCCAGCGACCATCCGGCGAGACCAGGGGCAGGGCCTGGCCGTCGTAGACGACCGTGCCGAGTGTCTCCATGTTGAGACGGATGGATGCGTTGACCACCGGGGCCTGCGCGCGGGTGGCGACGGGCGAATCCGGCAGCTTGACGTCCGAGGCCTTGGGCACCGGCACGCCCGGCGCCGGGGTGCGCTCCACGACGCACGAGGCCAGGCCGGCGGCCAGCGCGGCGCACGCGAGGAGTGACAGCGCTCGTGGCGCGAGAATCACTTGGCGGGCTCCTGGGCGGGGGCATCGGCCGCTTTGCCGGGGGGGGCCGGGGGAAGGGGCTCGTCGGGGGCTTGGAGTTCCTTCTTGAGGTATTCGAGCCGGCGGCGGTAGGGCTCGTTGGCGGGGTCCATCGAGTCGGTGTTGTTCACGACGATGGGCGTGATGAAGATCAGGAGCTCGGTGTTGCGGGTTTCTTTGTCCTGGCTCTTGAAGATCCAGTCGAGCAGCGGAATGTCTCCGAGAATCGGCACCTTGCGCACGATGTCGGTGACTTCCTTGCGCAGAAGGCCGGAGATCACCACCGTCTGGCCATCGCGCACGATGAGCTGCGTGGTGGTTTGGCGGCGGTCGAAGATGAAGCTGCTGCTCGGGCCCGTCGCGGGGGAGATGGACGACAACTGGACATCAACGCTCAGGTCCACATCGCCCTTGACGGTGATGCGGGGGCGGGCGCGGAGCTGCAAGCCCACGGCGCGGTAGTCAAAGGTTTGCGTCACCAGGCCGTTGCTGGAGGTGTTGGAGCTGGTGGGCACCTGCACGTCCTGCCCGTCGAAGAAGGAGGTCTCCTGGTTGTCGCTGGTGAAGACTTTGGGCTGGCTCAGGATCGAGACGGCCTGCTTCTGCGCGAGGGCCTGGAGGAGGGCGTTGATGTTGACGTTGACGTTGAGGACGGAGGTGTCGAACAAGCTGGGGATCAGGTTGTTCTTGGTGTTGGCCACCGAAGAGGTGAGGCTCAGGGCATTGTCGCCACTGATGCCGGGGGTCAGGTTCTGGCTGCCCCAGCGCAGGCCCAGGCTCAGCGAATCGTCGGCGGAGATTTCGGCCACGATCGCGGAGATAAGCACCTGGCGGCCGGGCTTGTCGAGGGTCTCGATCATGCTCACGACCGATTGCTTGTACTCCGGGGGGGCCACAACGAGCAGCGCGTTCTGACGCCAGACGGGAACGACGCGGAGCTGGCCGATGAGGTTGGAGCTCAGGTGCCGATCGGTGGGCGGGCGAGAGCGCTGCCACCAGAAGGCGAGGAACTCGGAGGTGCTGCCGGTGTCGGCGTTGGTCGGGGTGGTGGAGGTGGTTGAGGTCTGGCTTGCAGAGAAGGGGCTGATGTTCGGGCTGCCCGCGGACAAGCCTTCGGCGGCACGCTTGACCTGGGCCAGTGTGCCGTCCTGGCTGAGCAGGGCGTTGATTTGCTCGGCGAGATCTTCGGCGCTGGCGTGCTTGAGCTCGACAAAGGCGGGCAGGCCGATGGTTTGCGGCTGGTCCAGGTCTTCGATGATCTTGTCGATCACCGCGAGGTTGTCGACCGACTTGCTGACGACGACGAGGCGCCCGGCGTCGGGCAGGGCCTGGAAGGAGAACTGGCCGGCGAGGCGGCCGACACCCTGGCTGGAGCCGCTGCTGGAAGAAGTGGCGGCCCGGTTCTGGCCCCCGCCGCCCCCGCCCCCGGCGTTGCCGACGCCGGCGGTGGCGCTCGCCTTGCCGAAGAGCCCTTCGAGAAGATCGCGGATCTTGATGGGGTCGCTGTTCTTGAGGTCGTAGGTTCTGGGGACCACGGCTTCTTCTGGGAGGGCGAGGTCCCAGTGGTTGGTGATCTGATCGCGGATCTGTTCCAGGATGGCGGGATCGGCGACGACGGTGACGGAGTTTTGCTGGGTGTTGGCGGAGACGCGAACTTCGTCGGAGGTGGCGGTGGTGGCCTGGTCGCCGTTGTTGCCGCCACCGAAGAAGTTGAACCGCTGCCCCTGGTTGCCGCCCTGGTTGTTGCGGCCACGATTGCGATTGTTGTTGTTGTTCGACGAGGTGGTGCCCCCGCCGCTGTAGAGTTCTTCGATGTTGGTCTTGATGGCGTCGGCGTCGGCGTACTTGAGCTGAAAGGTGGCGGCCTGCAGGGCTCCGGCGCTGGGGCGATCCAGCGAGGTGATGAGACGCTCCACCCGCTGAACGAGCGAGACCGGGCCGATGACCGCGATCTGGTTCGACTCTTCGTCGACGCTGGGCTTGGAGTAATCCGGCAGGACATCCTTGATGATGTCGCCGATGCTCTTGGCGGTGGAGTGCTTGAGCGCGAAGACCTTCTGGATGAGGGTGCCCATGTCCTGGCGGTCCAGCACGCTCACGTCGGGCGGGATCACCGGCACATCCTGCTTGTTCACCTCTTCGATGACCCGCAGCGTGATGGTCGTGTCGGATTCGACGACGCCGACGCCGTTCTGCGAGAGGGCGAGGAAGACCAGGTCCAGCGCCTGCTCGCGCGGGATCGGCTGGTCGTTCACCACCGTGATCTTTTTGTTGAGCACGTCCTGCTGGGGGAGCACGACTTTGCCGGTGGCTTTGACGATGAAATCAAGGAGTTTTTCGACGGTGACCTGCTTGAAGGCCAGCACGGTCGGCTCGCCCGAAACCACGCGGCGGCCGTTGAGGCCCGGATGCGTCGGCGGGGCGACCTCGGCGGGCTTGGGCTCGGGCTTTGTGTCGGGTTTTGTATCAGGCTGCGACTCGGGCTTTGCCGGTTCCGCGGGCGTCGGCGCCGGGGGCGGCCCGGGCTGATCTTGCCAGGCCAGGGCGAGGCCGGCGCAGGCGAAGAGCGCGGCGACGGCCACCACGCTGGCCGCGCGGCGGGCAAACCGAACTTGAACAACGTTGTGTGGCGCTTTGGTCAATGTGCTCTCCCGCGATTCGCCGAACTCGCAAACCGACGCGCGAAGTGTGCTGCGAACTTCAGAACTGTGTGGTTGAGAATCAGCGTTCATCGGCCGCCCCCTGGTGTGCCGCTGGGGTTGCCGGACGGTCCGGGGCCATCCCGCGGCGGGGGCGGCGGTGGTTCGTCCTTCTTGGGCTCTTCCTTTTTCGGCGGGGGCTTTTCGGGGGCGGGGTCGAAGGGGGCCGCCTCGACGCGGGGCGTGGTGTCGGTGTCGGCCGCCTCCTTGTAGACGACCTGGCTGCGGGCGAAGAGTTCGACCTTGAACTCCACGCCCTTCCAGGTGACGGTGGCGTCCCACGGCGGGTTGGTCTTGACCACCTTGAGGTCGTCCTTCGCGTCGTCGGACGAGTTGAGGATCGTGCCATTGGCGAACCAGACGTCGCCGTTGATCATGGCGATGATGGGAGGGCCGCCGTAGCTGGTGGGAGGGGGCGGGGGCTTGTCCGGGTCTTCGGTGGGCTTGGTTGCGTCGGCGGTTGCGGGCGGGGCGGGGGTGCGCATAAGGCTGCGGCCATCGAACTGCGCGAGCATGGCGGCGAACTCCGCGGCCCGCTGTTCCGCGTTTTTCTTCGGGTCACCCGGCTGGCTTGGGGCGGGGGGGTTTGGCGTGAAGAGCGACTTCACAAACCGGAGCGCCGGGTTGGCCGGGGCCAGCAGCGCGAGGACAACAGCGAAGAGCGCGACCCAGGCCCCCAGGCCGAGGCGGCGCACGCCGTCGCGAATGGCATTCATGGAGTCGCTCATCGGCCCTTGTCCTTTTTGGCGATCGTCCATGCTTCGAGCGTGATCGACGCGCTGATCGCGCGCGTGGTCTTGTCGCGGGCGTCAGGCTGGCGGAGCGTGATCGACGAGACGGTGGAGACCACCGGGGTTGCTTCCAGGTCGGCGATGACGGCACCGACCACTTCGGGATCGGCGGTGAGGTCAAGCGTCTTGATCACGCGCTCGACCCGCTTGTCGGGCCCGGCGTTGTTCACCAGGGGGCCGGCGCCCATCGGGGCGTTCTTGGTGGTGCTGGTGTGCCCCACGATGTTGTGCTTCTTGAGGACCGCGTCGACGGCGCGGTCAAAGTCGAGGGGGCGGCTGTCGGGGCTGCCCGGATACTCCACCTCGCCGAAGCGGCGAACCCCCAGTGCCCAGGCGTCGCCCGCGTCCTTCACGGCTTGGCCGCCTTGTTCGAAGCGGTCGAGAGCCGCCTCGCTGGCGTCGCCCCGCGCGTTGGCGGAGTTGATGGCGCCGAGCGTGGGCTCGATGATGACGAAGTAGACGCCGATGCCGATGAGGGCGATGACCGCCCACTTGGCGGCGCGGGGGAGCGAAGAGATTTTGGCGAGGAGGGCGGCCATTTACTTGGCTCCCTTCAAAGCGTCGGAGTGCGCCCGCATTTTCTGTTCTTCGTCTTGCAAGCGATCCTTCACCGCCGCTTCCAAGCCGGGGTTCTTCTGCACGTACGCCCGGCGGCTCGTCCACCCCTTCACCGCCTCGACTCGCGACATCTTTGCGATCTCCGCGTCCGACACCGGGGGTGGCGGCCCGGAGCCCGCGTCTTTGGACGCTGTTGTTTCCGTCTCCCGGTCGCGATTGGAATCGCGCTCGCGGCGCCCGGGTCGCGAATCGGACCCTTCGGGCTTGGCCGCGACGGCGGTGTTGCTCGCCCCCGCGCCGTAGAGGCGCTCGGCAAGCGTCTTGCCGGGGGTCGCGAAGTCATCGGCGCCGGTCACGGGCAGGTTGGGCTGCACCACGTCGGCGGCCAGGTCAAACTCCACGCCGTCACCCTTGGCTTCGACACGCCCCACTGTCACCTTGCCGAAGACTTTGGTTTTGGTGAGGCGAGCCTGAAACTCGTTGACCAGATCGGGCGTGCGGGCGCTGCCGTGGAGGTTGAGGGGTTGGCCGTTTGCGAGCCGCAGGTTGATCGCGGTGATCCCTTCGGGAGCCGCGCGCGAGATGTCGGTGAGGAGCTTGGTCATGGGCCAGCGGGAGCGATCGAGCTGTGAGTAGAGGGCGCCCTTCATCTCGATGTCGCCGACGCCACCGTTGAACTTCTCGAACTTTGCTGCGCGGGACTGGAGCACTTTTTGGCGCCCGTAGGCGAAGGTCCAGGGGAGCGTCACGGCGAGCACGATGCAAGCCGCGGCAAGCATCCACGCGTTCACCGGGTTCAGCAGCCACTCGATCACGACCTCGGCGGGCGAGCGCTCGCGAGGGGGCTGAGCCCCGTGCAGGTTGGCCAGAGCGCGGACGGATTCCCGGCGCGAGGTGGCTGCCAAGAGAGCGCCGGCGCACAAGCCGAAGGTGTTGAGCCAGGGCTCGCTGTCGCTGGCGCCGGGCACTTCGTCACGCAAGCGCGCGATGCTTCCGGCGTCGAGGACCAGTCCTTCGCGCAAGGTGGTGGCTTCTGCGACGTTCGCGCCGGCGGCGTGTGCCGTCTCTGCGACTACCCCCGCCAGCGCCCGGCCCCATGCGTTGGCTTCTGCGGGGCTTTCGACCGCGAGCCGGGCCACAGCGCCCGCGGGGGTCGCCATCAAAATCGCCGCGGCTCCTTCTTTGCGATCGGAGTAGAGCGCGAGGCCCTTTCCATCCCAGATCGCGGCGAGGGCGCCGTGCGGCGTGATCCACGTCTCGGGCAGGTCGGTGAGAGATTCTGTCACTACGCGGCGCAGCCAGGCGGTGAGGATCGCGCCGCCGACGTTCGTGTGCAGGGGTGCCCCGGCGCGCCGCCAGGGGTAGACCCCTACGGGCAGCGCGCCCTCGGCCATCAGGGCGATGCTCTGCGAGAGGGCCGCCTCGTCATTGACGGCCGCGAGCGCTGCGGTTTTGCAGAGTGATTCGCGGAGCGGGGTGATCCGCACGAGGCGCGTGACGCCGCGGGCGGCGAGCCATGTGGTGAGCTCGCCGGTGGCGCCGGCGGCACACTCCACGGTGTCCACGGGGCGCCTTTCGCCGCCGCCATCGCGCATGACGAGCGCGACGAGCTTTCCATGCTGTTCGTGCACCGCCGCGACCACGCCGTTCCGTGCCTTCCTGGCCTTCATCGAACACGTACCTCCTGGATCACCACCGGCAATGTAGAACGGTCCACCGTCGCCACGATTTCCACCTCGATGCCCGTGTGGTCATCCCGCCCGCGGCTTGTCACCACATACACGTTGGAGCGAATCCCCAGGAGTGTGTAGATCGTTGCCAGTTGTCGCCGGCTGATGTTCGGCACGCTCAACAGATCCGCCAGCCCCGTGAACCCCATCGCGCGGCTTGATCTCTCCGCGATGATCGCGTCCGCCGTCTCCGCATCAAGCTGCGGGATGTACTGCAAGGTATCCGCGCTGCAGCTGTTGATGTTCAGCTTGCCCGGCCCGGCCACCGGGGGGCCGATGGTTGCTTCGTCCAGCAGCGCCCCGAGCTGGGTGGTCGTCAGGGCGGGGACGCGTGCCCGCTGGGTGGCGCCCCGCCCGCCGCCTGCGGACCCGGTGGCCGCGTCTGCCTGCGCGGCGAGCGTGTTCAGGTCTGTCGTGATGAAGTTGGCGAGGGTCGCACGCGGCACAGCCGCAACGTAGTCGAGAATCGCCTTGGCCTGATCGCGGCTCACAGTCAGACGCGTGGACAATGTGCCTTCGTCGGTGCTTGACAGGTCCAGGCGTTCCTGGCCGGAGTTGGAGAGGGTCCCCTCGCGGCTGGATGCGGTCAGCAAGCCCGACCACCCCGCATCCAGCACACCATTGGAGTTGTCGGAGGGATAGCTGGCGTTGCCGTCGTTTTCGTTCGCGTCGAGGACGCCGTTGAGGTTCCAATCTTCGCCGCGAACGTCGCGCGGGTCGGCGCCGGCCACCAGCTCGAGCTCCGTGATCGATCGCATTGGGCCGTTGCGGGGCTCGTACGGGTGGGGCAGGCTTTGGTAGTAGCCGAGTTCGGCCCCCAGCGGGCGCACGTCTTCGTCGGTGTCGATCCAGTCGAGGATGGAGTCGGCGGTGTCCTCGGCCATGAAGGGCTCCAGCAGCAGGAGTTGGTCCTTCGTCACGGAGTTGATGTTGAGCTTGGCGTGGGCGTCGGCGGGGCCGTCTACCACGTTGCCGGCATCGCTGTGCATCACGTGAAAGCTGGCGCCGTTCATGGTTCCGATCGCCACGGCGGCCATGTCGTCGGTCACGGTGTAGGCGCTGCTGTGGTCGTCGTTCTGGGTGTCGTATTCGAGGCGCGCGATCGTGCTCTCGACCCCGGCGCGGGCCGCCCAGTAGGCGCGGGTCCGGGCCAGGGCTTCGCGGCCGAGCGTCGCCTGGCCCAGAGCCGAGGCCTGCAGCACGGTGACGATGACCGAGGCGATGATGATGGTTGAAAAGACCATCACCGTCGCGAAGGCGCGGCGGCGGCTCACTTTCAGAGTCGCTCGCGAAAAAACGAGGGGCCTCATCGCCCACCCCCGCTGCTGGAGGTGGTGCCGGTGGCCGCGCTGGTGCTGGAGCCGGTTGTCGTTTCCGTCGCCGGCGGGGGCAGTGGCACGCGATCGATCGCGACGACGCGGCGCACGGTGGCGAGCGTTTTTCCATCGTCGGACGCGCCGATGACCACGACCCGCACCGCGTGCGGCATGCCGTCGGAATCAGAGTTCCAATCGGTGAACCAATCGGAACCGTCGTAGGCCTCGAACGACAGGGAGACCGCGCCGGGCGCGATGACTGCTGCTACACCCCCCGCGTCGAGGTACTCATCCAGGCCGGGATCCACGCGCCGCCAGATGCTGCCCGGCCCGCCGCCCTCGCCGGGGGCCAGCCGGAACTGCACTTCGTATTCCTGGCCTTCGGGGCTGCCATCTTCGCCCCGCGCGGGGCGGAGGGATGTCGTGAGGAGCAGCAGTTCATCGCTATGCCGGTCGCTGCCGCCCCCGGGGGTGATGCTGACCTTTGCGTATTTCAGCGATGCGTCGCGCGAGACGGACTCGAGATCGATCGCGATTTGAGCGGCGGCCGCATCCGCCCGCGCGAAGGCGGCCTGGCGATCCGCCGACACACGCCGCACTTGCAGCAGGCGAGAGACAGACGTGACCGTGGCGCCGGCCACCAGCGACCCCACCAGCGCGGCGACGATCAGCTCGACAACCGTGAAGCCGCGGCGGCGTGCGAGGTTCACGAAGCACCCCCGGAGAGGCGCTGCACGGATTCTTCGGGCCGGCGTTCCGGATCCGGGTCGTCACCCAGGCGCGGGGCGATGCGGGTTTCGACGGATTCGGAACGGTCAAGCCCCGACTCGCGCCAGGTGACGGTGCAGGTCACGGAGTAGGGGTCGCCCCCGGTGCCGCCGGTGAGCGTGAGGGTGTAGTGAAAGTTCTGGTACGGCGCATCGCAGGGGCCATCGACCTCGCTGAAGCGAGAGGCGTAGTTGTCCGGCCCGCGGGCGAGAACGAGATTGAGCTTCTCATCGATGAGCATCGCGGCGATCTGGAGGTTCTCGCCTTGGCGCTGGGCCGAAAGGGCGCGCCCGGTGAGGGACAGCATGACCGCCAGGGCCGCGCCCAGCAGCACCACGGCGACCAGGACGTCGACCAGGAGGAACCCGCGTCGCGCGAGAGGAGAAGGCCTTACCACGGCGTCTCCCCTTTGCCGGCGGCGTCCAGATCCAGCGGCTCGATCCCTTGCGGCGGGGTTGCGCTGTTCGTCACGATTGCCCGGGTACCGCGTGAGGGGAGGTCGACCCGGTAGGTCTCTTTTCCCATGTCGCCGACCAGCACCACGCCCACCGCGGGGCGCGAGGAGCTGCCGGAGAACTCCACGCGCCAGCTCGCCGCGTTGAGCGTCACACCGTCGGAGGTTGCGAGGGTGAGCTTGACCGTGCTCAGGCCCACGTCGGGCACGAGGGGATCACTCTCCCAGGATGAATCACGGTCGTTGAC
>JBAZUW010000122.1:0-10806 GCA_041661205.1 Phycisphaerales bacterium
GTTGCCGGCGTACTTGCGCTGGAACTTCTCCACGCGACCCGCGGCATCCACAAACGTCTGCTTGCCCGTGAAGAACGGATGCGAGCCGGACCACACTTCCACGTGCATGGACGGCACGGTCGCGCCGACTTCCATGACGACTTGGCCGTTGTGGTACACCTTGCAGTTGGGGTAATACTTGGGGTGAATCGTGTCTTTCATCGCGATGCTCCGGGCCTTTGGCCGCCGGGGCCGCCGGCGGGGTCGAGATGATAGGCGGGTATCGGCTCAACTCAAGTTGCGAAACCGGCGAGGCCGGAATCCCACCTCATGGTGGTCCGCTTCGCTCGAAGCGGCGAGTCGGCGTGCGTTCGGTGTTCAGAAAGGATGCGATGATGGCTCGCGGCAACCGGATCTTTGGGCTCGTTTCGTGGCTCGCGTTGGTCGGAGGGGTGTGGGCGCCCGGAGCCCTCGCCCAACAGGATGCCGCGCCACAAGCCCAGACGCCTCAAGCCGCCCCGGAGAGCGACGCCGAAAGCAAGTACATCCGCGTCACCGACTCCGACGACGGCGCGCACCTCAAGCTGGATGTCGCCGTCCGCACGCTCAGCAAGCCCGGCGCGCCCGATGTCCAACTGGTCGGCGTCGTCCACATCGGCGATCAGGCCTACTACGACGAGCTACAAAAGTTTCTCGACGCCCAAAGCCTCGTGCTGTTTGAAGGCGTGAAGCCCTCGGGCTCGGGCGCGGCCGCCCCGGGCGACGATGCCGCCAAGGTGAAAACCACCACCCAGCGTCAGCGCCTCCTCGCTGTACTCATCTCCCGCTATCGCGCTGACAAGAACGCCCTACCCGCCACCTTTGAAGACGTCCTTGCACCCCTGCACGGCAGCATCGCACGCCTCGGCAAAGCCGCGACCACCGACGCGTGGGGCCACCTGCAGCAACTCAAACTCGACGCGGCCACACCAACCAAGTTCGACATCGTGAGCCTGGGGAGCGACGGCCAGCCCGGCGGCGATGGGGCCGCGGCCGACATCCTCTTCTCCGCGCAAGCGCCGCTGACCGACAAGGAGCAGGAAGGCGCCGGCGAAGGCATTCAAACCAAGCTCGCCCGCGCCATGGGCCTGAAGTTCCAGCTCGCGGCTATCGACTACACCCACCCCACCTGGCGAAACAGCGACCTCTCCATCGACGAAGTCGAAAAGAAGCTCGAAGAATCCGGAGCATCCGGCGATGCACTCTTCAAGATGCTCGACGGTTCTTCGTTCGCGTCCAAGGTGCTGGGCTTCATGCTCGGCTTTGTCGAGCACAATCAGGAACTGTCGCTGACCGTGAAAGTCATGATGGTCGAGGTGCTGGCCCACGCTGACGACATGATGAGCATGGCCGGCAAGCAGGCTAAAGGCATGGACACGCTGATGAAGGTGATCGTGCAGGACCGCAACCAGGAAGTGCTGAAGGACCTGGCGGCCGCCAGCCAGGAAACCCCCGCCCCCAGGTCCATCGCGCTCTTCTACGGCGCGGGGCACCTGCCGGACCTGGAAAAACACCTCACCGACGATGGCTATACCTACGCGAACACGCAGTGGTTCACCGCCATCGACGCCGACCTGAACAGCGTGCCGGGCATGAAAGCTCAGGCGGCGCAGATTCGGAAAATGATCAAAGCACAGATGGCGAGGCAGAGGTCTGCGAAGTAAAACAATGGTTTGTGCATCCGCTGACCCACGAGCCGCGCGTCGCTGCACGCCCCCGGGGCACACGCGTTGACTCCGAAGCTGAGGCTTGGCGAAGCTCCGGGTGTGAGCCGCTTGCAACGAGAAGCCGTGTCACCTCACCCGGCGCATACCCTCCCGCCCTGTGCTGCTCACCGCCCAATCCATTTCCAAGACCCACGGCCTCCGCGCGCTCTTTCAGGGCGTCACCTTCAGCATCGACGAGGGCGAGCGCATCGGGCTCATCGGGCCCAACGGCGCGGGCAAGAGCACGCTGCTGAAGCTCCTGGCACGCATCGATGGCGACGCGGGCGAGCACGCCCCCGACGCTGGCACGGTGACGACCTCCAAGGGCGCACGCGTGGTGTATGTGCCCCAGTACGACCTCTTTGGCGATGACCCCGCCAACACGCCCCGCGCGGTGGTGACGGCCGGGGCGATGCACGGCGGGCTGGCCGCGGGCGTCCACGATCTCCACGAAGCCGAGATTCTCGCCGAGATGATCCTCTCGCGAATCGGTTTTGACGAAGCGCACGCGTCGACCCCCGCAGCGGCCCTCTCCGGCGGGTGGCGCAAGCGCCTCTCCATCGCCCGAGGCCTAGCCCAATGTGGAGGCGAGCCCGACCTGCTGCTGCTCGACGAACCCACCAACCACCTCGACTTGGAAGGCATCGAGTGGCTGGAGGAGCTCCTGCTCAAGCCAATCGCGGGCGGACGTACCTTCGCGTCCATCTTCGTGACCCACGACCGGGTGTTCTTGGAGAACGTCGCCACTCGTGTGGTGGAACTGAGCCGCGCCTACCCGCAGGGAACGCTGAGCGTGCAGGGAAACTACACCGAGTTTCTGCGGCGAAAGGGCGAGTTCCTCGAAGGTCAGGCCAAGGCCGAGCAGGCCCTCTCCAACCAGGTCAAGAAAGACCTGGATTGGCTGAGCCGCAAGCCCGAGGCACGCCGCACCAAGTCGAAAAGCAAGATTTTCGCGTCGTACGACCGGCAGGACGAACTCGCAGAGCTGAAGGATCGCAACGCCGCGGCCGGCGCCGACGGGGCCAAGGTCGATTTCTCTGGCACCGGCCGCCGCACCAACAAACTGGTGGTCGCCAAAGGCATCGCCAAGTCCCTCGGCGATCCCGCCCGGCAACTCTTCGCCGACGTTGACATCACCCTCAGCCCCGGCGGGTGCCTGGGCCTCATGGGCCCCAACGGCAGCGGCAAAACCACGCTCATCCGCGTCCTCACCGGCGAGCTTGCGCCCGACGCCGGCACTATCAAACTCTGCGACCCCGCCCCGCGCGTGGTCGTCTTCAGCCAGCACCGCCAGGACTTTGAGCCCAGCACGCTGCTGAGCGAAGCCCTCTGCCCCGTGAGCGACCAGGTGCGCTTTCAGGGCCAGACCATGCACATCACCGGCTGGTCGCGACGCTTCCTGTTTCGCGATGAGCAGCTCGCGCAGCCCGTCGGGTCGCTCAGCGGCGGCGAGCTCGCCCGCGTACACATCGCCCGGATCATGCTCGAACCCGCCGACGTGCTGGTGCTCGACGAACCCACCAACGACCTGGATATCCCCACCTTGCAGGTGCTGGAAGAGGCCCTGGAGGACTTCCCCGGCGCGCTCGTGCTCGTCACCCACGACCGGGCCATGCTGGGTCGCCTCGCCACGGAGATTCTTTTACTCGACGGTAAAGGCGGCGCCAAGATCTACGCCCACCTGGATCAGGCGATCGCCGCACAGATCGCCGCCGAAAAGGCGATGCAAGCGGCAATGAGGGCCGCAAACACCCCGGCCCCCACCGCCGCAGCAACCCCCGCCCCCTCGCGAAAGAAGCTCACCTACAACGAGCAGCGAGAGTTCGACTCGATTGAGAAGCGGATTCACGAGGCCGAGGCCCAGGCCGCCAAGGCCGAAAAACGCGTGAACGCCGCGTCCAACTCGACCGACCATCGCGAGATGACCGAGGCGTGCCGCGAGCTGGAAGAGGCACAAGCGACGGTCGCGTCCCTCTTCGAGCGCTGGGCGGAGCTCGAAGCCAAAACTCGGCCTTAGCCAATCCGCATCCGCCGGACCATCGACATCGAAGAATTCTCGTGCTTCATGAGCTTCCTACCAAGCCGTGTGTCGTGTGTGGGCGCGATATCACGTGGCGAAAGAAGTGGGAGCGAGATTGGGAGCACGTGCGATACTGCTCGGACGCCTGCCGCCGCAGCGGCGTGCGCGAGGTCGATCGCGAGCTCGAGGCCGCGATCATCGCGCTGCTCGACAAACGCGACGGGGGAGCGACCATCTGCCCATCCGAAGCGGCGCGGGCGGTGCGTGCCGCAGGCTGGGAGGAGCTCATGGAGCCAGCGCGGCGGGCGGCACGCCGGCTAGTCGCATCGGGAAAGGTGGTCATCGTCCAGAATGGTCACAAAGTGGATCCCTCGGGCGCGAAAGGCCCGATCCGGATCCGCCTGTCGCACCCCGCGCGTTGACTCCGACCGTCCGGACGGTATTCTTCCGCACATGCACCTCAGAGGACCGACCCGATGATGGACCGGATGCTGGACGCCGCCGAGGCGGTCGTTGTGCGTCAAGGCATCTCCAGCCTCACGCTGGAGGCCGTGGCGGCACAGGCAGGGGTCAGCAAGGGCGGGCTGCTGCATTACTTCCCCAGCAAGGACCGGCTGGTGGAGGGGATGGTGATCCGCTGCGCCGAGCAATGGCGGGCCCACGCGATGGAGGCCTTCGACCAAGCCGCCCCCGGCCCAGGACGCATGGCCCGCGCCCTCCTCAGCCACTTGGTAGACAAGGAAGAATGGACGGATAACTGCGCCCAAAGCTCCTCCGCGGCCTTCGCCGCCCTCATGCAAAATCCGCGGCTCATCGCCCCCATGCGCGCCGTCTACGACGAACTGCGTGCAAAGCTCGCGGACGATGGCCTGCCCCCCGGAGCAGGTGAAACCATCCTCGTCGCGATGGACGGCCTGTGGCTCAACCGGGTGCTCGGCCTGGCCCCGGTCGATCAACCCCGAATGGACCGCATTCGCCACGCCCTGGAGCAGCTCTTGCCCCCCGCCGCCAAGCCGCATCGACCAGGCACCAACGGCGCACTGAAGAAGAACTCAACAACACGCAAGACTCAACGCACTTCGCCCCGCAAGGCGCCGCGCAAAGCGAGTCGCAAAGCAACCCGGTGAGAGGAACAACATGGCTCGAGCATCAATTGTGGCGGGAATTATTCTTGTCGGCGTTCTGGCCGCCGGCGGCGGGCTGGTCTACAAGCTCCGCAGCGGCGCTTCCAAGCACGCCGAAGGGGCGGCCTACGTCCCCATGGAAGCCGTCCAGATCGTCGAGGCCCGCGAAGAGCCGTGGACACCCACCGCCGACATCGTCGGCACCGTCTTCGCCAAGCGCTCGGTGACGGTGCGCAACGAACTCGCCGGCGTCGTTCGCTTCGTAGGCTTCGATTCCGGCGATGAAATCAAGGAAGGCCAGGTGGTGCTCCGTCAGGACGACGCCACCGAACAGGCCGACCTTAACGCCGCCAAAGCCGCGGTGCGCATCGCCGAGGCCAACCTCTCGCAGGCAGAGTCGGAAATCGCCCTCGCCGAGATTGAATACAACCGCATGGCGGGCATCGAGTCCAAGGCCATCGCGGGCGTTGAACTGGACCGCGCCCGCACCAAGCTCGACTCGGCCAAGGCCGATCGCTCTCGCTGGATGGCCGAGGCGGATCAGGCCACGGCCCACGTCGCCCAGGTGCAGGCCCGCCTCGAAAAGCTCACGCTCAAAGCCCCCTTCCGGGCCCGGGCCGGGCTTCGCACCGTGCACGAGGGGCAGTACCTGAAGGAAGGCACCGACATCGTGCAGCTTCAGGAACTCACCGACACCATCTTCCTCGACTTCGCCATTCCGCAGGAATATGCGCCGCGTGTGAAGGTGGGCACGACGGTGATGGCCGATGCGCCGCTGCTGGGGGATGGGCCGGTGAAGATCACCGTGGCCGCGATCGACGCGACGGTGAACACCGACACACGCAACCTGCGAATTCGCGCCGTCGTTGATAATGCCAAAGGAAATCTGGTCCCCGGGATGTCGATTCAGGTGCGCGTGCCGATCGATGAGCCCAAGCAACTGGTGGCCGTGCCGAGCACCGCCATCCGGCGCGCCGCCTTCGGCGACTCGGTCTTCGTCATCACCACCGACAAGGACAAGGATGGCCACGAATCACTCGTCGCCCATCAGCGATTTGTCACCCTCGGGCAGGCCACGGGCGAAGACGTGATCGTCGCCAAGGGGCTCAAGGTCGGCGAACGCGTCGCCGCGGCCGGTTCCTTCAAGCTCCGCGATGGCGCCCTCGTCATGGACAAGCCGCCCGAAGAACCCGAGAAAAAGCAGAGCGCGGAAGCTGGCAAGAGTGAAGAGACCTCCGCCGCAGCTGTGAAGTAAGCCCCACCAACGTACCACGCGAAATAACCACGCACGATCCCACCCACACCGGCAGACCATCGCCGCCCGCCCACGCCGGCGAGCACCCGCGGCCAGCCCGCGACGCAAGGGAGCACCCCGTGAAGTCCTTCACCGACATATTCATCAAAAAGCCGGTGCTCGCCATCGTGATCAACCTGATCATCCTCGCCGTCGGCTGGCGCTCCATCGACGCCCTTGCCGTGCGCCAATACCCGCGCCTTGAGTCCAGCGCCATCGTCATCACCACGGTCTACGTGGGCGCCAGCGCCGAGACCGTACGCGGCTTCATCACCACACCCATCGAGAAGGTCGTCTCCGCGATCGACGGCATCGACTACATCGAAAGCTCCAGCCGCAGCGGCGTCAGCACCGTCACCGTGCGCCTCCGCCTCAACCACAGCAGCAACGACGCGCTCGCCGAAATCAGCGCCCGGCTCAACCAGGTGCGCAGTACGCTGCCCCCCAGCGCCGAAGCCCCCTCGGTGGACATCCAGCGCACCGACAAGCCCTACGCCACGTTCTACATCAGCTTCACCACCGACCAGTTGAGCCTGATGCAGCTGGACGACTACCTCGTTCGCGAAGTGCAGCCCGAGCTCCAGACCATCGAAGGCGTGCAGCGGGTGGGCATCGAAGGTCCGCGCGAGCTGGCCATGCGCATCTGGCTCGACACCACCAAGATGGAGAGCCTCGATATCACCCCGGCCGAGGTCTCCGACGCGCTGGCCCGCAACAACTTCCTCGCCTCGGTGGGCAAGACCAAGGGCAAGAACGTCCAGGTCGACCTGCTCACCGACACCGACCTCAAGAGCACCGCCGAGTTTGAAGACCTCATCGTCCGCGAGCGCGAAGGCACCATGGTGCGCCTCAAGGACATCGCCACCGTCGAACTCGGCAGTGAAGAGCCCACCGGCCAGGCCGGCTTCAACGGCAAGCCCGCCATGTGGCTCTCCGTGTGGCCCCTCCCCAAGGCCAACGAGCTCGAAGTCGCCGCCCTCCTCAAGAAACGCATCGAGCAGGTGCGCCCCACGCTGCCCGCGGGCGTGACCATGACCCTCGCCTACGACGGCACCTACTACATGGATCACGCGATCACCGAGATCACCCACACCCTCATCGAGACGGTGGGCATCGTGTCGCTGGTCGTCTTCCTCTTCATGGGCTCGCTGCGAACCGTGCTCGTGCCCCTCGTGGCCATGCCCGTCTCCCTCATCGGCGCGTGCATCGCCATGCTCCTCTTCGGCTTCTCCCTTAATCTCCTCACCATTCTCGCCATCGTCCTCTCCGTCGGCCTCGTCGTCGACGACGCCATCGTCATGGTCGAAAACGTCGAACGCCACGTGCGTGAAGGCAAATCGCGCATCGACGCCGCACTCCTCGGCGCCCGCGAACTCTTCGGCCCGGTCATCTCCATGACCATCACCCTCGCCGCCGTCTACACCCCCATCGGCTTCCAGAGCGGGCTCACCGGCATGCTCTTCCGCGAGTTCGCCTTCACCCTGGCCGCGGCCGTCGTCATCTCCGGCATCGTCGCCGTCACCCTCTCCCCCATCATGAGCGCCTGGATGGTGCCCGCCGAAGGCAAGGAAGGCGCCTTCACCCGCTTCGTCAACGGCCTCTTCGACCGCCTCCGCCGCCTGTACGAACGAGTGCTCGCCGCCGTGCTCAACGTCTGGTGGGCCGTCGTCATCGCCTCCCTCGCCATCTGCGCCCTCGCCCCGCCCCTCTACCAGCACTCCAAGAAAGAACTCGCCCCCACCGAAGACGAGGGCATCGTCTTCGCCGTCGTCCAGACCGCCCCCGACGCCACCCTCGACTACACCGTTCGCGGCTTCCAAAAAGTCGCCAAGGCCTTCATGTCCGTCGAGGAAGCAAAGTTCTTCTTCCAGATCGCCGAGCTCTCCATGGGCGGCGGCTTCGGCGGCATCCAGACCAAAGACTGGGACCAGCGCCACCGCTCCACCGAGCCCATCCAGGGCGAAGTCATCGGCAAGCTCATGGGCATCGAGGAAGTCCGCTCCATCGCCATCCGCCCCGCCCCCCTGCCCGGCGCCGGCCAGTTCGATGTCGAACTGCTCATCACCAGCTCGCAAGAAGCCCCTCAGATGGAGCAGTACGTCAACCAGATCATCGGCGCCGGTTTCGGGAGCGGCAAGTTCGTCTACGTCGACTCCGACCTCAAGATCGACCTCCCACAAACCAAGCTCGAGATCGACCGCAAACGCGTCGCCGACCTGGGGCTCGACATGGAAGACGTCGGGCGCGACCTCAGCGTCCTCCTCTCCGGGGGCTACGTCAACCGCTTCAACTACGCCGGCCGCAGCTACAAGGTCATCCCGCAGGTCAGCGACGCCGAACGCCAGACCCCTGAAAAGCTCCTCCAGTTCAAGATCCGCACCCGCGACGGCGGCAGCGTCTCCCTTCGCTCCCTCGTCACCCTCCGCACCGAAGCCGTGCCCCGCGTCCTCAACCGCTTCCAGCAGCGCAACAGCGCCAAGATCTACGGTGTCGTCGCACCCGGCGTCACCAAAGAAGAAGCCCTGAGCGCCCTGGAGCAGGCCGCGAAAAAGATCGTCCCCGCCAGCTACTCCATCGACTACGCCGGCGAAAGCCGCCAGATGCGTACCGAAGGCACCACCCTCCTCTCCACCCTCGGCTTTGCCATCGGCCTCATCTACCTCGTCCTCGCGGCCCAGTTCGGCAGCTTCCGCGATCCGCTCATCGTGCTCTTAGGCTCCGTCCCCCTCGCCCTCACCGGCGCTCTCCTCTTCACCGCCGGCGGTGCCACCACCATCAACATCTACTCCCAGGTCGGCCTCATCACCCTCGTCGGCCTGGTCGCCAAAAACGGCATCCTCATCGTCGAGTTCGCCAACCACCTCCAGGAGCAGGGCCTCAGCAAACTCGACGCCGTCAAGAGCGCCGCGGCCACCCGCCTCCGCCCCATCCTTATGACCTCCGCCGCCACCGTCTTCGGCCACTTCCCCCTCGTCCTCGTCACCGGCGCCGGCGCCGAGGCACGCAACAGCATCGGCATCGTGCTCGTCAGCGGCATGGCCATCTCCACCGTCTTCACGTTGTTCGTCGTGCCATCAATCTACGTGCTGGTCGCCGGCCGCCGCGCCCCCAAGCCCCACTCCGAACCAGTCGGCGAAGCAAACCACGCCGTGGCGGGTATGGAGTTCGCCCCCTCGTAATACACGCACGCATCACCGAGCGTGCCCAGCCAGCGCCTCACCCCGCCGCCACGCTCCGCCCCTTGTACCCAAACTTCACCCACGCGGCAAACCCGATCATCACCGCCGCCATCAGCCCCACCCACAGCGGCCCAATCGTGTCCCACAGCAGATACACGTTCAGCCCCGCGATGAGCGTGCACACCACAAAGCCCACCACCTTCACCCACAACGGGTTCACAAACTCGCCCATCTTCTTCCTGCTGCTCGTCATCATCAACAGCGGATAAATCGCAAACGGCAGCTGCATCGACAGCACCACCTGCGAGATCACCAGCAACTGCACCGTGTCCTTGCCCCCCGTTGCAGAGATCACAATCAGCGCTGGCACGATCGCCAGCGACCGCGTGATGAGCCGCCTCAGCCACGGCTTGATCCGAATCCGCAGGAACCCCTCCATCACGATCTGCCCCGCCAGCGTGCCGGTGATCGTGCTGGATTGCCCGGCGCACAGCAGCGCCACCGCGAAGCACGTCGCCGCGGCCCCGCCCAGCGCCGGCGAGAGCAACTCGTGCGCCTGCTGCAGCTCCTCCACCACGATGCCGCTGCGATAGAAGACCGCCGCCGCCAAGACCAGAATCGCCGCGTTCACAAAGAACGCCAGCCCCAACGCCACAATCGTGTCCACAGTGTTAAAGCGGATCGCGGCCTTGAGGTCCTCCCGCCCCTCGCCGTGCTTCCTCGTCTGAACAATCGATGAGTGCAAATACAAATTGTGCGGCATCACCGTCGCGCCCAGAATCCCCAGCGACACCAGCAGGGCTTCCCCGTTCGCCATGTGCGGCAGAAACGTCCCCGTCGCCGCCGCCGCCCAATCCGGCTTCGCCAGCCAAATGTTGTACGCAAAACACAAGCCGATCGCCGACACCAGCGCGATCACAATCGCCTCCAGCTTGCGGAAGCCGAAGTTCATCAGCATCAGCAAAATCAGCACATCAAGCCCAGTAATCAGCACGCCCCACACCAGCGGAATGCCCATGAGGAGGTTCAGCGCCACCGCCGACCCCACCACCTCCGCCAGATCGCACGCAATGATCGCCACCTCGCACAGCAGCCACAACGCCACCGCCGTGGGCTTCGAGTAGTAATCGCGGCAGCACTGCGCCAGGTCCTTCCCCAGCACCAGCCCCAGCCGCGCACACAACACCTGCAGCAGCATCGCCATCAGGTTCGATACCAGAATCACCCACAGCAGCGAATACCCGAACTTGCTCCCCCTCGCCAGGTCCGTCCCCCAGTTCCCCGGGTCCATATATCCCACCGCCACCATGAACCCCGGCCCCGCAAAGCCCAGCATCTTCCGCCACCAGGGCCGCCCCCCGTCGGACATCTGCCACACCTTCAGCGAGCGATGCGCCTCGGGCAGCGACCTCGCAAAGTCCGCATCATGACCCTTGACAGCGTCCGCGCCGCCCCCCATCGCAGC
>JBAZUW010000123.1:0-10793 GCA_041661205.1 Phycisphaerales bacterium
TCGCCAACCAGGCCCCCCAGTTGGCCCTCCAGCTCCTCGGCTAAACCCCGCGGCAGCCAGGTAAAATCCCAACTCTGACCCTCTAGGCCCCGGCTTCACCGCCGGGGCCTTTTCCTTTTTTGTGCCCCGCCCGGCCGATACCTTCCTTACACCCATGGGCGGCATCATCCTCCAACCCCACGACCTCCCCGCCCCTACCCTCGCTGAGCTATCGCCGCTTTTCCGCGACGTCCATGGCAACTTCGTCGCCTTCCTGCGCATCGAGTGCGGCCTCGCCAAAGCCTCCGTCGAGGCCTACGCCTGGGACCTGCTCCTGCTTCTCGACGACCTGGCCAAGAGCGGCAAGACCGAACTCCGGGGCCTCAACGGCCGCGACACCTCCGCCCACCTCGCCCGCCTGAAAACCGCCCGACACATGGCCGGGTCGTCCGTCATCCGCCACCTCGCCAGCATCCGCGTCTTCTTTCGCTGGGCCGTCGCCAACGGCCTCTGCGGCAAAGACCCCTCCGAGTACCTCGAACGACCCACCCGCTGGAAAAAACTCCCCGACTTCATGAACCTGGGCCAGATCAAGGCGATGCTCGAGGCCGCCTCCACCCCCGCCAGCCCAACCCCCGTCGCCGCCGCCCTCGCCATGCGCGATGTCGCCATGCTCGAACTCATGTACGCCTCGGGCCTCCGCGCCAGCGAAGTCTGCGGCATCGTCATCAGCGACTTTCGCGATGGTGCCGGGTTCCTCCGCGTCACCGGCAAAGGCAACAAACAACGCCTCGTACCCATGGGCACCCCCGCCAAACAGGCGGTGCTCGACTATCTCGCCCAAGCTCGCCCCGTGCTCGCAAAGCCCGATGGCCGCGACAAGGGCCGCCTGCTCCTTACCAACACCGGCCGCCCGCTCACACGCGTCGCCGTCTGGCAGATCGTCAAGCGAGCCGCCGCTCGCGCAAGCCTCAATAACATCCACCCCCACACCCTCCGCCACAGCTTCGCCACCCACCTCCTCAGCGGCGGGGCCGACCTGCGCGTCGTGCAGGAACTCCTCGGCCACGCCGACATCAGCACCACCCAGATCTACACCCACGTCGACGCCGCACGCCTGCGAAGCGTTCACAAATCTCACCACCCCCGCGCGTAAGCGCCCATCGTGCCACTGACCTTTTCACGCTCTGGTGAAAAGGTCAGTGCCAAACCGCACGCATCTCCGCGACGCCGCACTGACCTCGCAGACGAGGTCAGTGGCACGCCATCACCCGCCCCACACCGACCGCAGCGCCGCCGCGAATCGCGACGCGTATCCGTCAGCATCGCACAACATCGACACCTGCACGCGTGCCCGCATCGCCGCTTTCATGGCTCGCAACGCCGCGCGGTCGCCCGCGAGCCCGGTTGCTACTCGCACGAAATCATCTTCGTTCTCGGCAACGAGCTCCCCATACCCAGCCGCCGCCAGCAGCGACGCCCCCACTCTGGCCCGGTGCGTCTCTCCCACCACCGTCACCACCGGCACCCCCATCCACAGCGCCTCGCACGTCGTCGTCGTGCCGTTGTACGGAAAGCAGTCCAGCGCAATGTCCATCTCGTTGTACAAGGTCAAATGCGTGTGATGATCCGGGGCGTACGGCGAAAACACAATGCGCCCCGCATCAACCCCGTGCGGTGCGAACTTCGCCGCGTACGCAGCCCGCAGCGCCTCCGACTGCACGCGAGCCTTGAGCAGCAACCTCGAGCCCGGCACTGCATTGAGCACCCGCGACCACGCCCCGGCAGCGCGATCCGAAATCTTCGAGATGCGGTTGAACGAGCCGAATGTGATCGGGGCGTCGTCGCTCACCGCCCCACCCCGCGCCTCCGGCGCCGGGTCACCCGGCCTCCCCTGATAGCACAAGAAACACCCCTCCACACGCACCAGCCGCTCGCTTGCCAGCGCTTCCGCTCCCGGCGGATCGGTCACCGCATCCACGAGCCGCACATCCATGCTCGGCACGCCGGTGGTGTTGGGGTAACCAAGCCACGTGGCCTGCACCGGCGCAAGCCGGCGTGAAAACCCCGCCAGCCGCGTGCCCGCAGTCCACCCATTGGTCTCGATCAGCACGTGCACGTGGTCCGCCGCCACCTTCGCCGCGATGTCGTCAAAGCTCGCGTCCCGCACATCCCGCCACTGCCCCATGCCGCTGAACTTCTGCGTCATCGAATCCGCATGCGCCGTCGTGCTGTACAGATACAACTCAATATCCTGGCTCATCAGCCGCGGCAACAGTGGCATCATGAACGTCCCGCACGCATGGTCGCTCAAATCACTCGACAACACCCCCACCCGCAGCGCTCCGGGGGGCGGCGGCACCAACACGTCCCCGCGCACGCCCGGCGCAAGCATCTCCCCCGCCTTGCGATGCATCTCCGCATGCTTCCCCGCGTCAGCATCCACAAAGTTGAACGAGTAGCACGCCTGCACCAGCAGCCGCGCGTCGCCGGGAAACCGCTCCACCGCCTCGCGCAGCAGCCCCGTCGCCTCCGCCGTCCGCCCGATCTCCTGCAGCATCACCGCGCTATCCCGATACAACTCCGCCGGATTCGCCGCGTGTTCAATCGCCCGCCGGATGCGTGCGAAGGCCTCCTCAAACCTTCCCGCGGCGAACAGCAGCTTCACGGCGATCTGCGTCGCGCCCACATGCCCCGGATCAATCGCCAACGCACGATCAATGGCCTTCGCCGCCTCGTCAAACTTCGCCAACTGATACAGCGTGTTGCCGTGCATGAACCGCAGTTCGGCGTCCTTGGGGCTCGCGTCCGCCGCACGGCCAATGTGAAAGAGCGCCTGGGGCCACTCGTTGCAGGCCGCGTGCACCATTCCCAATAGCTTGTTCACATTCGGTTCGCTGGGCTCGCGCTGCAAATGGGCGCGCAGCGTGCGCTTGGCTCCCTCGGCGTCCCCCGCCTGGAACTGCGACATCGCTTTTTCAACCGCGGCCTGGGCACGCATGCGGGCATTATGGCGGGACGGCGGCGGCCGAGGATTTCCAGAAGTGGAAGCCGAGACACCGACGCGCTAAGCTTCTAGTGTTTTCAGTAATTGCTGAAAACTCGCTCCGACGCTGTTTTTCGCTCTTGGCAGGCCACCCATGACCTTCAGCATCACACGCCGAACAACGCCCGAAACCAAGCCCGCGCTTGCCGCGACCGACGAAGGCTTGCTCGCCGCCGTCGCCGCCGGTGCCGCCCGCCTCACACCCGCGCAAGGTGTCGATCTCCTCACCCGCGCCCCGCTCGCGTTGCTGGGGCGCTGGGCCGACGCCCGCTGCCGCACGCTGCACGGCGACACGCTCCGCACCTACATCATCGATCGCAACATCAACTACACCAACATCTGCAACGCCAAGTGCACCTTCTGTGCCTTCCGGCGCGATGGCGACGAGGCCGACGCGTACACCCTCACCTACGACCAGATTCACACCAAAATCGCCGAGCTCGTCGCCATCGGAGGCACTCAAATCCTCATGCAGGGCGGCATGAACCCGGCGCTTCCGTTGCAGTGGTACCTCGACCTGCTCAGCGGCATCAAGGCCAAGTTCCCCGCCGTCCACGTTCACGCCTTTTCGCCCCCGGAAATGGTCGAGTTCGTGCACTTCTTTTCGCCCCCCGGCGAGAGCTTCGCCGCGCAGGTGCGCTGGGTGCTGATGCGCCTGCGCGAAGCCGGGCTCGACAGCCTTCCTGGCGGCGGGGGCGAAATCTTCGCCGAGCCGGTCCGCCGCAAAATCGGCCTGGGAAAATGCGACGCCACCAGTTGGCTCACCGTGATGCACGAGGCCCAGAAACTCGGCATGTTCACCAGCGCCACCATGATGTTCGGGCACATCGAGGGTTTCGCCGACCGCGTGCACCACATGATGCTGGTGCGTGATTGGCAGGACAAGGCCCTTGCCGCCGGGGGCAGCGGCCACTACAAGGCCTTCATTTCCTGGCCCTTTCAGCGCGAAAATACCCCGCTGGGCCGGGTCCGTAACTGGGGCGAGCAGCCGGGCGAGCTGGGCCAGGAGTTCCCCGGCGACGTCGTGGCCCGCGCCTTCGCCTTCGGCGCCAACCCCGATATCGACTACCGCGACCTCGGCCCCGCCGCGGCTGAGTTCGGCCGGCGCGTCCGCATGTCCGGCGCCATCGACTACTTGCGCACGCAGGCCGTCTCGCGCCTCATGCTCGACAACGTCTACAGCATCGGCAGCTCGTGGGTCACCATGGGCCCGCACATCGGCCAGCTCGGCCTCGTCTACGGCGCCAACGACATGGGCAGCGTGATGATGGAAGAAAACGTCGTCTCCTCCGCAGGCACCACCTACTGCCTCGACGAAGCCGTGCTCTGCCGCCTCATCCGCGACGCCGGCTTCGTGCCCGCCCAGCGCAACAACGCCTACGACGTCCTTCGCGTGCACGACGGCGACAACGCCCCCGACCGCCGCGTGAAAGACTGGAGCGAGCACCGCGCCAAGAAGACCCACCAGGAAAAGCCCCGCGACGCCAAGACCGAACTCACCGTCAGCGCCGCCCGCTAGCCCACATCCCGCCCGCTACGGCTTCTTCACCAGCGTCAGCTTTGTCGTCCCGACGAGCTTGTACCTCCGGTACGCGATCTCCACCTGGTCATCCGGCTTGTACCCGCCCAGCACGCGCACCAGCTCCGCCAGGTCCCGCACCGGCTTGCCGTCGATCGCCGTAATCACATCACCAAGGTGCAGCGTTCCCGTGCCCCCCCGCCGATCAAACGACGCCACGATCGGCCCCTCGCCGTTCCCGGCATCAAGCTCCAGCCCCAGGCTCGCGGCCCCGCTGCGGATCTCCTCCGGCACCGCCGCCAACCCCCGCACAAACTCGCGCCAGCGCGCGTGCAACTCGCGCGTCTCCTGCGTGCCCAGCACCTGCTTGTACGCCAGCACGCCGCTCGCATCCTTGCGGCACGTTTCGTCATACGCCTTCGACCACTCCAGCAACTTCCCCTCGTGATACAAAAACATGAACTCGCCCCGCGCCGCGGCATAATTGAACAGCGGCCTCTGATTAAAAAACGGCGTGTACTTCAGTGCCGCCAGCTTCTCAATCGTCGGCAGGTTCCCAAGCTTCTCAACCCGCTTCAAGATGTTCGTTCGCCACGACGGCGCCGGCACAAACTCGCCCCCCGGCCCCAGGTCGTAATCCTCCACCAGGCACCCAAGCCCCTCCAGCACCCACGCCGGGCAGTTCTGCCCCTCCCGGGTAATGTGGCGATAGTGCAGCAAATGCAGAAACTCGTGCCGCAGCGTGGAGCCCAGATCCATCGACACCAACCTCTTGAGGTCGTGCTCGTATGCGCCGCCGATCATGCTGTTACCGCTCACCGCGTTGGGGCCATAGAGAATCACCGCCCACCGGGCAAAGTCCAGCTTGTTGGGCAGCACAATCGTGACCCACGCATCGTCCTTTGACTTTGCCGGGTCGAAGAGATCCGGGAACAGGTTCTGCTCCGCGAACCCGGCCACGCGGTTCAGCTCCTCAATCGCGGCCTTCGTCGAGCCCTCATCAAACGCCGTGCGGTAGACCACCCGCATGCGCTCATCGACAATCTCCTTGTACCCGTCCTTGAAACTCAGCCGCGCCGCCTCCAGATTTGCGTCCCGCCTGGCCAGCAGCACCGCGTCCCAGTTGTCCACCAACTTCACATACCCCGGCTCGTTGCGAATGTTGTTCAGGACGCTGTCCCGTCGCAGCTGATACAGATCACAAAATCCATGCTCGACGGCTTTGTTAACAAACTCCATCGCTCCCGGCGGATCATTCTGCGCCGCCCGCGTACACGCCAGGTTGTAATACACCACAAAGTTCTTCGGCTGCAGCTTGAGCTGCTTGCGGAGAAACTCCTCGGCCTTCGCCGCGTCCCCGTGCTCCATCGCCTCCAACGACTGGGCCGCATACCGCTCCGCGGCCTGCAGCGTCGCCGGCGGCGTCAGGTCCGGGGGGGTCTGCGCACTCGCCCGCCCACCGATGGCCACTCCCAACAAACCCGCCAGCATGACCAGGATCGCGGCGACCCTTCTCACTTCGCACCTCCGTGCGCCAGCAGCACCTTCATCGCCTCCGGCAGGGCCTCAAGTTCCAGCCCAAACACCCGGGCCGCCAGCGTCTCCGGCGTGTCTCCCGCCAGCACCGGACATCGCTTCTGCAGGATCACCGCCCCCGTGTCAAATGAGTCATCTGCAAAGTGCACCGTGCATCCACTCTCCGCTTCCCCCGCCGCCAGCACCGCCTCATGCACGTGGTGCCCGTGCATCCCGGGCCCGCCGTGCTTTGGCAGCAGCGCCGGATGAATGTTGACAACCCGCCCGCGATACGCCGGCGGAATGTTCACCAGTTGGAGATACCCCGCCAGCACCACCCAGTCAATCCGCCGCGAACTCAGCACCTGTTCCAACTCGCCCGCGGGGATCCGTCCGGGCATGACGATCACTTCCGCCACCCGCCCCCGCGCCCGCTCGACCCCCGCGCACGGGCGCGACGCGATCACCAGCGGCACCGTGGCCGCCAGCTCGCCCGCATCGATCTTGTCCAGCAGATTCAGCAGCGTGCGCCCGCCGCCCGAGATCATGGCCGCGATCCGCGCCGCACCGCTCACGCACACTTCTCCACGCCACTCTTCGCATCCGGCGTGATGGTGAACAGCCGGTGGAGGTTGGTCAACCGGAACAAGTCCACCAGCTCATTGGAGAGCCCGGCCAGCACGACCTTGCCCCCCGTGGTGTTGGCCGTCCCGCGCACCTGCACAAGCATCCCCAGCCCCGTCGACGTCACCAGCAGCACGTCCGTCAGGTCAATCACCAGCTTGGCGGGAAGCTTCTCGACATACTGCTTGAGGTCCGTCTTCAGCGCCGCGGCTTCAAAGTCGCTCACGCGCGGACACGTCACCTTGGCGACGGTCACGCCGCCTTCTTGACGCACCGACAGATACGTTGTTTCGCCTGGTTGCATTCAGCCCTCGCGTTCGCGGCCGCTCACACCGTCGGGGGATCGCGAAACGCGATCGCCTTTCCGGAAGCATCCACCGACACCATCGTCATGGTAGCCGTCGTCACCTGCACCACCTCGCCGGTGGTGTACCGCTCCGCCTCCACCAGCACCTCCACCGTCACGCTCTTGGTCCCCAGCCGCCCGGTGCGCGTGTAAAACGTCACGACATCGCCCACATGCACCGGGGCCTTGAAGTCCACCCGGTCCATCGCCGCCGTCACCCACCGGTGCCGCCCATGGCGTCGCGCCTCCACAAACCCCGCCTGGTCGATGTAACTCAGAATCAGGCCTCCGAAGATTGTTCCGTAGTGGTTGGTGTCACGCGGCAGCGTCGCCACCCGCAGGGCGATGGCGTGGTCGGCGGTCCTCTGGGTGGCGTCAGCCTGGCTCATGCGGCAAGCGTACTCCGAACATATGATTGCGGGACGGACGCTCCGCACCCTCAGCCCACGGAAGGACCAATGTCGAATACCCAGCACGCTACCGACGCAGAAACCCACACCCACACCGACGGCTGCTGCGGCGGCTCCGGCAAGTCCGGCGGCAGCTGCTGCAAGGAACGCGCCTCCCTCTCACCCCTCACCAAAGACCAGATCGCGGCCCTCCCCACCCTCGCCCTCATCGCCCGCTTCCAGCGCGGCATCGAGTGGATCGACCGCCGCGTCTTCGACCTCACCGAACGCCAGATCGACCAGGCCTTCCTGCCAGAGGCGGGCGTGGGCCGCTGGCCGGTCCGCGTGCTCATCGGGCACATCTGCGACGCCGACCTGGCCGCGGTCCACCGCATGCGCCGCGCCGTCGCCGAAGACAAACCCCTGTTCAGCGAGTGGGACGAAAACGCCTTCATCGACGCCAATCTCTACGGCAACTCCCACGAGGGCTACGCCGACGACCCCGAGACCGACCACGCCCGCGTGATGAACGCCCTGGGCGGCTTCCTCGCCACCACCCACACCCTCCGCCAGTGGACCGCCCAGTGGCTCTACAGCCTCAGCGACGCGCAACTCGCCCGCACCGGCATGCACCCGACCCGCGGCGAAATGTCCGTCCGCGACTTCCTCGCCAGCTACACCTGGCACCTCGAACACCACTGCGCGTTCCTCACCAAGAAGCTCGATCTCATGGTCGGCAAGGTGGAACTCGCCCCCAAGGCCGAGAGTTGCGGCACCGGCTGCGGCTGTAAGCACTGACCTTCGACCGGCCAGATGCTGTTGTGACTGCGAATCAAATGGTCAGCCCCTCCGCGGGGAGGGGCTGACCGAAGTAACTGAGGTGTACGCCGCGGGCGCGATCAGGCGCGGCGGCGGCGGGTGGCGACGAGGCCGGCGAGGCCCAGCAGCGCGGCGGTACCGGGGGTGGGGATGCCGCTGAGGCGGATGATGCGATCGGTCTGGGTGAGCAGCAGGTCGCCCGAGCCTGAGGGGTCGCTGGAGACGAAGTCGCCCCGCGAGCCACCGGAGGCAATGGTGACTTGGGCGAGCGTGGCGAGGTTGATCTCGACCACCGTGCCGTTGTTGCTGTTGCCGTAGATGTACCCGGCGCGAAGGCCGTAGCCGATGGCGATGCCGTCGAGGCCGCCACCGACGAACCCGGAATCGAAGACGACCGCGCCGGTGGTGGTGTTGTAACCCACGAGGTGGCCGTTCAACCCGCCGGAGATCGCGGCGCCATAGAGGACCGAGCCGTCCGAGGAGATGGTGATGCCGTCAAGCTCCTGCGTGGTGAGGGTGGTGAAGATACCGGTGTTCGGGTTCACGTCGCGGACGCCCTGCACGGTGGAGGTGAAGAGGTGGCCGTTGGCGGGGTTGGCGAGCAGGGCGCGGGCGTTGCCCAGGCCGCTGGCGACGTTGTGGTTCACCGAACCGTCGGCGTTGAGCTCGTCGATGGTCTGCGAGTTGTAATGAGAGACGAAGAGGCGATCACCCCAGTGGGCGATGCCGTGGGCGAGCTCGCTGCTGGGGTAGCCGCTGAGGAAGGGCGTGCCAGCGACGGTCTGATTATCGGTGTTGTTGAAGCGGTAGATGCGGTTGTCGGTGTAGGTGCCGACGAGCACGGATCCGTCCGGCTGGAAGTCGATGGGGATGGGGCCGATGCCGCTGGAGGACGCGAACCCGCTCGCGAAGGTGGAGATCGCGAAGTTGCGTGAGACACCGGCGGGCGTCAAGCTCAACTGGGCCTGCGCTGCGGTACCGGCGGCACAGAGGGTGGCGAGCGCCATGAGGGTGCGCAACATGGTTGGACGATTGGAACAAATGAACATAAATCTCCCACTCCTGGTTGTGCCGGGGGTGCCGCGGGCGGCTGCGAAGTTGTGTGGTATCTCCCCCTGCTGAACGGCGTTACGGTACGAAAGGCCTGGTTTTTGTCAAAGCAATTCTGGCGAGTTCTAACGCCGGCGTAACGGTGGGCGGCGTGGTCAATCAGTGATCAGCAGCGTGCCCAGCCAGGTTGGCTGGGGCCTGAAAAGGCGGCCGCTCCGCGAGGAGAGGCCGCCCGGAAGATGTTGGCCGTGTGGCGTCGTCGCGGTTAGGCGAGACGGCGGCGGCGGGTCGCGACGAGACCGGCGAGGCCGAGCAGGGCGGCGGTGCCGGGGGTGGGGATGCCGCTGAGGCGGAGGACGCGGTCGTACTGGGTGAGGAGGAGGTCACCGGAGCCGGAGGGGTCGCTGGCGACGAAGTCGCCGCGGGAGCCGCCGGAGGAGATGAGGGTCTGCTCGAGGGTTCCGAGGTTGACTTCGACGATGGTGCCGCCGTTGGTGTTGACGTAGAGGTACCCGAGGCGAGTGCCGAAGCCGACGGCGGTGCCGTCGATGCCGCCGGGGATGAAGCCGGAGTCGAAGACCTGGGCGGCGGTGTTGGCGTCATAGCCGACGACATGGCCGTTGTTGAGGGCGGCGTAGAGGATGTCGCCGGTCAGCGAGAGGGAAAGGCCGTCGGCGGGGATGTTGCCGAAGACGTTGGTGGCGCCGTTGGCGGGGTTCAGCGTCCACACCTGGCTGCCGGTGGAGACGTAGAGGAGGCCGTTGGAGTTGTTGGCGACGAGGCCGGTGGCGAAACCGATGTTGCTGCCGACCTGCGTGCCGCTGGGGAGGGCAACGACGCGGCCGGCGTTCTGCTCGGCCATGTACTGCTGAGCGCCGAAGTGGGCGAGGCCGGTGCCGTTGTTCTGGCCATAGCTGCCGATGATGGAACCGGCGGCCCAGTTCTGGTTGTCGATGTTCGAGAACTGGCGAACTTCGCCGTTGTATGCGGAGACGGTGACGCCACCGTTGAAGTAGTCGAGCCCAATGGGGCCGAGGTTACCGATGGTGACGTTGTCGACAAAGGTCGTGAGCTGGAAGCCGCGGCTGGCGCCGGCGGGGGTCAGCGTCATCTGAGCCGAGGCGGAGCCGGCGGCAAAGATGGCGGCGACTGCGATGAGTGCGCCCGATGAGACGAAACGATTGATAAACATGACTCTCCCACTCCTGGTTGTGCCGGGGTGCGCCGTTCGCGGCCTCTCTTATGTTTGGAATCTCCCCCGACCTGACTACGCAAGGGTACGGCAGGGCGGAAGGGTGTCAATGTAAAAATGGAGTGAAGATGGAGAGGGTCTGGCGGGATCCGGTGCATATGCGAGGTGGGATGTTGGGGGTGGGAGGCGGGGTGGGAAGGCGGGGGGAATGGTGAAGCGAGGGGATGGAAGGACACGGGGTGGACCCCCGTGCCACGAGGTTGGGAACGGAGCGGAAGAGTCGGCTCGGAGAGCCGACGTACCCGGAAGGGAAG
>JBAZUW010000124.1:0-10713 GCA_041661205.1 Phycisphaerales bacterium
CTGGCGGGCACGTCGGAGACGTTGAGGATGGGGGTGAGGGATTTGTGGCGCATGGTCAGACGATACCGAAGTTCAGATGGGTCGGCATCGGGGGCTGGCTGTGACGGTATCGAACCAGCTGGGATGCTGATACATAGAGTGATCCAGCATGCCGAGACAAGGCAAGAACATCACCCTCAGAGAGCTTGCGCGGGGCGTTGGGTGGTGGCTTGCGCCGAAGTTCGTTGTCGTGGGTGGAGCGGCGGCGGTGTGCTTCTGGGTTCTCAGCATGCTCCCCGCGAGTGTGCGCCCCGCGGATTGGTTCGCGAACAAGGGGGTGCCGGAGCCGCCGGACTTTCGAGTCGCGCTGTTTCCCGTTGACAACGAGGTGCGGCTTTGTGCATCGCCGGGCGGCGCGAGCGTCGGCGGGCTTCGCCGTGCGCTGGTCGTTGAGTCGCGAGACGTCAGGGAAGATGGTTGGGTCGCCGTGCACCGGGCGGATGGCACGGTGTGGGTGAAGCGAGCGTCACTCACGTACGAGCCATCCAAGCGCAAGGAGATGGAGGAGACGGGATATTACAAGTTTGAGTATGAGGGCATGCAGCCGACGCTACCCGGGTACGCGCGAGTCTCGGTGCGCGAAGACCCTCCCGGCACCCCGCTGGTTATCTTGCAGGCTTCGGTCGGTGACTATTCGGAGCAATACGTCTACGACATTTCCGAGGGGAAAGCCAGGCCTCTATCGAGGGAGCATCTGGTGGAGGGGCATGCCATCGATGGCATGCACAATCAGCTAAGGGTCATTGCGGCTCTGGCCGCGGCGTTCGTGTACATGGTCGTCGCCGTGGTAGCGCTGTGGGTGCTCCGCTGGTGGATTCGCACGCGGCAGATACGATCCCGAAAAGCCGTTCACTGAACCTGCGGCAGAGATCGAGTCCCAAAGTTCGCAATGAAGCAGCCCCTAAGTATCTACGACTGTGCCAACCTCGACGCAACCCTCGCGCTCGCGGCGGAGGTTGCGCGGTCGCTGCGAGCCGGCGATGTCATCGCGCTCGATGGCCCCATGGGCGCAGGGAAAACCACCTTCGTGCGGGGGCTCGCGGCCGCCCTGGGCATCAACCCTGCGATCGTCTCCAGCCCGACGTTTGTCGTGGTGAACAACTACCCGGTGCCGCGGGCGGCGGCTGGCCCGCTCGCTGGCGGCACGCTCATTCATGTAGATGCGTATCGGCTCAGCGGAGCCGACGACCTGGACAGCCTGGGGTGGGAGCGGCTGTTCAATGAGGATGGATCGGCCCGGGGGCGGGCGGCGGCGGTCATCGAGTGGCCGGGGCGCGTGGAGGATGCGATGCCGCGGGGGAAGCGGCTCGTCCGCGTGACGATGACGCCCGTGGGGCGGGACGCGCGGCGGGTTGAAATTGCTAAATACTAAATTGCCAATTGCTAAATTCGGAAAGGGCACCGGAGTGTCGGTTGCCTCTTATTTAGCAATTTGACCTTTGGTAATTTCTCATCGAGCATCGCGCTCGATGGGAACTCCAATCATGCTGCCGTACTCCGTCCAGCTTCCGTCGTAGTTCTTCACGTTCTTGAAGCCGAGCAAGTACTTGAGCACAAACCACGTGTGGCTGCTGCGCTCGCCGATGCGGCAGTAGGCCACCGTCGGCGTCTCGGCCTTCAGGCCCTTGGCCTCGACGTAAATCGAACGCAGTTCGTCCGGGCTCTTGAACGTGCCGTCCTGGTTGACGGCGGTGCCCCAAGGGACGCTGACGGCACCGGGAATGTGCCCGCCTCGTTGCGCGGTCTCGGTCATACCCGGGGGCGCGATGACCTTGCCGCTGAACTCGTCCGGCGAGCGAACATCGACGAGCTGTCCGGCGGCGCTCTTCGTCTTCTGGCTGGTTTCCAGGGCTTCGGTGACGCGGGCGCGATAGGCGGGGTCGAGGGGTTTGGCCTTGTAGGTGGTGGGGGCGTGCTTGGGCATGTCGTTGGTCATGGGCAGGGTTTCGGTGGCGAGCCACTTGGAGCGCCCGCCGTCGAGCAGGCGGACATCCTTGTGCCCGTAGAGCTTGAGGAGCCAGAAGGCGTAGGCCGCGAACCAGTTGCTGGCGTCGCCATAGAGCACGATGGTGTGGTCGGCGCTCACGCCCTTGGACCCCAGCAGCTTTTCAAGCTGCTCTTTGGTGGGGATGTCGCGGTTGACGGGGTCCTGCAGGTCCTTGGTCCAGTCCAGCCCCACCGCGCCGGGGATGTGCCCGGCGTGGTACTGCTTGGGGTCGACATCGACTTCGACGATGCGGATGGTGGGGTTCTTGAGGTTCTCGAGCAGCCAGGCGGCGGAGACGAGGACATCGGGCTGGGCGTACGGCATCGGTGATTGCTCCAAAGTGTCGGGCCAAGGGCCCGGGTGTGATGTGCTTCCTTGTCTACAAGATCTCGTGGCACAGGCCTCCGGCCTGTGTCCTTCCCTATCTACTTCTTCGCTCTTCTTTGACCCAGGCAGGTCAACATCGAACGCAAACCGCAGTGCGAGCAGCGCCGGCGAAGGGTGGGTAGGCACAGTCGGGACGCCTGCGCCACGAGATGGTGAAGGGGGCGCGGCGCGAGTTCATTCTCCCTCCTGATTGAACTCTCCAAGTTCCGGCAGGTGCTTGCGCATGCTGCTCATGTACTTGAAGACGTCATCGCAGAAGATCATGACGCCCATGTCCACGCCGTCGCGCTCGGCGATGCGTCGGGCACCCTCGAAGATGAGCCCCGACGACGGCCCGGCCCGCAGGCCTTCGCGCCGGAAGAGGGCCGCCGCCTGCTGGTACGCCAGCTCGTGCGGAATCTCCAGAATCTCGCTAATCAACGACGGATCAAAGAGCTTGCTGACGCTGAGTTCGGAGACGTTGCGCAGTCCGGGCACATCATGCCCCGGGCTGGGCTGCACGGCGATGATGTTGACGCCGGGGTTCTTCGCCCGAAGGAATCGCGCGAGGCCCGTGGCGGTGCCCACGGTGCCGAGCGCGCAGAAGACGTGGGTGACGCGCCCGCCAGTCTGCCTCCAGATTTCCGGCCCCGTGGTCCGCTCGTGGGCGAGGGCGTTGGCCTGGTTCTCATACTGATTGGGCATGACATATTTGTCGCCCTGGGCGCGGGCGTAGGTGCGGGCGAGGCCAATCGCCCCGTCTTCGCTGCCGGGCAGCGGGCAGAGCGCATCGGTGGTGACGTCCACCTCGGCACCCGCCAGCCGCAGCAGGGCCTTTTTCTCGTCGGGCACCTTCGACGGCACTACGGCCCGCATGGGGTAGCCGCGCATGCTCGCAAGGGCGGCCAGCGAAAGGCCGGTGTTGCCGCTGGTGGGCTCCACCATGCCCCGCCCCGGCTTGCTCGGCCCAAGCTGCTCGCGCTGCTCCAGGTCGCGCAGCATCTCCCACGCCGCCCGGTCTTTGATGGAGCCGAAAGGGTTCATCCATTCGAGCTTGGCGTACAGCGTGCTGCCGGCGGGGGCGAGGTGGTTGAGCCTCACCAGCGGCGTGGGGTTCTGCTCGCTTGGGAGCATCTGGTAAATCGAGTCAAAGACTCGCGAGGAGAGATCGGGCGGGCGAAGTTCGTTGGCCATGGGGCCTCCGGGGTGGGAAGGGTTGTTGCGACGCGGAGCGGGGGACCGGATGAACTAGGCGAGCCATGGCGGCGAGAAAGAGAAACAGCCGCCGCCTTCTTCACGTCAGGCGTCAAACCAGCATCCAGAACAACAACATGTCGTGTGTCCGCGTCGCATGTGCAGCAAATGGTGGTACGTTCAACGCCGAAGTCAAGTTCAGGCCGCGTGAAGGGGTGACGGGAGCCAGGCTCTAGCCGCGATAACCAGCCTCGAAGTAGACTCTGCCACTCATGGAACTCAAACCCAAGGCCATCATCAGCGACGACGGGGAGTGGATCGCGACGCTTTCGCCACGGCACACCCCCGAAGGGTGGCTGGTGGGAGAGGTGACGATCACCAGCACCGGCGGGCAGGCAAATCTGGACCTGCGGAACACCGGCTGGGACTGCCACGAGTGCAAGCCCATCGGCGGGGCGAACTTCGAGCTTTGGATGCATCACCCCTTGGATGCCGCCCACGAGCGCCGTGTGATGGTGTGGCCCCCCGGGAACACGAGCTTGTCGGATTTTTCGCAGGCACAATCCCCCAAGGTGGTCCGAGATTGGCTGGTGGAGTTGGCCGGCGTCTTCGCCCAAGCGCCCGTGAAGGCGCCCCACGAGGACGTGCCCGTCGCGCCCCCCGCCGCGCCCGACCGGTTCTTGGTGAACACCGACGAATACTATCTGGGAGACGAAATGATCCGTCGCGCGACGATTGTCGAGCGGTCACCGGCGCGGGATCACCAGTTCACTGCCGGCACGATGTGGGATACGGCGTTGGCGCCCGTCGCGCCCGGCGAGTTTGCGTTCACGGTGAAGCACTTCCAGGTGCCCGAGGCGAAGTTCGCCGGGCTGGTGAGCGCGAACGCGCTTCGGGTGCTGATCGAAGGCGCCGACACGGCGATCCGGCTCGACCAGTTCCGGGCCGCGACCATTCAGTTTGAGCGCGACCGCGACCTGACAGCACTTCGCAAAGCCCTCACGCTGGACCCGCCCCCAGTGCCACCAAAGGATGTGAAATGGGCCGGGCCGAAAGCGCGATACAACTTTGCCAGTGTTGCGAGCGAAGTGGGGCCGCATCAATGGGGTGTGGCACCCCAGATTTTCGATCGCCTCACGGGCGAGGTGCTGCTCGATCTGGCAGGCACCATGTGGGACGGCACCCCGGATGTGGACGAAGCCAGCACCGTGTCGCTCGATCTGCGGCATTACCCCGACGGCGGCGAGTTTCTCAGCCTTGAAATGGATCTCGCGACCAAGCTGGTGTCGCTGCGAGGCGACCGCCGCACGTTTCCACTCGCGTGGCTCAACCGGTGCCTCAACACCTACCACGCCTATGACCACATGGACACGCTGAAGCTGGCGCTGGTGCGGGGCGGGGTGGCGAAGGATCACCCAGAAATTCGCCTCTTTTCACAAGGGATGGCGTACTGCGTGGAGCTGTGGGCGCTCAAGGGCGAACAGGCCAAGCTGGACCTGCTGACGCCGCGAATCACAGATCGGCAGGGGCGGGTGATGCTGGACCTGCGCGAGAGGGCATGGGCGGCAGACGTGACCGTGAGCCGCGAGAACACGATGGTGGGGTTGGAACTGATGCACCTTGGAGCCGAGCGAGTGCGCGGGCTTTACCTGCACGGTTGCTACGTGGACCTGGCGGATCGAAGGTTCAGGACCTACTCCAACCCGGGTGGGGTGGCGATGGCGCGGCTGCAAACCCTGCTTGCCGAGCCGATCGACGCCGAGGAGCTCACGGAACGCCTGAAGCAGGAGCTGGACGCGGGGGTTGCCTGGCCAGCGGCGGAGCCGCAGTAGACACCGGCGAGGCCACCGGCCCACCCCTGCGCGCAACGCCAGACAGCGGGAATCTCGGGATTCGCCCTTTTGGGCTCAACCCGGGCGTGGGCGGCGGGGATGACTTGTCGGAACCCGGACGCCGCATCCGGTACCCTCCGACATGTCCAACGCCCAGACCGCCGTTAATGCCTCCGGGGAAATCGAGCTCAAGCCCATCAGCCGCGTGGCGGCCGAAGCGCCATTGCGCGACGTGATGGACGGGGCTCAGCGGATGGAGATCAAGTGCCTGGACCACGGATTTGTGGCGTTGGTCGACGCGATGCCGCGGCTGGTGCCCACCGGGCAGACCGCCGACGCGGCCATCGTGCAGGCCGCCCGCGTGTCGTACGGGCAGGGCACCAAGCAGGTGAGCGAAGACCGCGGGCTCATCCGGTACCTGCTGCGGCATCGGCACACGACCCCGTTCGAGATGGTCGAGTTCAAGTTCCACGTGGCCATGCCCATCTTCATCGCCCGGCAGTGGATCCGGCATCGCACGGCCAACGTGAACGAATACTCCGCGCGGTACTCCATCGTGCCTGACAGGTTCTACACGCCCTCGGCGGAGGCGATCCGCAAACAGTCGGTGGGAAATCGCCAGGGGGGCGAAGAGACGTTCGCGGTGGACGGGACCGACCCGGACCAGGCCGCGACGGCGACGGCCTTCTTGGAGTACCTGCACGACGCGGAGTCGCAGTATCAGAAGTACACGGCGCTCACGCAGCGCGGCGTATCGCGGGAGCTTGCCCGCATGGGCCTGCCGGTAAACGTGTACACCGAGTGGTACTGGAAGTGCGACCTGCACAACATTCTGCGGTTCCTCTCGCTCCGCATGGATGCGCATGCGCAGCTTGAGATTCGCGAGTATGCGCAGGCGATGTTCCGGCTCTTGGAGCCCATCGTGCCGGTGACGATGGAAGCGTGGCGCGATTACGAGCTGGAAGCGATGCACCTCACGCGCGCGGAGATTCAGGCGATTCGCGAGCAGAAGAACGGCGTGGCACCAGAGCTTGCCACCACCAACAAGCGCGAAGCCGCCGAATGGGCGGCAAAGCGTGCGCTGTTGAACTTACGGGCCCCGGAACAGGGCGAAACTGCTCCTATTCAACGCTAGAGCGCTGTGGTCGCCTGCGTACGCCGAGGCGGTCCCGGGGCGTGACTGCGCCTTTGACGGGCGCACAAAACGCCGAACCGGAAGCCCTCTCGGCCGCGTTCTTCGCGAATTTGCCCCAAGAACGTCCGAGAACAACGAAATCGCCGCGGCTTTTACGGGTCGAATTGCTACCGGACAGCCTCAGTTCGTCAAGATTTGGTTGAGCATCCCGGGCAAATCTCCGGGGTCTTCGCTGTGTCGATTCCGCGGAGCAAATTCCGCATAAGTCTCAGTGAATACGATGGTTATGGCCTTAATCTAAGTCCGGTTCTCGGCCAGTAAAACCACCTGAAATATACCAAACAGGATACAAAAATCGTGTTCGGCAACAAAAAGTATGCGGCAAAGTGAAAAAAAACGCTTGCCACCGCGTGAGAGGGATGTATTCTCTACACGGGTCAGGAACGAGTCGTTCGTTCTTTGCGTGAGAGAGAGACATTCGATCATTTTGCTACTTGAGGAGATAGAGACATGAAGAAGGTTATTGGTTCCATGCTCGCCGTGGCCGGTATCGCCATGGCCGCGAACGCCCAGGATACGACGATCCGCTACGAGGCCAGCACCGACGGCGGCAACACCTGGTCTTCCAGCGTGAACGCCCTGCCGGGCTCCGAAGTTCAGGTCCGCGCTCGCGTGATCTGGTCTGGCTCGACCCCCGTGTTCGGTCTGTCCCAGGTGATCTTCCAGCCCGTGGTCAGCAACTGGACCGGCGCTGACGCGCTGATCACGACCCCCGGCACCCCGGGCAACAACGGCATCGGCCCCGTCGGTGGCAGCCGCACGACCCCGCTGGGCACCGTTCCCGATGCCCCCGGCGTCTTCGGCCGCATCACCCCCTTCGGCGCCAACGCTCTGAGCACCAGCACCTACCTCCGTGGCCAGCTCGGCACGGGCACGGCTGCCGGCCTGCTCCGCATCAGCCGCGCTGACGTGACCAACTGGATCGGCGTTGGCCCCACCTCCGGCGCTGCCGCGGTGAACAACTGGACCGGTGCGGGTGGCGTGTCGATCGCTCAGATCGCCTCGGTCTCCCGTCAGCCGACCGACCCGGCCTTCAACGGCGACAACGATGTCGTCGTCTTCAAGTTCGGCTTCACCCTCGGTTCCAGCACCGACGTCCGCAGCCTCTCGGTTGACACGCCCCTGGCTGGCATCAACCGCGAGACCAGCGCCGCGGGTGGTAACTACGGCCGCGTCTTCGCGTCCTGGTTCGCCTCCTCGACCGCTTCCCAGGGCACGCGCTTCTACGACAGCATCGGCACCGATGGCGCGACGATCAACGTCGTTCCCGCCCCCGGCGCTCTGGCCCTCATCGGCCTCGGTGGCTTGGTCGCGACCCGTCGCCGTCGGTAATCCCGACGTGATCCTGCCCTCACGGGCATGATCGGAGTAGCCTAGCTACTCGCAACTACTTGCAACATCAGCCCTCTTCGGGAAACCGAAGAGGGTTTTTTATTCCCCTTCTCAGACCGTTCGCCACCGCCGATCAGCCCACGCCGCCGAACCGCGGATCACACGCTCAGGTCGCAAGATTAACTCGCAAGAACCACCACCCAATGCAACCCAGTTCATATCAGCGGGTATCACGTGGGTCCGATCACGCCAGTTGATCTTGCTGCCGCATTGGCGACAAGGCGTTGAAGCGTCGCTAGGACTGGAGAGAGACATGAAGACGTTCCTTCGCGCCATCGTGGCCCTCGCGGGCCTCGCGTCCGTGGCTCAGGCTTCGGACACCACCATCAAATATGAAGTCTCGACCGACGGCCTCAACTGGTCAACCTCCAAAGATGCTCAGCCCGGTTCTACGGTGCAGGTGCGGGCTCGCGTGGTGTGGACCGGCGCAACTCAGGTTTTCGGCTTGACGCAAGTCACATTTCAGCCGGTGATTTCAGGCTGGACTTCTGATGATTCCCTTATTACCAACCCCACCACACCGGGAGGTTTGGGCGTGGGACCAGTTGGCGGGGCTCGCACGGTTCCCATCGGTACCGTGCCGGACGCGCCCGGTGCGTACGGGCGCATCACGCCCTTTGGCGCCTTTGCAACAAATACAAGCACATTCCTTCGCGGGCACCTCGGTAGTGGGACAGCCTCGGGGTTGCTGCGAATCGCGCGCGCCGACGTGACAAACTGGGTCGGCGTTGGCCCCACTTCCGGCGGATCTGCGGCCGCTAACAACTGGAGCGGAAATGGGGGTGTAGCGGTCGGCCAGATCGCCCCGGCGGTACGAATTCCCACCGATGCCGACGCCAACCTGGGGACGGATGTCGTGGTGTTCAAGTTCGCGTTCACGGTTGGTGCGCCCCCGGGCGACTTTGTCCGCACGATGGGCATTGGCACGTCGCTCGATGGAATCGGTCGCGAAACTTCGACTTTGAACGGTCTCTACGGACACCACTTCGCCGTCTGGTTTCTCTCGTCCACGGCGATTCAGGGAACTCGGTTCTATGACAGCGTGAGCGCTGAATCGGCGTATGTAAACGTAGTCCCAGCGCCGGCCGCGCTCATCTCCATTGGGCTCCTGGCGGGTACGTTCACACGGCGTGCGAGGAAAGAGATTTAGCTCAGGGGGCATTCCACCACCCCTTGGCCCAAGGTTGCGGCATTCCGAAATTTAACTACCGTAGTTTCGAAGCACGGAAAGGACCGGAGAAAGAGATTTACTCGTCACCACTCCCGGTACGACCTTCGGAAATGGAATCGGGCCGCGCGGCGGCAGTCGCTCGACTCCGATAGGGTCCGTTCCGGACGTGCCAGATGCCTTTGGCCGAGTTACGCCCTTCGCTGCATTGGCGACGTCGACAAGTACCTACTTACGAGGGTTTTCGGGTACCTGCACCGCCGCAGGTTTGCAACGAATTGCTCAGGCCGACGTCACAAACTGGATCGGCATCGGTCCGACCAGCGGCGTATCGGGAATGAACAACTGGGACGGCCGGGGCGGGGTCATCAGCGGGCAATATGCGCCACCTTCGGTATTGCCCACCGATCCACCCTTCAACTCTGCGCCGGATCCGGTGGTGTTCAAGTTTGGGTTTGTTCTGAGTGCGGCGAGTGGAAGCCGCGAGCCTTCGATCGATTCGCCTCTCACCAGTTTGTTGAGGGAGCGAGCCGCGGGCAATCCGGAGCTCGGGCACCCGTATGCCGCGTGGTTCATGAGCACGGGCGTGGCGGCGGGAACTCGATTTTATAACAGCATTTCCACTGAGCCGGCGATCATCCATGTAGTTCCGGCTCCGCATGCTTTAGATCTTGCCTTTTCGTTCGTGATTTTCGCGCTAACTCGCTTGCGTCAGCGCGAAGTCTGGGTACGCTTCACCCGGCCTGCCCGTTTTTCGGTGTTCAACGCGGCGGGCCAAGGAGCGGGTTGATTGAAAAATACCTTGGTTGCGGCCTTGCTGTTCGCTGGGCTCGCAAACGCTGCACATGCTTCGGACACCACCATCAAATATGAAGTCTCGACGGACGGTCTGAACTGGTCGAGCAGTTTGGATGCTCTGCCGGGGACGCAAATCCAGGTCCGCACACGGGTGATCTGGAGCGGCTCGACCCCTGTGTACGGCCTCTCGCAGGTTGTCTTCCAGCCCATCGTGTCGAGTTGGACGATGGCCGATCATTTGGAAACAACGGCCGGTACGCCCGCGAATCCCAACAATCAAAGCAACCCAAGTGGTTCGGGCCCCGGAGGGGTCGGGAAGCTCGGCAGCGTGTTGACATTTCCCCGCGGCGACGTTCCTGACGTCCCCGGGGCGTGGGGGCGTGTGACTCCGTTCGCGTTCGTAGCGCTCAGCACGTCGACCTACCTTCGGGGTTTTCTCAGCGGGGGCACGGCCGCAGGTTTGCTGCGTATTGCGCAGGCGAGGGCGACGAACTGGATTGGTGTGGGGCCTACTTCTGGGGCCCCGGGCGCAAACAACTGGAACGGCGGCGCGGGGGTAAACGTGGCGCAAGTGTCGCCCGCGTCGGCGGGGAGCAACGGCTTCCCGGCCTTCCTTCCAGGGACGGACGTTGTGGTGTTCAAGTTTGGGTTCACGCTGGGCAGTTCCAGCGCGGCGCGAACGCTCGGAATAGATACCCCAGTAGAAGGGCTGTGGAGAGACGGGTCGTCCCTTGACCCAGCG
>JBAZUW010000125.1:0-10407 GCA_041661205.1 Phycisphaerales bacterium
CACCGCCCTCACCGGGAACGCCACCGGAGAAGTCGCCGGTCGGCGCGGCCGCCACCGCCGAGTCCGCGGCGATCTCCACCACGCGGAAGGAGGGATCAAAGAACTTCAGGGTGTAGGGCACATTGGCCCGCTTCGCGTTGGCCGCGAGCCACTTCTGCACGGTTTCGGTCGCAAACCGGCGCGGCTCTGGCTGGTTGGTCGTCACCACCAGCGTGCACATGATGCGCGGGTGCTCGGCGATCCCTGCCGGTTCGTTGGACGTGGAGGGATCACCAAACCCGCCCGCCGCCACTGCGATCACGCCCGGGGCTTCGTAGGTCGTATCGAACCTCACCAGGTCATACGCCGGCTGCGGCGGGGTTTCAGTCATTTTGAGCGACTTGGCCCAGGTCTGCGCTTCGCGGTTGGCATCGGCGAAGATGGCGTAGAGGTCGCTGGAGAGAAGCTCGTAGGTGCCCTTGCGGTCCTTCAAAGCCGCGGCGTTCGCGGCGCGGTAGTCCGGGTCGCCGGCATTGGTGACACCCGCGGCGGTGGCTTCGGCCTTGAGGGTGTCGGCCTTCCTCACGGCGGTCGAGATGATTGAATCCGGCTGGTGGCTGGAGATATCGAAGTAGTCCCGCAGCGGACCGACGAACATGGCCCCGCCCGCCAAGGCCGCGACGCCGGCCGCCATCCCGAACCAGGGGACCTTTTCCTTCCACATGGCCTTGCGGAGCACGGTGGTGGGCATGAGGTTGCCGCCCACGGCGTTGAGCCCAAGTCCTTGCAGGGCAAGGCCGTAGGCCGTGACAAGCTGGAGCGACACGTCGTTGAGGGCCGCGGTCTTGGCGTCGCCATCTTTCGCACCTTCGAGCTTGATCCGCTTGAACTCCTCGATGCGGTAGACGTCGATGGAGAGTTGCTGCTTGAGGTACTTGCGAAGGCCGGGCAGGGCGAAGGTGCTGCCCACGCCGATCAGGCGGCTGAGTTCCACGTCCTTATTAAGGCTCTGGAAGTAGCCGATGGAGCGCTGAATGTCGGAAGCGAGATCGGTGAAGACGGGGCGCATGGCCTGGAAGACCTGCCGCGCATGCCGGGAGTCTTCGGCCTCGCGCTTGAGCTTCTCCGCCTTGGGGTAGCTGAGCTGGAACTGGCTGACGAGGGCGTCGGTGAACTGGTGACCGCCGATTGGGAAGGTGCGAACCCACATTTTCCCGGGGGTAGCGACCACCAGGTCGGTGGAGGTGGTGCCGACATCCACAATGATGGTGCCGGGGGTGGTGTTGTCGAACTGCAGGTCGTAGGCCAGGGCGTTGTACACCGCGATGGGGCCCAGCACCACGTAGTTGGGGTTAATCCCAACGTCTGCAAGCATTTGCAGCCGCTCAGTCACGCGCTCTTTGGTCACCGCGAAAATGCCGACTTCGACATCCGGTGAAGCCGGGCTTTGGAAGGTTTGGAAGTCCCACTCCACCTGCTCGAGGGGGAAGGGGATCTGCTGCATCGCCTCGTACTTGACGACGCCGCTGACCTTGCGAGGTTCGACGGGCGGCAACTTGGCGAAGCGGGCGAAGCCGGAGTGGCCGGGCATGGAGACTGCCACACTGGCCTTGCTGAGATCATGCTGGCTGGTGAGGGCGCCCAGCGACACCCGCAGCACGTCGTTGGCGTCGACGCCCGGGGTGGAAAGGGGCTTGGGGTGTTGGATGACGGCGTATTCGGCGACGCGAGCGCCGCTGTCGCCCACGGCTTCAAGCTTGATGGCCTTGATGCCGGACGCGCCGATTTCGATTCCCCAGCAGACGCTGCTTGAAGGCATGCCGCACCTCGTGATCGTGCCCCACGCGAGCTCAGGCGAACGCCACATGGCGCCGTCCCGGGTGCGGGGGGTCGGATATTACACGTCTTCGGGGTCACGCGATGACCCGAAATCGAAGACGTGGGATGATCAGGATACGGGAAAGTCGATCGGATCGTTCCGTTGGAAGCGTCACGGGTGTGTAACGGGGCTGGGGTCAACCGGAGAATCTCGGCGTTCGCTTCACTCATCCTGGGCGTGCCACTTTCGCGCTTCTCTGGTATTCTCCGTATATGCCCTCTTCTGCCGCCAATGACGACACGCTCGCGCCGGCAAGCGCCCAGCCGGTGGGCACCGGCGCGTACGAGGTGGGTCAGGGCGAGTGCATCCACTCCATCGCCTTTGACCACGGGCTGTTCTGGGAAACTCTGTGGAACCACCCCGACAACTCGGAGGTGAAGTCCGCCCGCGAAAGCCCGTCGCTGCTGATGGTGGGTGACAAGCTGACGGTGCCGCCCCTCACGATCAAGAAGGAAAGCCGCCCGAACGAAGCTCGGCACAAGTTCAAGCGCAAGGGCGTGCCCGCCAAACTCGTGCTCATTCTCATGCGCCAGCCCGAGGATGATCGGAACGCCGACGGTACCGACCCCAACGCTGACCCCAACGGCGCTTCGAAAGACCCCGACCCGGTGGACCCCAAGGCTCAGGAGCCGTGGGCCGATGCGGCGTGGACGTGCACCATCGATGGGGAGCTCTCCACCGGCACGACTGGGAGCGATGGCAAGATCGAGCTGACCATCAGCCCGGGAGCCCGGCAGGGCAAGCTGGTGATTGATTCGGACAAGCCGACGCAGCGGGTGATCATGCTCAATCTGGGCGGGTTGGAGCCGCCAGACTCAGTCAAGGGCGTGATGCAGCGCCTCCGGAACCTGGGGTTCGCGCCCGGGAGTGGCGACCCGCCGGGGGAAGGAGACGCGGCGGGCGTAGCGCAGCTTCGCGAGGCGATCGAGAGGTTTCAGGTGGCGAATGAACTGGACAAGACTGGCAAGCTGAACGACGCGACGATTGACAAGCTCAAGGAGGTTCACGGGAGCTAGTACGAGCCCGAAGCGCCAGCGAGAATCTCCGTGAGGCACGGGCTGGATGCAGGATTTGGCACAACAACGGTTTGAAGCCCGCACGCCACAGCGACCCTCGCTGGCGCTTCGGGCTCGTGATGCACGGCAAGCGTACTTACAGGTCAACACATGCGGAACTTCCGAATCAGACTGATGCAGGTTGCGTTCCGGGCCCCCTTCACGCGAGGGCCCGAGCGCATGCGCTTCAGCGCGACCGCCGACGGTGTCGCGTTTGGTCCTGCGGAAACTTTTGTGCGCAACTGCGACAATCGCAGCGTCATCGCGCTACTGGGATTCAGCACCGAGATCGATCTGGATACGCGTCCGATTGAGAATGGGCGGCCCAAGGACATCGAGGTGCGTCTGGTCATCGAGAGCGATGAGCCCGGGGGCACGCGCAACATCACCATCAGTCACACGTTCCGCTATCCGTTCTTTGCCAAGCGCGACAGCACGCGGCATGTGGGCGCGATTCTCTCGTGGCGGTTTGAGCAGGCGGTAAGTCTCATCGGGGCTGACGGGCTGATTGATCCGTGGGCGGACTTATGCCGCGAGAGCACCGATGGGCCGATGGAGTCGACGCTGGGCGCGCCCGAGACACGCATCCATGTCGAAGCGCACCAGGTGCTGCCCCATCGCGGCGGGTGCACGCCGCGGCGGCCGACATTTCCGCCCGGCACGCCCGCGGCGTTCACATCTACCGGCGGGGTCTCACGCGCCGACCTTTCCGGCGAGAACGACAATGTCATCTGGAATCCGGCGGTGATCCCAATCATGCCGCGGGGCACCACGCTGGACGCGACCAACTGCGCGAAGTTCAAAGTCACGTACTTCCGCCCCGACACTCTGAACCTGCTCGAAGCCGGCGATGACCGGCTGGAGTGGCGGGTGCAACCTCTTACCAATGGGCAGGCCAGCTTCTTTGGACCCGTGAACGGGCGGGTCTGCTATCTGCACGGGGTGCGCGCGGGCGAGGTGATGCTGGAGCTGCGATTCCGCGGCGCGGTGGTCACGGTGTATCGGGCGCTGGTCGCCCCGCTTATCTCGGTTCCCGCTCGCATGACCATTCTCTCGGTGTCACCAACCGACCCCGCCTACACCAACGCAGCCGATGCGGCGATGCGCCCCAATGTGAGTCCCGGAGCGGTCGCAGGCCACCTCGCCATGGCCAACAAATATTGGTGGCAGGCGGGAATCAGGCTGTATCGCTCGAGCTCGACCACCATCGGGCGGCTGCCTGCGGGAGTGGTCGCAGCCAACATCTCCACCACCACGCGACGGGGCGTCTTTACCGCTCAAGTGCCCGCGGCCCTCACCATCAACATCGGGGGCAACGAGGGGGACGTCGGATCGCTCAACGCCATCGACCTGGTGGCCAACTTCACCTACGGCATCAGCACCGCCGACGGCCGCACACTTGGCGAGGCGTGCCTGCGGGAGACTCAGGGGCGGGCGACCATCAACGACCGCGGCACGCCCAGCACGAGTTGGGCAAGGCCCAGCGGCGTGCCCCCGGACGACAGCGCGGGCACACAGACGATGAACCTTCGCCAGGTGGGCGTGTACAACGCCACGCTGGGCGGGGTGCACAACCTCTACGCGATGTATCTGCGCAATCACACCAGCCGCTATGAGTATGTGAACACGCTGGCGCACGAGTTGGGGCACATTCTGAACCTGGGGCACCGGGGCGGAACGGCGGCAACGCCCCCGGCGGTGGATGATGGGCTGCACTGGCCGCAGGACGAGAACATCATGCACGCGACGAACCCGGCGACGATCGCGCAGGACATCGACATCATTCAAGCGAAGGCGGCGCGGGCGAGCAAGCTGTGCACTCGGACGAGGGCGTAGGAGAAGACGAAGATCCGGAGAGACGGAGAGACGAAGTTCAAAAACAGGAAGGTGTCGCGAGCGTGAACTATGCCAACTGAGCCGACCCCAATCGAAGTACTGCGAACCTCTGCCGATGCGGGGAAGCTGACGAACGCCGCGCAGGAGTTGGCGATCTCCAAAGATGCGGCATCGCTTGAGGCGGTGCGGGGAGCGCTTGAGAGCCCCAAGTTCCTGGACTCGATCGACCCGCCCGCCAAGCCACCCGCATCGCGATTGGCGATGAACGTGTGGAAAGTGCTGCGCTCGCTGACCGACAACAAGGCGCCGGACGCGCGGGGCGTGATCGAGGCGTTGACCCAGGCCCCGCTGTACCAGAAGCACATCGCGCGGGTGGACCTGCTGCTGGAGGCGACGCAGGAGCTGCGTCCGCCGGGCGAGAAGGTGGTTGGATATTGGAAGACCTATGCCGGGCCGAACGATTTGCACGCCCCGGTGTTGCAGCGAATATTACTTGCGAACGGGTCGCCCGAGGCGCTGACGCTCTTTCGCACCATGATGAGCAACGAGGGCTTTCCGCCGGAGCGAAGGGTGAACTGGATCCACGCCGGCCTGCCCCGCTATCGCAACGACGAGAAGTATCTGGCGATGGCGACGGCGCTCGTGGACGACAAGCTTGTCTCGCCCGTGGTGCGGCGCGCGGCGGTCGAGGCCGTGTTTGACTGGGACGAAGAGTGGGCGCCCATTCATGGGCCCAATGTGTACAAGCCGCCGCTACGCACGCTGATGAACAAAGCCGCCCGCGAGCAGGTGAAGGCCGTCGCCAAATCCGCCCGCGCGTGGCTCTCCCTGCCCGCGCCGTTGGACGCCAAGATCACCGCGGTGCTGGCCGAGGTCGACGCCATCGACGAGCGCGAGAAGCCCGCGCACGGCGGGAGCTAAGCAAAACCCCCGCCGGGAGGCGGGGGCGGGTGTGACGATCAGTATTGACTTGGTTGACTTGTCCGCAGGATCAAGTCGGTTGTGATCCCCCCGGCTTGCGCCGGGGGCTCTATTGCCAGGTCTATTACTTGCAGTCAAAGAGCTCGATCTCGAACACAAGCGTGGCCTTGGGCGGGATGACCGGCGGGCGGCCGGCTTCGCCGTAGGCGAGCTGATAAGGAATGATCAGCTTGCGCTTGCCCCCGACTTTCATACCGGGAATGCCTTCCTGCCAACCCTTGATGAGGCTGGTGAGCGGGAAGGTGGCCTGCTGGTTGCGCTTGTAGGAGGAGTCGAACTCGGTGCCATCGGTGAGGGTGCCGCGGTAGTGGATGGTGACGGTCGCGCCCTTGGGGCACTCTTTGCCGGTGCCGACAACAAGGTCTTCGACGATCATTCCGTCGGCGGTGGTCACGGGGGCGGGCTTAGTCACTGCGGGCTCCTTCTCGGGCTTGGGTGTGTCGGTCTTGGGGGTTTCGGTCTTGGGTGTTTCGGCCGGCTTGGGGGCGTCGGCTTTCGGTGCGTCGGCGGGCTTGGGCGTTTCGGCTGGTTTGGTTTCGGCGGGCTTTGACTCAGGCGCCTTGGGGGCGTCGGTCTTGGGTGCGGGGGTCGTGGTCTTAGCGGTGGTCGTCGCGGGTGTTTCCGGCTTCTTTTCCTCGCACGCGGCAAGGCCGGCGAGCAAGGCGGCGAACGACAAGCCCAGTAGAGCGGTGTGACGAGGCATCGTGATCTCCCAAAGGGCGGCACACGAGCCGCTCGAAGTAAACTAATTGCGAGCGGGATGGTAGACGGTTGCCCGCTGCGACACCAAGCTCGGGCGTGCCACCTCTGGCAGTCGGCATAACGCCTGACGCCGGATCTGAGTCCTCGAAGATCCGGGTCGCGCCCCACGTGCACACTCATACAGTCATCACATGGATCTGCGCATCGCCATCTCGATGGGCGACCCCGGGGGCATCGGCCCGGAGGTGATCGTCAAGGCCCTGGCCGACGAATCACGCCGCGCGCGGGCTGGGTGGATTACTGTGGGCTCAAGGGCGGCGCTCGATCGCGCGGCACACGACGCGGGATGGCACCCCGCGTGGCGCAGCGAAAGTTGGGAGCGCGATAACAACACGCCACGTGCCGGCGAGATCGTCGTACTTGATGATGGTACGAACAACTGGAGGCCGGAGGTCTCTCGCGACAACGGCGAGGCGTCGTTCCAGTACGTCGAGCGGGCCATTGCGCTCGCGCAGCGCGAGGCCGCCGACCCCTGGCACGCACACGCGGTGGTCACGGGCCCCATCAGCAAGCAGGCGTGGGCTTTGGCCGGGCACACCAAGTACCCCGGGCACACCGAGCTCTTTGCCGAACGCTTCGGCGTCCGTGATTTCGCCATGATGTTCATGAGCGATGTCATGAATGTGATTCTGGCGACCGTGCATGTGCCGCTGGCGCGGGTGCCGGGTTTGCTCACGACTGCGGGCGTGTTGCGGGCGATCACGCTGGGGGCCGCGGGGCTCGAGGCCCGCGGCTTCCTTAAGCCTCGCATCGCGGTGTGCGGGCTGAACCCCCACGCTGGCGAGCATGGGCTGCTGGGCACCGAAGATGATTGGATCATCGCCCCCGCCATCGCGCAGGCCGCGGCATTGGGCCTCAACGTCGCCGGCCCCTTCCCCGGCGACACGGTGTTTCTCGACGCGATCGATCGAGCCAGCCGTCCGCGGCGGTTTGACCTTGTCGTGGCGATGTATCACGATCAGGGATTGATCCCCTTCAAGTTGCTGGCCCGCGATAGCGGCGTCAACGTCACCGTCGGCCTGCCCACCGTGCGCACCAGCCCGGATCACGGCACGGCGTTTGATATTGCGGGGAAAAACGTGGCGGACGCGGGCAGCATGGCCGCGGCGTGTGATTTGGCGATTGAGATGGCCGGGGCGAGGCTTCGTTGATCCCCCGCAGTTCCCGCAATCATGGTCTGGGCGCGGCGACCGGCCCACACTAACCTGAAGCGCTTTTTCAAGCCGCGTTGTCTCATGCGACCACTGCCACAGCAGTCCATTTCCGATGAAATCCTGAATCTCCAAACTTTTGCGACATCTTGAACGTCAACACCTTGCGGATGATGCCAACTCGGTTACCATACCTACGCCGATGTCTCTAGACGGTTGCCCCCGCTTCATGCCTCGAGCATTAATGAATAGCGATCCGTTTCGCCCAGCTATGGACTTTCTCATGCGCGCATGGACAAACACTGCATGTCTTTCCTTCCCAGACACTAACCGGCATCGTCACCTGACTTGGTTGCTGGGTGCGATCTGCATGCTTTTGATGATGCCCCTCACATCTTCAGCTCAATGCGAGGCGGGGTGGGGAGTAGGTGAGGATGCTGTGGGCATGGATGGTGACGTGCGCAGCTCAATCGTTCTCTCCAATGGAGACTTGCTCATTGGAGGCAATTATTCCCTGGCATCAAACCTCCCGGCGTTTCACATCGCCCGGTTTCGGACGGACACTCAGAGTTGGGCCACCCTTGCAGAAGGTGTCGCTGGCTCAACTTACGGCCTGCTTGAGTTGCCCAACGGCGACATTCTCGCGGGCACATCACCAGTTTCACGGTTCAACGCCTCGACACAAACCTGGACCCACTACGGTCAAACTCTGGGAGGCACGATCTATGCCATGTCGCGACTTGCGGATGGAAGAGTAGTTCTCGGGGGACAGTTCTCAACCATCGACCACAACGTGTCCATCCACAATGTGGGTTTTTTCGACGTAAACTCCGGAATCATCACTCCGATGGGCTCGGGGATTACCTGCAATTTTTGTCAAGGCGTGCACTCGATGGTCGTCCTTTCCGATGACAGCGTTTTGGTGGGCGGCGACTTTGCGAGCGCTTCTGGAATTCCGGCGACGCATTTGGCTCGCTATTTCCCCGCCACCAACTCCTGGTCAGTCCCCACGACCGCTCCCAACGGAACGATCGAGGTCATGAAGGTCATGCCTGATGGCGATGTGATCGTTGGAGGCAGTTTCACCATGATCGGCGGTCAGGCATTCAGCCGCGTTGCCCGCTACTCGCCCTCCACTGACAGTTGGACGAGCATGGGCGGGGTCGTCAACGGAACCGTATACGCCATTGCCACCAATGCCGCGGGTAGCCTGTTCATCGGGGGGGCATTCACGTCCGCCGGAGGTAACGCGGCCAGTTCTCGCATCGCTCGTTACATGCCAGCCACAAATAACTGGCTCGGCGATGGCAGCACCTCCATTTCGGGCGTGGTTTACACTCTTGCCCCGACGCCAGATGGCGATATTGTCGTTGGCGGTTCGTTTGCGCGGGTTGGGGGTGTACCCGCCACCCAGAACATCGCCGTTCTGCACACAGACAATCTCACATGGGGGCCCGCGGGCAAAGGTACGAATGGCGCCGTCAACGCCATCGCAAAACTCCCCACCGGCGACATGATCGTCGGGGGACAATTCACACTGATGCGTGGCACGAAGGTGAATCAAGTTGCGAGGTATTCGCCCGCCACTGATTCCGCTTCACCCCTCGCCCTCGGTGTCTTAGGCACCGTGAACGCCGTTGCGTCGGTCTCAGACGACCTCGTTGCCGTTGGTGGCACGTTCAGCAGCCTGAACGGCATACTCTTCCCTGGGTGCATCGCACTCTATGTTCCATCCAGAAACTTATGGTCGAGCGCGGGCGGGGGAATCAGCACCGGCGCGGTGAATGTAATCGCCCCGCTTGGAAACGGGGATTTTCTCGCGGGCGGCCTGTTCACATTTGCTGGATCGGTCGCCGGAAATAACCTCGCTCGCTTTTCGACCGCAACCGGCACGTGGTCGGCCTTTGGCACGGGCACAAATGGCAGGGTTCGCTGCATTCAGCCCCTGCCGGACGGCAAGGTGCTGGTCGCCGGTGAGTTTACAAGCGCCGGCGGTCGCCCGGCAAACAAGATTGCACTATTGAACCTGCAGACGGGTGTATGGCGAGCGATCGGTTCCAACCCCACCATTAACAACACCGTCCGCGCGCTTGCGCTCATTCCAAACGGCGACATCGTGGTGGCTGGCGACTTTGATTCAATCGGCGGGATTTCCGGCACTCGTCTTATTGGAACGTATTCACCGATTAGCGATTCTTGGCGAGCACTCCCGTCGGTTACTACAGCGCCCAACACCTTTATTAATTCGGTTGTTGTCACATCAGATGGCGATATTTACGCCGGCGGCAACATGGGTCCTGGGAACATTGGATCTCAGCATTACTTTTCAATCACACTCGGACGATTCAGTGTGGCTGACCAGGCTTGGCACTCCCTGGCAGGCAACCTGGGGTACAACAGGTCGGGTTTACCTGTCGGATGGCCCCTGAAACTTGCATTGACCTCGGCGAATGATCTTCTCGTCGGCGGGTCATACCAGTATGATTTTATCGATGGCAGCGGCATCTTTACCATCAACTCGCCGCGAGCCTATTTTTCCACGTACTTCCCCGATCTTCCCACCGTAGTTGCTCAGCCCCAGTCCGTAGCCACCTGCCTGAACTCGCCCGTTCAGCTTTCCGTTACCACCGCTGGCGACGGGCCACTTACCTTCCAATGGTTCCAAGACGGCTATGTCATCAGCCCCCTCGTCAACCCGAGCGCTACCACAAATTCGCTTTTGATTCCCTCCCTCACTTTCTACGACCTGGGCGAATACACCTGC
>JBAZUW010000126.1:0-399 GCA_041661205.1 Phycisphaerales bacterium
CCGATGAGGGCGTCGATGGTTTCGGGGGCGGGGTTGAAGGGTGTCTGCACGCTCATGATGCGAGATTAGATGCGCGGGGTGGGAGTGTGCAAGGGGGAAAGTTGGTATCACCTGAAAGATGCGCGCAAAGCATGTAAGTGTGGTGCAGATTGTGGAGTGTTTTGGGGAGGTGGATGGTGCGCGGGCCGGTGTGGCGCACCTTCGGTGCTCGGGCGCGACGCTCGGTCAGCCGGGCGCGGCGTTCATCCACGCGGGAGCCACGCATTTTCAACCCAGCGACGCGCCCGGAAGGACATATACCGCCCCCCCACCACCCAACGCCGCGCCGCCGAGCCCAAAATCCCCAGCATAACTCGCAAGTGCCTCCCACAAGCGGGGGTGCGGAGGCGGCAGCCCCTG
>JBAZUW010000126.1:409-3739 GCA_041661205.1 Phycisphaerales bacterium
CGTTGATTGGGAACCTTCCGCCGGAATCTGCGCAAGTTGTTACCGTTCGGCCGAGGCGGATACAAGCTAGTCCTTCTCATTCGTCCCCTCAGGAGCCACGGGCTTGCCCTGCTTCGGCGAGTTCGGCGGCGCTTGGTCCAAGGCCCTCATCTCCTTGAGCATCGTGGCCACTTCCACACAGGTGTCCCAGTCGTCGGGTGGGCGCCCGATAGCGTCGTAAAAGGCTTCAAGGTGCTTTTTGGTTGGAAGTTTTTTTCGGAGCTTTAGCCAGACGCAGATGGCAATCTCACAGTAGTACTTGAGCATGTTCACGTCTTCTTGATCTATCTCAAAGAGCGTCCCCTTGTGGACCATGTCGTGACGCAACCTGAGCAAATAGCTGATGCATTCGCCGCTTGCAAAAGGGCTGAAGTTCTCCAACCTGGTCTGAAACCAAGCAAGTCTGAGTGGCAAGGGGTCTCCGCGTGTTTGCCCTGGTTTGACTCCGCAAAGCGCCTCCGCCAGTTGCCACAGGCCCAAGAATTGTGCGTAGGGAAACACTTGGTCCATTGCCTGCGCGTATAGCCTCAAGCACGTGCCGATAGTCGCATCAACGAGATCAGGGTTCGGTGGCTCCCGAAGGAAGTCGAAAACTCTCGTCCCGAGTTCTACCGCCTTCGACGTGAGCGTGCCTACGAACCTAGAGCGTCCCATGTGGGTAGTGTCGGGGTTGACAAGTCCCACCACGAGCGGCTTCGTCCCAGGCCGTACGGCAATCATCCAGTCCGCGGGCGGAAAGGCCCCACTCGCGGCGACATGGGACGAATGACGGAAAGCGCCGTGGCTCAACTGGAGTTCGATCGCACCTCGCAAGGTCTCGAACGCTCTCTCGACACTGCTGAAAGCAGTGGGCCCATCCGCGCCCTCAGCAGTTGCGATAATTAGAAGGCGCGGCGGCTCGGCGCCTAGGAACTCGCTCTGGGCCGACTCGATGAGTCTTGCCCACCGTCGTCTGAACCGAGTACCGCTGATGAGTCTGAAGTCCTTACCGTAAAGCCTGACCCTGCATTGTCCCGTGTTGAGGCCAACGCAACCTACGTCTACGCCAAAAAAAACGAGCCACTTCTTGTTCTCGCTCATCCGCTTCATACGGAAGTCTGCGACGATCTGGTATAGCTGACGTTCGAGTGCGGTCACGACATCCGCCTCGTCGACCGCAACTCGCAAAATCGCCGAGAAAAGGTGTTCTCTGTATTGCCGCCCCTCTTTCGCGGTCGCAATCAGGGCGAGAGAATCAAGCTCGAATGGGATCCCATAAGGAAAGCCACTCGGCAGCCTGGACGCAAGCAAACGTCGAATCACTTTGTCCGCGACGGGGCGATGCTGAATCGGCCATATCTGGTTTGTCATCTTGTGGAAAGTTTACCTCACCGGAAGCAGGGGAAAGGCGACACCGAGCCCATGGCTGAGCGATACCCAAGCATTGCCACCGAACTTGCTGCCTTTGGCAACTTCGGTGCTCGACAGTCACGGGCGACCCGCACCCAGGTCGGTCATCACATTGGCCTGGGTGGCACGATTGAACTGCCGCATTGCCTGTAAGGCCGCCGCGGATTTCCCCAAGGACTTCCTCTATCGGGAGGTCGGGGCCTGCGGAAGTGCCACACTCATTGGCGCGGTGTGACTTTCAATCGGCTTGCGAAGGGCCCGTGTTGCGAACCATCGCATGAAGACCGAATCTCCCCGCAGCCCGGCTCGAGCGATTCCGTTGTGGATCCGGTTGTCCATCATCGCGTGGGCGTTGGCCGCGGCGGCGTTGCTGTTGATGGTGAAGGAGAAGGTGACGGCGATGGGCGGGGAGGCCGCGTTTCGGCATTTTGGGTCGACGCTCCGCAATGCCGGGGTCGTGCTTGCCGCGGTTGGCGCGGGGTTGGCGGTTGCGGCGATTTGGCGGCAGCGATGGGATGTCGCGCTCAAGCTGTTGGCTGGGGTCGTGCTGTTTGGTGGGTCGCTCGCCGCACTTTATTTTTGATGAACCCCGCTCCAGAGGCGACAGAAAGTTTCGCGGGGCTGGTGTTCCGATCAACTCCTTGCGTGGGTGCCGCTCCTTCGCCCCATCCGGGGCGAGCCTCATACACACCAGCAGCCCCTTCTCCACGGGTTGCGCTCCGCCGCGGCGGCTCCGCTCCACCCGTGGCTACACCCCTGCGTCCCGTTCGGGACGCCCGAAGCAGCGCGATAGGGAGTCGGGGGCGCACCGACCCCCCGCCTGCCGGCGGGGGCTCCAACGATCAGCCCGGGCGGGGGGTGTGTGGCTGGGTGGCATTGCGGCCATGCCGCCGAGGTTGGTGGCTTGGGCGACCTCGGTGCTCGACAGTCACGGGTGATCCGCACCGAGGTCGGTCAGAGCACCGGCCTCGGTGGCACGATTTCAGTACTGCCCCGTCTCTCAACCCATGGCCCGCTGGATCGCCGCGATGGTCTGATCCACCGTGCGCGATTCGCGGAACATGGTGTTCGCGCGGGCTTTGCAGGCGGTGCCGCGGGGGCGGGTGCGTGGTTGGGCATCGGGCCGCACCAAACCCATACCGATTACCTTGGGCGGCTTAACCAAGTCTTCACATTTCGTCCGGGATACATCTGAGGAACTGGCGGCAAGGATGGTTGGTCGAAATGAGGTCGCCGCAACTCTTAGGGGTATGGGCGGATCTTGGGGGTTTGGACCAAAGGGAGCCTTCGCATGACCAGTGGCATTCGGGCGTCGTTTCTGGTGGCCGCGACTGCGTTTTTGGCGTTGGTGGCGGCGGCGGCGCCGCGGGTGATGGCACAGGACCAGATCATCAAGGTGGATGGGTCGAGCACGGTGTACCCGATCACGGAGGCGGTGGCGGAGGACTTTCAGAAGGCCAACCGGGGCGTGAAGGTGACGGTGGGGATTTCGGGCTCGGGGGGCGGGTTTAAGAAGTTCGTGCGGGGGGAGATCGACGTGACGGATGCGTCGCGGCCCATCATGCAGGCGGAGGCCGATGAGGCGGCGAAGAACGGCATCGAGTACATCGAGCTGCCGGTGGCGTTTGACGCGCTGACGGTGGTGATCAACAAGCAGAACACGTGGGCGACGAGCATGACGGTGGAGGAGCTGAAGAAGCTGTGGGGCCCGGAGGCGGACGGCAAGGTGACAAAGTGGAGCGAAGTGCGGGCGGGGTGGCCGGACGCGAAGATCGAGCTGTATGGGCCGGGAACGGATTCGGGGACGTTTGACTACTTCACCGAGGCGATTGTGGGGAAGGCGAAGAGCAGCCGCGGGGATTACACCGCGAGCGAAGACGACAACACGCTGGTGAAGGGCGT
>JBAZUW010000126.1:3749-10328 GCA_041661205.1 Phycisphaerales bacterium
CGTGGAAGGGAACAAGAACGCGATCGGCTATTTTGGGTATGCGTACTACGTGGCACACCAGAAGCGGCTGAAGGCGGTGGAGATTGAGTGGGAGAAGAACCCGGTGAACAAGAAGCCGGTGGGGCCGAGCAAGGAGACGGTGATCAACGGGTCGTATGCCCCGCTGTCGCGGCCGCTGTTTATTTATGTGAACAAGAGCGCGGCCAAGACGCGGCCGGAAGTGAAGGCGTTTGTGGAGTATTACCTGAAGAACGCGGCAAAGCTGTCGGAGGAAGTGAAGTACGTTTCGCTGCCGCCGAAGGCGTATGAGTTAACGGAGAGCCGCTTTGCGAAGATGCAGGCGGGCTCGGCGTTTCTGGGGAAGGAGCACGTGGGGCTGAACATTGAGGATGTGTTGGCCCGCGAACAGAAGTAAGGTCGTTACGCTGGATGTGCATGACGCAGGCCGCCGCTACATTGCAGCCGATTGATTCGCATCCGCGTCGGGGGCCGTGGGCTCTGATGCGCGAGCGGGTGATCGAGGCGGGGCTTTTGCTGGCGGCGATCTCGTCGATTTTGATCACGTCGGGGATTGTGTTTATTCTGGTGAGCGAATCGGTGCCGTTTTTTCGCGGCGTGAGTCTGAGGGAGTTTTTGACGGGCGGCGAGTGGAAGCCGATGTTCGCGCCGGCGAAGTTCGGGATCTTGCCGCTGGTGAGCGGGACGCTGCTGACGACATCGGTGGCGCTGGGTGTGGCGCTGCCGGTGGGGACGATCATCGCGATTTGGCTGAGCGAGTTTGCGCCGGCGAAGGTGCGGGAGATCGTGAAGCCCCTGCTGGAGATGCTGGCGGCGGTGCCCACGGTGGTGTATGGGTACTTTGCGATCACGCTGGTGTCGCCGGCGGTGCAGGCGGTGTGGTTCAAGCTGTTCAAGGAGGACATCGCGACCTTCAACGTGCTGTGCGCGGGGGTCGTGATGGGTTTGATGATCGTGCCTTATGTGTGCTCCTTGAGCGAGGACGCGATGCGGGCGGTGCCCATGCTGCTGCGCGAGGGGTCGTACGGGATGGGGGCGAACCGGACGACGACGGCGGTGCGGGTGGTCTTTCCTGCGGCGTTGTCGGGGATCGCGGCGGCGTACACGCTGGCGATCAGCCGCGCGGTGGGTGAGACGATGATCGTGGCGATCGCGGCGGGGATGCAGCCGAACCTGCCGAGCGTGTCGCTGGCGCACCCGATCGAGGCGGTGAAGGACACGCTGCTGAGCCCGGCGGAGACGATCACGGCGTTCATTGTGCAGGTGAGCCAGGGGGACTTGCCCCACGACAGCATCGGGTATCAGTCGATCTTCGCGGCGGGGATGACGTTGTTTGTGATGACGCTGGGGTTCAACCTGCTCGGGGCGGGGCTGCGGCGGAGGTATCGCCAGGGGTATTAGCGCACGCCATGAGATCACTGGAGTCCATCATCCGCCGCGGGCAGCGCCAGGACCTGATTTTCAAGGTCATGGGGATTGTGCTGACGGTGCTGTGCCTGGGCACGCTGGGCGTGCTGATGCTTGATCTGGCGGTGAGCGGGCTGCCGCGGCTGACGGCGGGGTTTTTTACGAGCTTTCCGTCACGCAACGCCGAGGAGGCGGGGATTTTGTCGGCGTGGGTGGGGTCGCTGCTCATCATGATCGTGACGGCGCTGCTGGCGATTCCGCTGGGGATCGGCGCGGGGATTTATCTTGAGGAATACGCCCGCAAGAACTGGCTCACGGGGCTCATCGAGATCAATATCGCGAACCTGGCGGGCGTGCCGAGCATCATTTACGGGCTGATGGCGCTGGGGCTCCTGGTGTACAAGTTTCACCTGGGCACGTCGATTTTGACTGGCGGGATCACGCTGGCGTTTCTGATTCTGCCGATTGTGATTGTGGCGACGCGCGAGGCGCTGCGGGCGATCCCTCAGAACATGCGCGAGGCGGCGTATGCGCTGGGGGCGAGCCGCTGGCAGGTGGTGAAGGACCATCTGCTGGCGTATTCGGCGGGGGGAATCTCGACGGGCGTGATCATCGCGCTGGGGCGGGCGATCGGGGAGACGGCGCCGCTGGTGACGATCGGGGCGTTGACGTACATCGCGTTTTTGCCGCCGGTGCCATTTACGCACACCGAGGCGGGGCAGATGGTGAGCCCGGTGGCGTGGGTGTGGAGCCCGTTTACGGTGCTGCCGATTCAGATGTTCAACTGGGTGTCGCGCCCGGGTGATGACTTTCAGGCCAACGCCGCGGCGACGGGGCTGGTGCTGATGCTGGCGACGCTGGGGATCAACGGCATCGCGATCATTATTCGTTATCGCATTCGCCGGAGAATCAAGTGGTAAATACGCCCCCCACCGGCAGCACTTCGGGCACCCCTGCGGGAGGGACGACGCCTCCCAAGATCCAATCGCTGCGGACGGACAGCCCGCGCGCCGACGCGACCGAGACGCGCCCGGTGAAGGCGGATGTGAAGAACCTGAGCTTTTACTACGGCTCGTTCAAGGCCGTGAAGAATGTCTCGCTGGGGTTTTATGAGAAGGCGGTGACGGCGCTGATCGGGCCATCGGGCTGCGGCAAGACGACGCTGCTGCGCTGCTTCAACCGGATGCATGACCTGTACCCGGGCAACCGCTACGAGGGGGCGATCAATCTGCATCCGTCGGGGGTCAACATCGTGGGGCCGCACGCCTCGCCGATCGAGATGCGCATGCGGGTGTCGATGGTTTTTCAGAAGCCCAACCCGTTTCCGAAGTCGATCTTTGAGAATGTGGCGTATGGCCTGCGGCTGCGCGGGGTGCGCTCGCGGGCCGAGCTTGAGGGGCGCGTGGAACAGGCGCTGCGCGGGGCGGCGCTGTGGGAGGAAGCCAAGGACCGGCTGAGGGACGGCGCGTACAGCCTGTCGGGCGGGCAGCAGCAGCGGCTGTGCATCGCCCGCGCGCTGGCGGTGGAGCCGGAGATCGTGCTCTTTGACGAGCCGACCAGCGCGCTGGACCCGATCGCGACGGGGAAGATCGAAGAGCTGATCGAAGACCTGCGGACGCGGGTGACGATTCTGATCGTCACGCACAACATGCAGCAGGCCTCGCGGGTGAGCGACTACACCGCGTTCATGTATCTGGGCGAGGTGATCGAGTATGACCGCACGGCCAAGATCTTTACCAACCCCGCCAAGCCGCTGACCGAGCAGTACATCAGCGGGCGATTCGGGTAAACACCGGCTTTTGGTGTGGCTTACTCGCGCGGCGGTGCGTGCGGGTCTCGTTCGCATGCGCCGAGAGGGATGCCGAGAATCTGACACGTGAGGCAGAAATTCCCGCCACTTTGGTGGCACGCCGCCATTCTTGATGTAGGTTCGAGGGTGAGTGTGTGCGGGGTATGCGTGTCACGATGATCGGAGGGGTTATGCGCGTGGGAATGGTTTTCGGGCGTGTGGGGCGTGTGTCGGGGCGGGTGCTGGCCGCCGGCGTGCTGTGTGCGTTGGCGGGCGGGGCGGGTGCGGAGGTGGTGACGATCGGGGCGAGCCGCAACAACACGCTGGTGCAGGACCCGCTGGGGGCGGTGGGGAGCGGCGGGGCGCAGGCGATCTTCGCGGGCGTGACGGCGCAGGGGGGCGGGGTGGACAAGCGGCGGGCGCTGATTGGCTTTGATATAGCCGCGGCGGTGCCGGCGGGGGCGACGATCACGAGTGTGTCGCTGTCGCTGACGTGTGACCGGGCGGCAAACAGCAGTGCGAGCACGTTTGAGTTGCATCGGGTGCTGAGTGAGTGGGGCGCGGGGACGAGCAACTTGGGCAACCAGGGGGCGATGGGAGCGCCGGCGGTGAATGGAGATGCGACGTGGACGTCGCGGTTCTTTGGCACGGGCATGAACTGGGCGAACCCGGGCGGAGATTTTGCGGCTGCCGCGAGCGCGAGCCGCAATCAGGCGAACATCGGCGTGTACACGTGGACGAGCACGGCGCTGCTGGTGTCGGATGTGCAGGGGTGGCTGAACAACCCGCGGAGCAATTTTGGGTGGCTGATCAAGAACAACGAGAGTGGCAGCCGCAATGCGAGGCGATTTAACGGGCTGGACTGGCCGGAGGCGAGTCAGCGTCCTTCGCTGGTGATTCAGTACACGGTGCCGGGGCCGGGCGTGGTGGCGCTGGTGGGGTTTGGCGGGTTGGTGGCGGCGCGGCGGCGGCGGTGAGCGCGAGCTTGGCAACTTAGGCGTAAGGCTCGGGCTGGTTCATCGCGGCGATGATGACGGCGGCGAGGGCGGGCGCACCGACCAGCGAGAGGCGGGCGGCCCAGGCCTTGACGCCCGCGAGGCGGCCGAGCGCGCCCAGACCACTGACGTAGACCATGAGCGCGGCGAGGGCGTTGAGCCCGGCGCACCACCAGGGCGTTTCGCCGATGACGGTGGTGACGATGCAGAGCGCGGCGAAGAGCCAGGCCGGGCCGGTGAAGGCCGCAGCAAGCGCGGCGGCGGGTCGCCAGAGGGCGACGAGAAAGGCCGGGCCCACGCAGGCGCAGGCGATGCCATAGATGGTGGGCGAGCCGATGTTGCCGGTGAGGACGGCGGCGAGGCTAGAGGTGGTGCCCACGATCACGATGAGCAGCGGGGCGATGGCGCCGGGGCTGGCGCAGGCGGCGCGGAAACCCAGCGACACGAGCGTGCCCGCCGCGCCGATGGCGGCGGCGGTGGCGATGGCGGCACCCGCGTGCGGGCCGGAGAACTGGGTTCGCATGGCGCCGGCGACGAGCGCGAGAAGCAGGAGATGGAGGAGGGCAAAGACTGCGAGGCCTGCGGTGCGGGGTTTGGCGTGGGGGCGTCTTGGGGCGAGCAGGGCACCGACGATGCCGACAATGCCGCCGGCGAAGGCGAAGAGGACCGGCCAATCGACGGCGGAGACGGGCGGAAAGGTGGGCTTGGCAAAGCCGAGGAGGATGGAGAGCGGGAGTGTGATGGCGATGAGCAGGGCGCTGAGCAGGCTGGCGCGGAAGGGGTCGTAGGTGGAGGCGGCGGCGCGGGAGGCGGGGGAACGCCGCCATATGAGGGCGAGGCCCACCAGGGTGATGACGAGGGCGATGCCGACACCTTTGGCCAGATCGATGAAGGTTGAGAGCATGGGGAGGTCCTGGCCGGAGAGCGCGAGCGGACAGCGAGCGCCCCGGGGAGGGGCGTGAGGGGACGCCGCGAGAGGAGGAGCGGAGGGTGGAAAAACGGCCGGGGCGCTGTGTGTGCGAAGCGCGCCCGGCCGCGGGAGGGGATGGTTAGTTCTTGTGGGCTTCGATGGCGACGGTGAGGGTGACGTCGTCGCCGAGGGCGCCTTCCTTGACGTAGGTCTTCATGCCCCAGTCGGAGCGCTTGATGGTGAACTTGGTTTCGGCGCCGAGGATGTCTTCGCCCTTCATGCCTTTGCCGGAGCCGAGGACTTCAAGCTTGGTGGTGACGGGCTTGGTGACGCCGTGGAGGGTGAGGTCGCCGGTGACTTCGAAGGCGTTGTTGCCGGCGGGCTTGAAGCTGGTGCTCTTGAAGGTGATGGCGGGGAACTCTTTGACGGAGAAGAAGTCGGGGGAGCGGAGGTGCTGGTCGCGCTTGTCGCTGCCGGTGTCGACCTTCTCGGCGGGGACGGAGATTTCGAGGGTGGAGGCGGCGGGGTCGGTGGCCATGACGAGCTTGCCGCTGGGTTCGTGGAACATGCCGTAGGAGTTGGACGTGCCCAGGTGCTTGATCTGGAAGATGACGTAGCTGTGGACGGGGTCGAGGGAGAAGGAACCTTCGGCGGCGGGGAGAGCCGCGGCGGGGGCGGCGGGGCGGTCGGCCGCGGCGAGCACGGCGGCGCCGACGCCAAGGCCCCCGGCGAGGACCAGGCCGGCAACACTGACAAACGCACGAGCGGAACGGGACGCGAAGATGGAAGGCTGCATGTCTGAATCCTCTTTGCTGGCCGGGTGGGCGCCTCCGGTGACGACGGAGCGATCACCCGATTCCTTGTTTCAACAAGTAACGGTACCGCAGTGGGGACGGCGGGTCAAGGGCGGGCGCGTGAGTTGGCGGCGAGCGCTATTTGCGGGCGCTAGTGGCACCCGCGCACGAGGAGAAGCATGACGATGAGGAAGACACCCAGGATGGCGCTGGCCGCGGCTTTGGCTTTGAAGTAGCTGGTGATCTGACGCTCACTCAGTGGCGATTCCTTCGCCCTTTTGCGGGCCTGACGTTCCTTGAGGTCATCCAGAAGCACCTCGCCCATGCGATCACGCGGGTCGCCTTTGCGCCTCGAGAGTTTTTCGTACAGCATCGGATCGATCGCCATGGCACACTCCCTGTCGTCGATCCGGAGAATATCGAAGGCGGGCGTGGCCGACAAGAACGCTTTGAACGCTTCGCGTGCGCCGGACGTACTATTTTGCACGATTCACAGCACCACGGGAGGTACGCCGATGAGGCAGGACATTCGCTACAACAACATCATCGATGGTGAGGAAGCCCGCACGGCGCAAGCTTCGGCCGACCGGGCGGCCAACCTGCCCGCGGACCAGATTCACGCGGACGAGTTTTACATCACGCAGTGCTACGACAAGTACACCCGCG
>JBAZUW010000127.1:0-10325 GCA_041661205.1 Phycisphaerales bacterium
GAAGCGGTGGATGCGGGGAAGCCCTCCCTTACGGTCGGGCTACTGATGGGCGGAGTTGGGCGTTGGGAGCGTGCGGCGGGGGTTTTTGGGGGCGGGGAGTTTTTTGATTTTTTTTCGGGGAGGTGGCGCGCGGGGACGTGGGTGACCGCGCAGGAAGGTAGTGGCGGGGTGGGGCGTGATGGTGGGTGGGCCTTGGGTTGCAACTTACTTGGTTATGTGTTTTGTCAGCTGATGTAGAGAGGGCGTGCCGCCCGCGTGTCTGTGACACCTCTGCGGCTCTCCCTGCCCGGAAGAGAACCGCCCGCCGCGATCGTCGTGCATTCCGAGTGCCTTGTGAGGGGGTGGCGGGGGCGGCAGCCCCGGCATTAGCGAATGACCTGTTACCATTGTCGCAACTCTCTCGCTCGGAGGCCCACCCTATGCCCGCACCCACACCCGCCGCCCCACCTTCGCCCTTTGCCACCATACTTAGTTGGTCGGCTTCATGGCCAGAATGGCAGCGTGACGCCCTGCGCAGGATTGTCGGATCGGGGCCCCTCAGCCCCGAAGCCCTGAAGGAACTCGCGGCAATCTGCCGCGCCAAACATGGACTCTTGCCCGCAACCGGCACCGCGCCGACGGCGGTTCCGCTGGCCAGCGCCCACACGCCCGGCGGCGCGGACGGGACTGCATCGGTCAGCCTGTCCAAACTCTCCGGTCTCCACAACGTTGGGCGGCTCCCGAGCGATCAGGAGATCATCTTCGGTAATGCTCCGGGCCTCACGGTGATCTACGGCGAGAACGGGGCGGGCAAGTCGGGATACGCCCGCGTCATCAAGAAGGCGTGCCGCGCGCGTGGGACACCACAGGACATCAAGCCCGATGCCTTCGCCGCGGCTGCGGCTGGCCCGGCCACGGCCAAGATCGGCTGCCGTGTCGGTGCCGTGGACACCCCGGTCGATTGGACGGATGGCGGCACGACCGATCCGCGATTGGGCAACATCTTCGTCTTCGACTCATTCAGTGCCCGAGTTCACGTCGGCGAGGACGGCCCAGCGTGCTTCAAGCCGCGCGGCTTGGATGTACTCCCGGAACTCGCCAAGGCGTGCGACACGCTCGGAACCGAGTTGAAGAAGGAGATCGACGCGACGTTTGCCGAGAACGCCAAGACCGCTCAAGGCTGGAAGTACAGCGCGTCAACAGCGGTTGGCAAACTCATCAACGCGGTCGGGGCAGCGACGAAGCCCGAAACGATCGACACGGCGGCCGTGTTCACGGATGCCGACGAGAAGCGGCTGGCAGAGATCATCGCCACACTCAGTACCGACCCGAAGATCAAAGCCGCCGACACGACCGCCGCCGCCAAACGCATTCGCACACTCGCCGAAACCGCAAAGAATCGCGCCACGTCCGTGGACGACACGGCGATGCAGGGACTTGGCGAGGCGATCAAGGAGGCGGAGACAACGGCGAAGGCGGCCAATTTCGCCGCCGGGCCGGAGTTGACAGACACGGACCTTCCCGGCAGTTGCAACGATGTATGGCGCAAACTGTGGGATGCGGCCAAGGCGTACTCGGTCGCAGACGCGTACCCCGGCAAGATTTTCCCCGTCACGGAACCAGACGCGAAGTGTGTCCTGTGCCAACAGACATTGCAGCCCGACGCGATCGAACGCTACGCCCGCTTCAACAAGTTTGTGGCTGACGAAACCCGTAAGCGGGCCGACGTAGCGAAGGCCAAGGTCACAGGGTTGAAGCCTGGCGTGGACTCGCTCCGCGCGATCGGGACCGACGCAGCGGGAATCAAGGCCGATCTTGACCGCGAAGCCGCCGGGATATTCGCCACAGTTGAGGCGTTCGCCAAAGCGGTCGATGCCCGTATCGCCCACGCTCAAAAGTGCCTGAAAGACGGGACGTGGACCGACGCTCCCGCGTTGCCCGCGTCGCCGTGCGCTAACCTGTTGACGCTCGCCAACACGCTCGATACGCGCGCCACCTCGGAATCCGCCACCGCTGATCCCATCAAGAAGAAGGAAGCCGAGACCGAGCGCGACGAACTGACCGACAAGAAGTGGCTCGCGGGCAAGAGGGACGAGGTCAAGGCCCAGATCGCCCGCCACGCCCACGCGGCAAAGTTGAAGAAGTGCCAGGACGATTGCACGACGAACGCGATCACGATCAAGTCCGGCGAGTTGCACGAAACGCACGTCACGGAGAAGTTCTGCAAGGCGTTTGAGGAAGAACTTGCGGCTTTGGGCATGAAGACGCTGCCAGTGAAACTCGACGCCGCCAAGGGTGCCAAAGGTGAGCGGCGTTTCGGCGTGAAACTAAACGGAACCGCGTCCGCCAAAGTCGGCGACATTGCCAGCGAAGGCGAGCATCGGTGCATCGCGCTAGCCGCGTTCATGGCCGAACTTTCGCAGGCATCGCACAAGTCGGCTCTCGTGTTCGACGACCCGGTTTCTTCGCTCGACCACAAACGCCGCGAGGAGATAGCGAAGCGACTGGTTCGTGAGGCCGAGATTCGACAAGTGATCGTCTTCACTCACGATCTAGCATTCCTGTGCGACTTGGAGGATGCGACCTCGGGCGGACGAAAGGCGATCCATTGCCAGCACATCGAATGGAGGGCTGGCAAGCCTGGGAGCGTCGCGTCCGGCCTCATCTGGGACGCGATGAGCACCGACCAACAGTTGAAGGATCTGCGGGAACGCATCGGGCGTGCGGACAAGGTTAAACGTGAGGGAACCGATTCGGAGTACAAGAGTGCCGTAAGTCCGATCGTCGATGACATGCGTTCAGCGTGCGAGAGGATCATCGAAGACGTCTTGCTCGGCGACTTGCTCAAGCGTCACTCGAGCCAGATCAAGGTGGGGCATGTGGATCGAGTAGCCAAAGTCAGAGCCGAAGACTGGCTCGCGATCAAACGCATTTGGAGCGAGTGCTCCGACGCCACGCCCGCCCACGCCAACACCAAGAGCGGTCCTCACAAGGTACCCGAACCTGCTACGTTGAACGAGTGGATGAAGGCACTGGACAGCACGGTCGAGGTGGTGAGGAACGCGAGAAAGCCGGGCGGAGGGATGCCGATCACGGAGCCGAAACCAGCGGGTTCCCCTGCACCGCACCATTGAGACGTCACCGGCTCGCCCTCTGCCCCTCCGGGGCAGTCCCGCGCGGGGGAGACGCTTTCCACGGGTTGCGCCCGCGAGGCGCGGGCTTCACCCATGGCTACACCCCTGCGCCCCGTTGGGGCGAAGACCGGCGCGGAACCAATTGGCCTTTCCCGTGCGGCGGGTCCTGCGGATGGCGCGTCGAGGCCTTACGCCGCCACCGTCGGTCCTGCGGACGGCGTGTCGAGGCCCTGCGCCGCCACCGTCGGTCCTGCGGATGGCGTGTCGAGGCCCTGCGCCGCCACCGTTGGTCCTGCGGACGGCGTGTCAAAGCCTCATGCTGCGACTGTGGCGGTAGTGATCTCCGACCACGGCCTCTTTTCGCCGCGTGTGTTGATCCAACGGGCCATCTGTACCGCGATTTCGCCGCCTCCTGCCGCTCTCGCGATGTGCCACTCCTCTGCCCCTCGGGGGCAGTCCCGCGCGGGGGGACGGTTTCCACAGGTTGCGCCCGCGAAGCGCGGGCTTCACGCGTGGCTACATCCCTGCGCCCCGTTAGGGCGAAGGCGACGAAGATCGGCCCGTGCCAGAGATCGGAAGGCTTTTGAAATACGGTTCACGGACTGCGGTACGATGCCGCCGTGCCAAACCGCATTGACGACATCTTTTCCTCCCTCCGCTCCGAAAGCCGTAAGGCCCTCATGCCCTTTGTCTGCGCCGGGCATCCGGTGGGGCCGGGGGAGCCTGCGGCGCTTGCCCCCATCCTCCAAGCCCTGGAACGGGGCGGGGCCAGCATTGTCGAAGTCGGCATTCCGTTTTCCGACCCCATCGCCGACGGCGCCGTCATCGCCGCGGCCATGCACGAGGCCCTTGTCGCCGGCATCACCCCCGCCGCGATCTTCGACCAGGTGCGAGCCGCGCGCGAAAGCACGCGCCTCGGCCTGGTCGCCATGGTGTCGGTGTCGATCGCCCAGCGCCTGGCCTCCGGGGGCGAGCCCTTCTTTTCGCGGCTTCGCAATGCGGGGTTTGATGGGGCGATCATTCCGGATGTGCCGCTGGAAGAGAGCGGGCCGCTGGTGAAAGCCGCGGCGGACAATGGCGTCACGCTCAGCCTGCTGGTCTCCCCCTCCACCAACCCCAAGCGGGCCGAGGAGATCGTCAAGGTGTGCACGGGGTTTGTGTATGTGCTGGCCCGGGCGGGGCTGACGGGGGAGCAGAGCGACGCGCCGGACATCAGCAAGATGATCGGGCGGCTGCGGCAGATGACGAGCTTGCCGCTGGCGGTGGGGTTTGGCATTTCGACCGCGGCACACGTGCGCGAGGTGGTGAAGCACGCGGACGCGGCGATCGTGGGCAGCGTGATGGTGCGGCGGCTGGACGCCGCGGCGAAAGCCGGGCAAGATGTGGTAGCAGCTGCCGAGGCGTTCACGCGCGAGCTGGCGGGGGGGCTGGCGTAGGTGAAAGTTGGGGCAGACCCGGCGGGGACCGCCGGGCCACCCAGGGCCCGTGCAAGACGCCGGAGATGAGTGAAGCAAATCTCCGGGTTGGTGCCCGCACCCGGACCTTCGCTTCGCTCAGGTCCGGCGTCAGTGGGTCGTGGTCGTCAGCGTCCGTTTACGAGTGATAGAAAACGTTTTCCATCACAGGTACTCCTGTCGAATAGGGGCATTTTGCGTATTCCCTACGCGACGGGGCGAGATCTCCCTTCTACACTGGCGAGACCCGGCGGACTCGCCACGTGCTGTGTCCGACCCTGCCGCCCGGTCAGTGCGGTTGTGGTTCCGAGAGCTTTTTTCGCAGTAGGTCGCGGCCAATCGGCCTTGCTCGCGCCCCCGCCACGTTGGCGGCGGCGGTTTTCGTGTTGATGGACGCCGCCCGCGTCCAAGAACAGGGAGTGCTATGTCTACGCTGCTGAACGGTCACGGGAAAGTCCATAACCCCCACCACCACCCGGAGCCCATCATGCCCTCCACCCGGACCAGCGCCGCCCAGCGTGTCGAAGACACCTTCGCGGATGATGTCTTCACGATCAAGGTGATGCAGCAGCGGTTGCCCAAGGATGTTTTCAAGCACATCCAGCGGACCATTCAGCACGGCGAACCCCTGAACCCCGCGATCGCCGATGTCGTCGCCAGCGCCATGAAGGAATGGGCGAGCGAGCACGGGGCGACGCACTACACCCACTGGTTCCAGCCGCTGACGGGGCTGACGGCCGAGAAGCACGACGCGTTTCTGGTGCCCGACAATCAGGGCGGGGCGATCAGCGAGTTCACCGGCTCCTCACTCGTGCAGGGTGAGCCCGACGCCAGCAGCTTCCCCTCCGGCGGCATTCGTGCGACGTTTGAAGCCCGCGGCTATACCGCGTGGGACTGCACCAGCCCGGTGTTCCTCAACCGCAACGGCGGCACGGTGACCATGTGCATCCCGACGGCGTTTGTGAGCTGGACCGGCGAGGCGCTGGACAAGAAGACTCCCCTCCTGCGCTCGATCGAGGCCGTCTCGGCCCAGGCGCTGCGCATCCTGAAGATCTTCGGCTCGGATGCGGGCGTGACGCGCGTGCAGGCGACGCTGGGGTGCGAGCAGGAGTATTTCCTGATCGATCGCGAGCTCTTCTACAAGCGCGAGGATCTGGTGACGTGTGATCGCTCGGTCTTTGGCGCCAAGCCCGCGAAGGGGCAGCAGCTTGAGGATCACTACTTCGGGTCCATTCCCACGCGCGTGCTTGGGTTCATGAGCGAATCCGAGCGCGAGCTGTATCGCCTGGGCGTGCCCGTCAAGACTCGCCACAACGAGGTGGCCCCGTGCCAGTTTGAGATCGCGCCGCTGTTTGAGATGGCCAACATCGCCGCCGACCATCAGATGGTGCTGATGGAGACCCTCAAGCGAGTCGCGCCGCGGTACGGCCTGCAGTGCATCTTCCACGAGAAGCCTTTCGCCGGGATCAACGGCAGCGGCAAGCACCTCAACTGGTCCATCGCCACCAACACCGGCACCAACCTGCTGGACCCGCGCGACGACACGCACACCAACATGCAGTTCCTGACGTTCCTGGTCGCGGTCATCAAGGCCGTGGACACGCACGCAGACCTGTTGCGGGCGTCGGTGGCGTCGGCCGCCAACGACCACCGGCTGGGCGCGAACGAAGCCCCGCCGGCGATCATGTCGATCTTCCTGGGCGACATGCTCACCGACATCATCGAGCAGATCGAGAGCGGCTCGCCCAAGAGCACGCTGAAGGGTGGCAAGCTGGATCTGGGTGCTCGCACGCTGCCGCAGATTCCGCGGCACAGCGGCGACCGCAACCGCACCAGCCCGTTTGCGTTCACCGGCAACAAGTTCGAGTTCCGCGCCGTGGGCTCCTCGGCCTCCGTCGCGTGGCCGGCCACCGTGCTCAACACCATCGTGGCCGATGCGCTGGACAGCATCGCCAACCAGTTCGAGAAGGAACTCGGCAAGAGCTACGACGAGAAGAAGCTGCAAAGTGTCGTTCGCAACGTCCTGCAGAAGGTTGTCAAGCAGCACAAACGCGTGCTCTTTGATGGCGACGGCTACACCACCGAGTGGCACCAGGAAGCCGCCCGGCGCGGGCTGCCGAACTTCCGCGAATCCGTCGCGGCGTTTGAGCAGATCACCTCGAAGAAGAACGTCGATCTTTTCAAGCGATTCAAGGTGCTCAGCAAGGTGGAGCTCGACAGCCGCGCTCACATCCTGATTGAGAAGTACAACAAGCAGGTGGTGATCGAGGGGTTGACGGCGGTCAGCATGGCCAAGACCCAGATTCTCCCCGCGGGGGGCCGCTATCAGACCGAGCTTGCCGAGATCGTCGCGGCCACCGAAGCCGCCGACGTGGATGCCTCGGAGAATCGCGAGGCGCTGGAGCAGTACGCCGAGATCGTGAACAACCTTCGGGGCTGCATCGCGAAGCTTGAGCACACCCTGGCCCACGAAGACAGCGACATTCACGGGCACGCCGCCCACATCCGCGATCACGTCCGCCCGGCACTCGCCGACCTGCGGGAAGTCGTGGACGACCTGGAAGGGCGCATCCCGCGCGACCTGTGGCCGATCCCGACGTATCGGGAGATGCTGCTGATCAAGTAAGTTCTACGCAGATTGCGCCCGCAAGCCAAACGAACCCCACGCGCAAGCGTGGGGTTTTTCGTGGGCGGGTGCGGCGATGGCCCAACCCCAACGCTTGCGCGTGGGGCTCTTTGGGCGTATTGTTCTGCGTGGCCCTTGTAGCTCAGCGGTTAGAGCAGGCGACTCATAATCGCTCGGTCCCCGGTTCGAATCCGGGCGGGGGCAGTGGAGGTGAACGCATGAAGCTTCGACTTTACGGCGTCCAAATACTGGCCTGCGGCGCGGCGATTCTCGCGGGCTCACTCCCCTCGCTGGCACAAGCCGAACCCGTGCTCTCACCCGCCACCGCATTCATTCACACACCATTACCGATCGACCTAGGCGATATTGGCAAGACCCCGGCAGGCTGGACCGAGTCCTGGCTTTCGCTCGCCCTCGCGTCTTACATGCCCGACTCCAGCCCGCCCCCGAGCAGCCCCGTCTGGAAGGTCGTTCGCCACGGCGGCGTCGGCGCGCTCCGAGGCGAGGCGCCTCCCGGCGGACTGAGTACCCTTATCAAAGACATCCCATTTGTCGAAGGATCATCCATCACCCTTCGATTTTCGGTCCGCAACCCTGGTCCCAGATTTGCATTCGGCGCGTTTGGCTATTTTGGGTTTCCGGAACGACCTTCGTTTGCCGGATTATGGACGCGAGAGAACCGACTTGACGTCGGCATCCTCGACATCCAGTGCTGGATCGAAAACGGGGGGTTTTCTCACGCTATTCCCTTTGATACCAGCATCGAGCATGTGCTTACCGTCGAGGCATCGGGCGGCTTTCTGCGGGCGCGTCTTGATGACACAAGTGAGTTCATGCCGCCTCCGGGCACGGCGCGGGTGTCTGGGGGCGTGGGCACGAACGTTCGTCAGCCCACCAACATCCCGCCCTTCCTCGGTCTTTTTGCTGAAGACGGCACGGTCGAGATCACACGCAGCGAGCTGCGGCTGCCGATGCAGCCTCAGCGCGTGAGTTTCGACGTCACCGGCATGCACTGCGAGATGTGCGAGGCCAACATCGAGGGAGCCATTGAAAAGATCCCCGGCGTGAAGAAGGTCACCTCGTCGTACAAGGCCGGGCGGGTGGAGGTCGAGATCGACCCGGCCGCCCCGCCCTCGAACGATGCAATGATCAAGGCGATTGAAGCCTTGAAGTACGCCGCGAAGGTGCACGAGGAGCCGCCGGCACCGCCCAAGTGAGCGGCGCGGAACGCGACACCATTCCTGTTCAGGCTCTTCTCGCGGCCAGTTACTGACAGGGCGCCCCCGCCACCACATTAATCAGCACGTCGACATCGCCCATGTCGGTCGCGCCATCGTTGTTCAGGTCGGTGCGTACGCCGCTGGGGTTGGCGCCTCCGGCGGCGACGTTGATCAAGTAGTCGATGTCGCCGGCGTCGACGTTTCCGTCTTGATTCATGTCAGGGAAGCATGCCGGGGGGCATCGACGGAGCGCGACGAGATTCTCACCGACGATCACGTTCGTTGAAATGTTGGTCGGGGCTCCGGCCGGGCGCAGCCCTGTATCACTGAACATTCCGGAAAGATACAAGGTGTCGCCCAGTACAGCGAGCGAAAGGTCATTTCGATGAAATCCGGTGAATCGCGGATTGATGTCGAGCACAGGCTCCCATGAGCCGCGGCGCCAACGGGCGAAACCCTTGCTGGGCAGGTTTCCCGCCTGCGTGAAGTCGCCCGCAGCATACAGAGCTGGGCCGCTCCCATCGTCAAAGCTTGCCAGTCCCAAGATCGACATTCCGCCGGAGAGTCCCTCGCCCAGCGGCACCCAGTGCGATCCCTCGAGTTTCGCGATGCGGCGCAGCGGCTGGCCCGCGGCATTCCCCTCCCCCTCGAAGCTCGCGTACAGGCGCGGCCCGTTGCCGTCATCGTGAATCACGAGTGTCGTCGGACTACGCGGCAGCTCTCCTTGGGTCCCCAGGAACTCAAAGGTTGTCCCGTTCCAGACACCAAGTCCATATGGGCCAGAGGTGGAACTCAGACCGGCGTAAAGGCGCGGGCCATCACCGAGGTCGCCGATGAGCATCGATGCAAAATTCGCCAACGCGAGTGATCGCCATGCGCCGTCTACAAGTCGCTGAATCTGAGCGGTGCTCTGTATGTACAGCACGGGCCCTCCGGTCGTTCCGTCATCAAAGAACTGCAATTGTCTGGCTCCACTCAGAAACACACCGGCCGGGCCATACGGGGTGAGCGTCGTGGATCCCGGGGTGACGTATCCCAACTGGGATCCAAGGTTCGGGGCGAGCAGAAGTCGCTCCACTCCGTTGACCTGCGCGGATACGCCTGCAAGAAAGGGCGGTGTGTTGGAGGGCGTCGTGACGCGCTGCGGATTGATCGTCCAATGTTCGCCATCAAAGAGCACGTAGCCATAGCTGGGCTGCCCGCCGCCGCCCCACACGTGGCCAAAGAAGGCCAGCTGGTCCCGGCCGTCGAAGTTGACTTTCAGCATGTTGGGAACCCAAGATACTGCCGTATTCGGATCGAGCTGCATGTTGACGCCTGAGCCGAGTTCCAGCACGTGGCCCGCGAGTTCGCCGCTCTGGGGCACGCGCACGATTGACCTCGCGGGCGCTGTCAGAGGCAAGGGCGCTGTGGTCGCGTCGGAATACGCAGAGAACCTACCCGAGAGATAGACAGCAGGCCCATCGCCGCGATCAAACTCCATCGCCTCTCCAACGACTCCGCGGCCGCTGCCCGCGCCACCGTTTGAAAAGGCTGCGAAGGCCTGCAGAGGCGACGTCACGGAGACGCCGTCGTACCTCAGCACAGCCCCGGAAATGGAAGCGCCTCCCACTCCGTCGGGCATCCAACTCAATCCACCGATGTAGAGCCCCGGGCCAGCCGCATCGTTCACGACGCTCAGTTTCACCGGATACGCGACGTTGAAGTCAGTCGCGGCACCGATGCCTGTCCAGGTACCGTCGGTGTTTCGGCGTGCAACGCCTTTCTGACCGCCACTTAAAAGTGAAAAGTAACCACCCACGTACAGCTTGCCTGCAAAGCCCCTGACACTCGTGAGCGTGGCACCCGCAGCGGGAGCGGGCAGCAAGTCCCACGCTTGTCCAGTCCACCTGGCGAACCCAGACAGCTCTCC
>JBAZUW010000128.1:0-10313 GCA_041661205.1 Phycisphaerales bacterium
ATTGATGATTCGCGCGATGTGATGTGGCTTTTGGCCAACGGCTTGCCGCCGTCGGCGCAGGCGCGGACGTTTCACATCCGGGGCGGGATCACGCCGCTGGACACGAAGGACAACGCGAAGGCCTCGGCCACAAGTCTGGTGTGGGGTCCATGGCCCAACGAGGGGAAGACGGAGGCAAAGTCAGAGGTGTCGCCGCTGGTGGCGGGCGATCCGGCCCCCGCGGGCAAGCAGGGTGATGGTGTGGTGCCGTATTGGTCCAGCCGCCTGGCGCAAACGCCCAGGTCGCGGGTGTACGACCTGCGAAAGGCGACCGACCACATGGACTTCATGGAACACGCCGAGGTGCTGGCGGCGGTGAAGCACATCATGGATCACGACAGCGTGCCCGCGCCGGCGGATGTGATGACGATGGCCTCGATGATGGATGTGCAGCCACAAGCCCGGGCGGATGAGGCGACGTCGCGGGAGTTTTTGCAGAAGGCGAAGGCGGGGACGGTGTCGCCGGGCGACCCGCAGAACCCGGCGGTGTGGAAGCGGGTGCTGGAGAGTTTCAGCGTGTGCTGATCGTTGCTCGGGCGGGGCAAGAAGGAGGAGCGACATGAAGAAGGCATCGAGGCACGCGGCATCGAGGCATGAGGCGATGATTCTGCTGGCGTTCATACTGGGAGGGTGCGCGGAGACACTGAAGCCGCCGCCCGGCGAGCAGTTTGTGGAGTTGGCGCGAACCACGCGCGTGCAACTGAAGATCGTCAATGAGTCAGGCGAGGCGCTGGAGCTGGTCGCGCCGGCGGGACAGGGCGTGCCGCTGGCGCCCGGTGGCGAAGTGCTGGTGCCGGTGCTGGTGACGAAGGTGGCCAAGCTGAGCGACATGGCGGCGGGGGCACCCACCGGGGCGCTGGTGCCGAGCGCGGGGGCGGAGTTCTACACCATGTCGAGCGATGCGCCCAATGTGGTGCAGATGCAAGGCCCGCGCGGCGTGGTGCAGCTGCGCGAGACCGGGCACGCCTGGACGTTTTTTCTGAAGGCGGGTGAGTGCGTGTTCTGCGGGGAGCATGTGGCGACGCTGCGGGTGCGGCACCGTCCGTCGCTGGTAGAGCCGCCGGTGGACCTGTGCGGGCCGTGAGCGCTAGAGGCCGTTGGAACCGCCACCCTGGGAGGAGCCCACGGGGGATTTCTTCTTCGTCGCCGCACCCTTTTTCGGCCCGCGCATGGGGCGGATCAGCTTGGTGTCGTCGGCGATGGGGCTGGAGAAGACGACGATCGGGCACTGCTTGCCGCCGTCGAGGATGTCGCAGGGAACCCGCGAGAGCTTGAGGGTCTTCTGGTCTTCCATCACGCTGATGAGGCGCTGGCCCTGGAACTGGCCGGCGTTCTTGAGCGGGGGCGTGTAGGTGGGCGTCATGTCGCCGACGGCGAATGCGTAGAGCTGCTTCTGCGGGTCTTTCTTGAAAACCGGGGCTTGGACGTCCAGGCCGTTGTACAAGCCCTTGGTGTCGGGCAGACCGGGGTCGGCGGCACCGATGCGGTCGCGCACGTAGTCGATGGTGAAGGGGTTGTACGCGGTGTAGATCTCGAACCAGAGCTTGAGCTCGCCCCCCTCGGCATAGGCGGGCAGGTTGCCCAGGGCGCGCCGCACGCGCACGAGTTGGGCGACGGCTTCCGCCAAGGTCTGCTTGAAGTGGCGAACCGCGATGACGATGTTCTGCTTGTCCTCGCTCATGCCGACGACGGCCTGGTTCTTCTCGCACTCGATGCGGAACTGGCCGTCGGAAAGAGGTTGGGGTTGGCTGGGACGCCACAGGTCGCGGGAGTACCCGGTCAGGCGGTAGGCGTCGATCTTGAGGCGCCGGTAGTAAAGACTGTTGATGACCTGCAGCTCGGTGATCTCCAGGCCCAGACCTTCTTCCTCGATGATCTCGATGTCGGCGGTGATCTTGCGCGATTCGGTGAGGTCGAGCACGGTGAAGGGCTTGGTGGCCTTGACCTTCTTGACCTTGGTGGTGAGTGGTTTGTAGGTCTTGTTGATGCTGTTGATGCGGTCGACCTGGTCTTTGACCTTGTCAGCGCCGATCTGCTCGCGCAGGAACATCGTCCACTGGTTCATGATGTCGTCGTGGATCTTGGTCTCGCGCTCGGTGGGCGACATTTTGGCGAGCTCATCGGGTGTGAACTTGGTGCGGAAGACGACCTTCTTTCCACCCGGGCCGACCGCGAAGTCGCCGTCGCCGACCTTGACGGCTTCTTGCGTTGCGATGACGCCCCGCCCTTCCATCTGGGCGCTGGCACCGTGCTGGAGCTCGCTCACTGGCTTTTCGTCGCGCACCGTGGGGGTGCCCTTCTGTCCCGGTGCCGTGGATTGCGGGATGCGCGGGTCCGCGTCCTTGCCCCGAAGATCCTGGGTGATGTACGAGTTGATGAGCTTGCGGTTCTCAGCGGCGATGTCGACCGCCTCGTTGGGCTTGTTGCCGAAGTGCAGGCTGTTGCCGGTCTTGGCGTCGACAAAGTCGATGGCGTCCAGGTCGGAGTAGTACCCCACTTTGGCGGTGGAGAGGAAATCGTTGGCGTCGTCGATGGCCCGCTTCATTCCCTCGCTGGAGTTGCGCAGCGCGTTGAGCTTCGCGGCGTCGGCGTTGTTGTAGTCGGTCAGGTCCAGAATGCCCTTCTTCTGGAGCAGGATCAGCGTGTCGTGCACCTGGGCGGCCCTCTGTGCGACCGCCGGATCAGTCTGCTGCTTGCCCCAGCGGATCACCATGTCGGGATGGAACGCGACCCCATCCTGGCGCACCATGTTGCCCGCATCGCGGAGCTCGTGCTCGTACTTGTTCCACGCGGCGACAGCGTCGTCGTAGTTCTTGTGGGTCTTGACGCCCGGGGGGCCGTCCTTGGGCTTGATCACCAGCCCCTGCAGCTCAGTCGAGAAGTTGGGGTCGTTGGCGCTCTTGGCGTGCACCTGCATGGGCTTGGGAAGCTTGGCCCCGCGCTGCTCGGGCGTGTCGGTCTGGTTGAGGCGCCCGGCGTTGGGCTTGCGGAAGAAGGCCCACACCTGGCACTCATCGGCGTAGCGGCGAAGATGCGCGACGGTGTCGTACTCAAGGTTGGTGTCGCGTCGCCAGCCCTCGTCTTCGTATTGCGTCCGGTTGAGAAAGCCGATACGGGCGGTCGCGGCCCGGTTGAGCCGCAGGCCCCGGCCGCCCAGCTTGCCGTTCCAGGCTTCTGTGACAGTGGTGTTGTCGAGAATGTTCTTCGCCTTGGTGGCGCTGTCGGAGTCCTGGGCGCGTTGGCTGCGCCCGTACTCGGCCATCTGCGACCCTTTGCGCTGCACGAAACCGACAAAGGTGGCCTCGGCGACCTTCATGATGGTGCTGGGCAGCTCGGTGAGCATGACCTCGACGATCTCGCGGTCCTGGTCTTCGGCGATCTTGATCGCCTGATAGATGTCGGTGGTGAGAACTTTGGCGACGGATTCGCAGACGGAGGCCAAGGCAACCTTGGCGTTGCCGGTCATCATGTCGATCTTGAAGAGCCGGCGCACGCTCTCGCCGATGAGCGTCGAGAGGGTCTGAACGAGCTGCTGCTCGACGTCGTTGCGGGTGATCTTGTGGTCCTTGGCCTGCAGGGCGATCTTGCCAAGGCCAAAGCCAAACTCGAAGATGGTGCGGATCACAAAGTCCGCATCAGCGCGGGCGACGTCGCCCCAGCCCATCCCTTTCATGAGCCGGTTCACCGGCAGCATGAGGACGTCGAGAACGACACTGGGGCCCTCTTGCTTGAGCACGCCCCACGCCTGGGCCCAGGCGGCTTCCTTGGTGCCGTAGGCGGCAGCCCCGCCGACACCACGCGCCGAGGCGCGGACGAGCAGCATGGTGATCTTGTACGCCGCCTCCCGGAAGGGGTCCATCATGGTGATGGTGGGGACGACGTTGAGGACCTGGAAGGCGGTGCTTTCGACGGTCTCGAGCCCGCGCTGCACATGCTCGGCGCTGCCGATCATGTCTTCGCGGAAGCGCTGAATGTCCTGGAGCAGACGTTTCAAGTCCTCGCGGATGAGGGCGAGTTCGATGCCGTTGGCCGCCAGAGCCTGCGGGCGCAGTTCCGACTTGTTCACCGCGTCCAGCACATCGATGCAGCGCTGCGACAGGGCCCAGAAACGCTGGATGTTGGGCTTTGGGGACTTCTTGACCTGGACAAACCAGCTCTTCACCTCTTCGGAGGCCGACTTGGTGTAGTACACGGTGGTCTGCGTGGCCCACTCGAAGAAGCCGTCGGTGTTGTCAAACTCCTGGTAGATGCGCTCGTTGCCCTGCACGCTGTCGAGCAGGATCAGGGCTTCCTTCCAGTGGTACATGTTGTAGAGGTCGGCGTCCTTCTTGTACATCGCCGGCGAGATGTAGTGCATCTTGCCGAACCACATGATCTCCAGGTAGCCGGGGGGCTTGAGCGTGTTGTCGGTGTCTTCGCCGGGGGCGACAGGGGCAGCGTCGAGCGGCGAAGCGCCGGACTTGAAGCGCATGCCCACAAAGCCCTGCTCAGCGCGCAGGTCCTCCACTTTCGCGGGAGCTGACTGGTAGCTCTTGGCGGTGACGCCCTTGGCAAGATTGATCTTTGTGCCCATGGATGGTGCCGCGAATCAGCCCCCGTGAAGGTCCTTCAACTTGTTGCGCAGGTCGTCGTTGATCTCCTTGCCCTCTTCCATGCCGTTTTTTCGCCGAAAACGCACGACCGCTTTATCGAGCAGGTCGCTGGGCTCGCCGTCGATGGCGGCCCCGAAATAGCCGAGGTTCTTGAGGCGTGCCTGAACGCCGGTCAGCGTTTCGACCGGGTCCAGGTGGCCCAGGAAGACCTCGGTGGTGGCGAGCTCGCCCTTGTCGCCCACTTCAACCTTGGCCGAGCGGGCGTTGGGGGGAATGGGCTCGCTGAGTTTTCCGTTGGCGTCGAGCGTGCCTTTGCGGAAGTCGCCGTCGATGGTGAGCTTGTAGGGCTTGTCTTTGAGTGGCTTGCCGTACATGTCGAGGAAGGTGAGGTTGAGGGTTTCAGGAACTCCCTTGCGCTGGAAGCGGTGCTTCTGACCGGTGGCGCACGACTCGTCCTTCTGCTGGAGAAAGGGGAGAAAGATCTCATCGCCCTCAAGCAGGATGTTCGGATTGGAGCGTTTGGAGCGCAGGCTGGCGTTGTTGGCGTGCTGCCAGACGGTCTTCCAATAAAGACCCCGCTCGAACGAAAGACTCGTGGTCGATTCGCCCTGACACACCGAGTGCGTTTCACCCTCGACTTCGCTCATGGTCCCCCCACCCGGCCCTGCCTCGGCCTCACCGGACAGGATTGTACGTTGTCGCTGTGACGATGGGGCGTGCTGGTGCACATCCCATGCATGACGCGGGAGCGGGTTTGTAATGCGTTCGGCACTCGCGGGGATCGGGAACGCCCGATAGGACGCCGCGTCTAACCTTTGGGCACTTTCCCGGGGGGAACTTCAGACCGGAACACAGCCTGCGGCGGGGACGACGGAATCGGCCCACGCCGCGGCTTGAGGAGGAACGACATGCGGATCTATCGCGGCGGCGTGGTGTTGGCGGCGGGGGCGTTGGTGGCCGGGCTGGCGGCGTGCAGCCCGCCCAAGGGCGAGCAGACGCGGCGGGTGGAGATCACCGACACCACCAAGGCCGAGCGGCGCAGCGCCCAGGTGCAGCCCGCGGCCCTCGTCGAGTTTTCCGACCAGGTGGCGCAGCAGTTGGTCGAGGATCTGATCGCGCTGCAGGAGTTCAACGGCCCCACGCGGGTGAACGTGGTCTTCGGCGACATCGTGAACAAAACCGGTATCGTGCCCACCAGCGACTTTGAGGCATTCCGCACGCGCGTGCGGCAGAAGCTGCTTCAGAGCAGCGTGAGCCGCAACCGGATCCGCTGGATTGAAAATCGCCAGAAGGTGGAAGACCTGCGTCGCAAGGAGCTGGGCGGGGCGGGGTCGGACGTGAATCAGGAAGGAGCGAACGGCCCATCGCCTTTGGCGGCCGACAAGACGTACTTCCTTGATGGGGAGATGTATCGCGTGGTGCGCGGGGATGACGCGGTGAACTTGTACATGATGTCGTTCAACCTGAGCAACGCGCAGAGCCGCGAAGTGGTGTGGACGAACTCCCCTTATGAGATCAAGCAAACGCCGGGGCGGTGAGGCACAGGAGAACTACCGATGATCCGCCTCTGCCGCACCTTGCCGGTGGCGTTTGTGGTCGTGCTCGCGGCGATCTCGCTCGGTGCCTGCGCCGGTGCCCCCAAGTCCTCGCGTCTGAGCGTCGATGATGTCGAGTTCACCGCGCAGGAGCTCTCCGCCAAGCTCACCGACAGCAAGTTCCTGGCCGATCGCGACAGCGAATCGCCCCGCATGGTGGTGGCGATCAACAAAGTTGAGAACCTCACGACCGATGTGATTCCCGAGGCCGACGAGTGGTACATCATGGAGCGGGTGCGGGGCAGCCGCTCGATGGAGGCGCTCAAGCGGCTCAAGAACATCGTGTTTGTGGTGCCCATCGACCACATCCGGGGCGGGCAGGCGCAGGCCTCGGAGTTTGATCGGCTGGTGGCCCTGGGGCGAAAGCCGACGCACGAGATGAGTGCGACGTTTCGCTCGGCGGTGCGCAGCAGCGGCGAACACAGGACCGACGCGTACCTGTGCGAGATGCGGATCACGGATCTGACGAGCCGCGAGCTGGTGTTTTTGGAGAGCGTGGAGTTCAAGAAGACGGCGGTGGGGAAGGCGTATGACTGAGCGGGTGTGCCCTTCCCAGTCTTGTGGCACAGGCGTCCCACCTGTGCTCTTCCCGTGCTTGGCACTCGCGCGGCATCGGAGCACCACAGAGGCAGGAGAATTGGAAGGACACAGGCTGGAGGCCCGTGCCACGAGATGGGGAAGGCAGGTTGCCGCGGGGGGCGTACTGATGCTCGCCGGGCTGTTTGGCGGCTGCGCCTCCGACCGCATCGACCCGCGAATCCAGTACGCCGCGGACGCGGGTCAGTATGGCGTCGCCCGCGAGGCGTTGCAGGGGCACCTGACCAAAGACCCCAGCGACCGGGCCTACATCCTCGATCGCCTGCGACTGTTGATATTGACCTTGGCGGATGGATCGCCGGATGCCGCGGAGCAGGTGGCGAATCAGGCGTATGACCTGCTGCGCACGCAAGGGCTGAACGACGACAACACCGTTTCGGCCGCGGTCTTCAACGAGCGCGTGAAGATCTGGAAGGGCGAGCCGTTTGAGCAGGCGATGGCGTACTCGTACATCGCGATGCAGAAGGCCGAGCGCGGCGAGTGGGACAACGCGCGAGCCGCGGCCCAGAACTCGCTGTTCCTGCTGAAGGACTTCGGCGACAACGAACGGGGCGGGAAGAAAACCGCAGAGGACGTGGCTCGCGAAGCGGCCCGGCGCGATAAGGCCGGCAAGAGCGGCGATGGGTACATCGACCACGGCTACACGCCGGTCAAGACCGACTTTGCGCTCGGGTATCTGCTGAGCGGTCTGGCAAGCAAGGCACTCGGGCGCGACGACGAGGCGAGCGACAACTTTCACGAAGCCGAGAACGTCAACCCGTACTTGCAGCCCTTGACGAAATCGCTGCTGAACGACAAGTACAACACGGTGTTCGTGGTCGATGCCGGAGTGGGCCCGCGCAAGGTCGCCTACGGGCCGGATGACGCGTTGGTGCGGTTTGTGCCGGTGTATCCGAGTGATGGGCGTACGCTGCGGGTGAGCGCGGCCGGGGGCGTGGCCGAATACCCCATCGCCAACGACCTGAACGTGATGGCCGCCGACTTGCAGTGGAACAACCTTGAAGACGTGCGGCAAGCCAAGAGCGCCATCGGTGATGTGCTACTGGTGGGGGGCATCGCGGCGGCCACGGTGCCCGGCGGGCGAAACGAGAGCAGCCAGGCCCGCACGAACCGGGCGCTCATCGGCGCGGGCGTGGCATTGCTCGGTGCGGCCCTCAAGGCCAGCGCGAGCGCCGACACTCGCTACTGCGAGTTCTTGCCGCAGCGGGTGTATGTGGTGCCGGTGATGGTGGCGGGACCGGATTCGGTGGTCACGCTGAGCGTCGGGGGCGACCCCGGGCAGACGATCACGCTCAACAGTTTGTCGCCACCGGAGAATCGGCCGCTTCAACTGCGATATGTGCGGCTGTCGCCCCGTGCGGGGGCGTGGCAGACGGCGGGCGCGTTGGCGTATGCGAACGACGCGACCGAAGCGCGGGTGCCGGGCGACGGGCTGCCGTACATCATGGGGGGAACGTGCTGCCGCAGCCCGACCAGCGCGACGCTGTTGCGTTACCAAGGGGCCGGCCACCTGCGCGACATGACCGCGGTGGACCTGGAGAACCTCTATCGAGAAGAAGGAATCACGTTCACGGTGGAAGATCAGCGGGGCGCCTCGGCGGCTCACATCCTGGAGGGCGGCACGTCGATGGTGATGCCGCTGGCGGGCACGGCGGGGTATGAACGATTGTTCGGCCAGCCCCACGAGGGGTATGTGCCGAAGACGGATGCGTTGCGGCAGGCGATTGCGAAAGAGACCGGGCGCCGAAGTCAGTAGATAGACCAATCAGGAAGAGAAGACACGGGCTGAAAGCCTGTGCCACAAGAGTGTAAAGGGGAAACCGACATGGAGACCAACATGAGAAGTGCAAGTGTGCTGTGTGTAGCGGGTTTGATCGCGTGGGCGGCGGGTTGCGAGAACACGGAGAAAGCGCCCTATGCCGCCAAGCGCGACACGCTGGCGACGACCACCACGCCCGCGGGCCAGGACGCGTGGGGGCTGGCAAAGGTGGAGGGGGGCGGGCGGCGTGAGTATCCGCAGGTGGTGGTGGAGTACGGCCTGCGCGAGTACATCACGATCGCCGAACCCCGCGTTGACAAGGGCGAGATTCTGAAGGTCACGATGCCGACACGGCTCCTCTCGGACGAGGACGAGCAGGCCCGCATCCAGTACCGGTTCATCTTCTTCAATGCGCAGGGCGTGCCGTTGCGAGATCAGCCGGATTGGCGGTATATCCAGCTCGAGCCGCGGACGCAGGTCTACTTGACCGCGAACTCGACGGACACAGCATCCGACTGGCGACTGGAAATCCGGTCGAACCGGTAGAGGCGGTCGGTACCCGCGGCCGCGCCGATGAAGGCTACTTCGGCGCGTCGGCGGTTCGCTCCGGCACGTCGCGCAGGTTCTTCTCGATGTAGGTGGCAAAGTCGTCGTGGAGAATCTTCATGGACGGCTTGTGCATCATGCGCCGGAAGCTGGGCTCGGCCAGCAAGGCCCGCATGCGCTTTTCCCAGCTTCGGAAATAGTCTTCGGTGAGCTGCCCCTGCCGGAAGCTGTACCACGCGATCTCAAAGACCGAAAGCTGCATGAGGTTCAGGAAGTAGTGCCGGATCTCCTCGTCGGATTCAAGACCCTCGACATCGTGGCGATGCACGATGGCGAGCGAGGGGTCGTCCACCCGCATCTTGCGGAGCGACATCTGAAGCTCGACAAGCTTGGTGAAGTTGGCGACCTGATAGGCGCGGCGCCAGTGCAAGAGCTGGAGCCCCGCGAAGATGAGCGAGAAGCAGATGGCCACCGAGGAGATGGCCTGAAGGATGATCTGGAGGTGAGAGGTCATGCGGGATGGTTGGCGGGTTGGGAGTGGTACGTCGGCTGGTGGTACGTCGGTTTGTCGTATGTCGTTTTGTCGTACGTCGGCGCTCCGAGCCGACTCCGATCGCCCAGGAGATAACCAGACATGAGTAACCTCGACCCCAAGCTCGCCGAATGGCGACGTCTGGATCCGTGGGAGTACTCCATTTTGAAATCGTTCACTTTCGCCCAAGGGCGCGATCTGAGTACATCGAGCAGGGAACAGCTCGAGCATCAGGCCACATTTGTCTTCGGGAGGTCAAACGGCCCGAACACTGAATGCCTGCAAATCGAACTGCTTGGCGTAAGAAATTTCCGGTTTGAACAGCCAGATTTGGATCGAATCCCGTTCTACCTTCATTTCGAAGACATCCGAAGTCGACAGTGGGAAGATCAGAACTTCCACGTTGAAAGTGGTGAACTAGAGGTTGAGCTGTCCTGCGATTGTCGAGACTTTCTGTTCGCTGTGGTTCGCAATCTTCGCTCGCCGGAGTAAGGGAGCTTCGTCAAGCTCGGGCACCCGGTCGGCTCGGAGAGCCGACGTACCCAAACCAACTCAGTGCAGCACGCGATACACCTCGGCCTCGTCGGTCAGGCCGCGCCGCACCTTGTCCATCGCGTCGTTGCGCATGGGGCTGAAGCCCGCCTTGACGGCCG
>JBAZUW010000129.1:0-6565 GCA_041661205.1 Phycisphaerales bacterium
GCCGGTAGCGGCCCTCGCGCAGTTGGTGCGGCTTCAGACGTTTGCGTATGGCCAGACTCCGGCGGCCGACGGCGGCGGGCTGATCGGCGATGCGACCAAGGCCCTGAAGGACCCCAAGAGTGCGGAAAAGGCGTTGTCGCGCAGTGGTGGTGGCGCGATCGATACCGACGCGATGTACGCGTACGTGCTGGCGGAGCCGAGCCGCCCGATGTACGAGAAGGACAGCAAGCGCATCAACGAGTCGATCAAGGCGGCGTACCCCAAGGGGCTTGGAGGGGTGGCGCTCTCGCCGGCCTTCCAGGCCAAGGAAGCGCTGTCGAGCCTTGTCATCACGGATGCCGTGAACAAGATGTCTGAGCAGCTGACCAAGCTCGCGTTGCCCGGCAGCGACATGGACAAGGTCCAGGCGCTCATCGCGGCCCTGGACAAGTTCCAGTTGGCGGAGCGGCAACTACAGGACAACCGCTGGCTGGCCAAGGGTGGGGCGACGGCCCCCGAAGCGCCCAAGACCATCGCCGAGTACCTTGAGTTCAGCAAGGCGGCGTCGGAGGCGCTCGACGCGCTGGACGCGGCAAAGAAGGACATCGACGCGGCGGCCACGGCGCTGGGCAACGGCGCCAGCGACCCCGCAACCCTGCTGGCGCAGGCCGAGAAGGACGTGAACGGCCGCGTGCAGCTGTATTTCCAGCAGCTTCGAGATCAGGTGCCGGCGGCGGGCGGGGGCTTGCTGGACGCGGCCAAGGCCGCGGCTGGAAAGAAGGATGCGAAAGCCGCGGGCGCGCTCGACGCGCTCGGGGGCGGCGAGGGCGACGCGGTGAGCCAGCTCCGGGCGCTGCTCGAGGCCAAGCAGCCGGATGTCGAAGCCAAGGTCAAAGATCAGCTCGCGCAGCTTTCCACCAAGCTCAAAGTGGTGTCGCCCCTCATGTTGGCGGGCAAAATGGGCAGCGGCGAAGAGCTGCGGGCCTATGCCGTTCGGGCGGCGTGCTACGACGCGGCGCGGGTGGAACTGAAGAATGCCGACGCCGAACCCTCGGCCCTGACCGCCGAAGAAGTGGTGAGTCACTTGAGGGAATCGCTGGCGGGCGTGGATAGCGCCAGCGCGGCCGCCAAGCAGAAGGTGGACGCCAGCGACGCCTGGGCCATGCTGAAGCCCTCCGATGCCAAGCCCGCGTTGGACGATGCACGCGTCGCGGCGTCGCGGGTGAGCAAGCGGGCGATCGAGATCGCCGCGATGCGGCGCCGGTTCCTCGTGGTCGACCAGACCATCGGCTCGTGGCCCAAGGACAAGCAGGCCCTGGCCACAAAGACTGCGGCGATGACGCAGTCGCGCCTGAAGGCCGGCGTGTTCACCGAAGAGCCGCGGCGAGCCGTGCCGCTGAGTTCGATTCCCCCCAACCAGCGTCACAAGGACGAGTTCTACGCCCAGGCCGGCAAGGAAGTGCTGGGGGCGTTTGCGGAGCTTCGGGCTGTGGTCGAGGGTGACAGCTCGGGCCAGGCCAAGATCCTGGCGGCGGGCACGGGCCCGGGCACGCTGGGGTCGCGCAGCGAGTATCGGGCCGCGGCCAGCGCGACCAGTGATTACGCCAAGGACTACCTGGCCTATTGGCGGGGCGAAGCTATTGAACAGGTGCGTCCGACCGCGGCCAGCTGGGACGCGTGGCGCGATGGCCTGCGCACCGTGACGCGCGAGGCGGACATCAACGGCCCCTTGGGCAGCGTCCGTAAGGACGTGACCGAAGCGCTGGGCAACGTGCCCAAGAACCTGGGTGTGGACCCCGCGCCGGTGCTGGATGAAGTGAAGCGGGCGTACTCAGGCCTGGATGATGTGGGCTTCAAGGACAAGACCAGCTCCACGCTGCTCGCGTGGAAGGAACTGACCTCGCGCAACTCTGACGAGGCTCGCACGTCGGTGCTGCGGGCGTATCGCAACAACACGTTGACCAAAGACTACCTGCACGCCGAGGCGGCGCTGGACCGGGGCGGGGTGGCGTACTGGAACGAGTTCTACATCAAGGGCATGGACCTGCTGGTGCAGGCGACGACGGGGGATCTGCTGAGCGCCCGCAACACGTTGCAGAGCGCCAAGGCGGTGCCCCTGGCGTTTGTGCCGCCGGATGGGAAGGATTTGACGCCTCAGGAACTGGCTGGGGCCATCGCCGCGTCGACCAAGCTGCTGTCGATCCCCAAGGGCGGTGCGCAGGCGGGCGGGGCGGATTTGTCCGACCCCAAGATCATCGGCCTGATGCGTGAGCTGGACGGGGCGAGCATTCTCGGGAATGACGACGTGACCACCGAATGGCTGCGGCGGATGCGCCTGGTGCTGGACGTCTTCGCCCCCGGCAAGACGGTGCGCATCACGCAGGTGCAGCTGGCGCCCTCCGAGGCCTACGCGGGTCTGGACGGTGTCAAGGCGATCGATAAGCAGTGGGGCGCGATCGTTGTGGACGGCGCCAAGCTGGGCGACACCTTCAACATCGGCAGTGGCTCGATCATCCCGGCGACGAGCAAGCAGTTGACCTTTGAGTACCCGAGGGATTATGGAAAGTCGGTGTGGGTGGGGCTCTATGCTGAGGACCCGGCCAACGACAAGCTCAAGTTGTCGCAGCCGCAGGGCAAGATCGAGATCACCGGCGGCTGGGGCCTGATCGGCGCGGCCCTTCGGGATGTGACGCACACGCAGGTGCGGCCGGATGGCACCTGGCGAGTCCCGGTCGTGAGCAACGGGTACTCGCTGGTGCTGGATGTGATGTTTGATCCGCCGTTGCCGAAGAAGGAAGACTGGCCCGACAGCCGCTCCTGGCCCAAGTGAGTGACCTCTGGACCGACTTTGTGGACCGGCTCGATGGATCGTGAGTGCAGACCGGCTGTGAAGCCTGAAGGACATCTTCATGAGTAGGGAAGGCCAGCAGAAGGCCATCAAAGTTCACGTGGCGGCCTTCGGCAAGCATCCGGGCTGGGACGACCACATCGAAGAGATCGGGCTGGACTGCGATGCGCTGGTGCAGGTGAAGCGCTCGCTGTACACCGAGGGTGTGGCCGGCAACATCGACAATGGCGCGTGGGAAAAGCTGAGCGACGAGCACCGGCTGCCGGGTTTTCGGCACGTGTTTTACTGGCGGCGGCCCGACGGGTTCGTGGTGGGGCGGATGTGGTCCAGCCGCGATGGTCGGGGGCGCACCAAGTACCCCATGGTCGTGACGGCGATGATCGAGGGTGTGTCGCAGGCGTGGGTGATCGAACACGCCCTGCCCCGCCTGGAGGCGATCGAGTCCAAGGTATCGCAGACGGGTTCGGCGGAGCTGGTGCGCCTGGCCATCGGCGAGGCCCGGCGCGGGCTGGAAGATGAAGCCGCGTTGCTGGTGGCGGGTTCGCCCTCGACCAACATTCCAGGCCCAGCCGCCCTCATCAAGGCGCTGGTGTCGAGCCCGGCGCTCTCGCTACCGACCAGCGACGGCAAGGGCATGGGCTTGACGCGGATCATGTACGAGATGGAGCGCGAGCTTGGGTCGTTCCGCTCTTCGGGCGGGGGCACGCGCGGGCTGAACCGTGCCGGGCCGGACACCACCCCGCAGCACCTGCGGGTGCCACGGTGTCTTGAGACCGGGGGCGAGGCGGCCAGCGCGTGGATCGAGCTTCTGTCGCAGGACATTGCCGACAACGTCTCGATTCTGATCATCGAGCCCCTGGACGAAGAGTTTCTGGACATTGTGGTGGGCACGGTGAAGCCTCAGGTCTTGTTCTGCGTGCGTGCTTCTGCGAAGGGGCTGGCGCTCACGAGCGATGTGCCGTACACCATCGAGCCGGCCTTTGCGCAGGCGGCGCTGGACCGGCAGGAGGCGTGGGCGAACGGAAAGATCCGGGCGCAGCAGGCCCCCCAGAGTGCCGCGGCCGGAGCGCTACAGGCCGTCACCGACGTGGGCTCCAAGAAGGGCATGCTGCTGGCCATCGGCGTCGGTGCGCTGCTGGTGATCGTGATCGTGATCTACGTGATCAGTGGCGGCTCGCCAAAGAAGGGCGAGGCCACCAGAGACGGGGCCACCAACTCGACAGGTACCACGGGCGAGGGGGCGAAGCTCGACACGAACAAAGCCGCCATCCCGGGAAGCGACGCCTCGAAGCCGGACGCATCCAAGCCGGAGGCGACGAAAGCCACCAAGCCGGGCGAGCCGGAAAAGGTCTCAACGGCCCCAAACTCGGCACCTAACCCTGCCCCACCGGCGGATGTGTCGAAGGACGTGGTGCCGAAGAAGCCCGAGCCCCCCGCGCAGACGTACGCGGAAGGTGACATTCGCGCGGGGTGGGTGTTCGATGCCGCGGCAACGGCGATCAAGGCCAAGCTCGATCGGCTCGAAGGCGAGCTCAAGATCGAGGGGCGCGCCCCGGATGCGTCGCTGCGTGAGACGATCAGCCGCGCCGAAGAACGGGCAACGAAGTTTGTGAAGAGCGCGACGCTGACGCCCACCAATCGCGACTCGGTGCAGCGCGACATGGAGGCGTGCGAGGCGGCGCTGGTGCAGGTGTCGAAGGAGGCGGACGCAAAGCTGGCCGAGGTGTTCGCGCGGGTGGGGGCGGAGCTCAAGACGAAGGCCGAAACCCCGACAGTGACGACCGAGCCGATGCGCAAGGCATGGGCCCAGGGTGTGAGGGCCGTGGACCCGACGCTGGGGTACAAGGCGGCCCGCGAGAAGGCGGCGACGCTCACGCGGCAACTGCAGGAGACCGAGGGCAAGGTGGTCGCCGCGAGCGCGGTGAAGGTGCCAGCGCTGCCGGATGCGGACGCGGGCGCGATTGACGCGGTGATGGCGTCGCGCCGCGATGCCACGCTGCAGGCCGCGGCTGAGGCGGTGCTCGGGGGTGATGCCTTACGCGTCTCCAGCGTGGTGGATGGGTACGTGAAGTACCAGGAGGAGGCCCAGGGGCTGCTGGATGGGGCACAGCGCCTGGAGGTGCGGATCGCCGCGGGCGAGCTTCCGAGCGAAGGACCGATGATGCTGGCGATGGTGACGGAGCTTCAGGCGTCGCCGGCGTGGAAAGATCTGGGCGGGCCGCTGGGCGCGGTGGTGGCGCGGGTCAACGCGGTCGCCGCCCTGGCGAACGAGAGTGCGCCTGAAAAACTGCTGGAGACGATCCATCAGGGGAAGGCGGACGCGACGCGGCTGCGGGCCAGCGAGGTGCTGGGGGCGTGGCTGCGCCTGGCCCAGATCGGGTGGCCTCAAACCGCGGGAGACTTGCCGCTGGCGGGCAAGGCGTTGTCAACCGAGGTTCGGGAGACGCTTGGCCGGGTGACGGCTGAGCAGGCGAAGGCGCGCGCGCTCGCCAAGGCGGATGACGCGGCCCGAAAGATGTGGACCACCTTTGTGGTGAAGAAGGGTGTGGATGAACAGACGGTGGGGGCGGCGATCGACGCCATGCCGCTGCTGGGGGCCACCGCCCAGGATGTCGCGACCCTGCCCGGATGGGCGCAATACAACCTCGCGCGGCTGAGGCTGGAGCGGGCGGTTGTCGCGGCCGGGCAGAAGGCCGGGGCCGAGCGGGCCGATGCGCAAGCTGCTGCGATCGATGCGTTTACCGCGAGCGTGCACGGGCTGGATGTGGCCAAGACCGGGTCGGCGGCGGGGCTGCTCGCGGCCATCGAACCCCTGCGGAGCAAAGGCGCGCAGCTGGACCTTTCCAAGCTGGGGCCGGGCAGCGCAGGGTGGAAGCTGACGCAGAGCGCCGACGGATTGACGGCCAGCTACTCATGGAGCCGCGGGGGCAACGAGTATCGCCTTGATTTCAAACGACTTGCGGAAGGCGCCACCGGCGAAGTGAGCTTTGTCGCGACGACCGAAGTGTCGCTGGGGCAGTTTGCGGACATCGTGTCGGCGGCCGCCCGCTGGGAAGAGTTTCGCGACCTGCTGATCAAGTCCAGCGAAGGCGGGGTTGATCCGCGGCTCGGCGCGAGGGCGTGGGTCTGGGCCGGTGAGACCGCGCAGGGCATCACGCCTTGCAAGGCGGCTTTTGGAGATACCAGCGGCGGATGGGTGCGGATCAGCAGCACCATGCAGCAGAAGCAGTACTACCCCGATGGGTTGACGGTAGCCCCGCCCAGCGGCAGCTCGCCCATGCAGTATGTCGGCCCCGCGCCGGCCCTGCTGGTGGCCCGGCTGGTGGGGTGCCGCTTTCCGACCAGTGGGGAATGGAAGCAGGCCCTGGCGGCCGATGGCGCCACACCCAAGCCCAACCTGCGCGACGCGACCTGGAAGCGTGCGGTGGAGCACCTGAAGCAGTTCGCGGCCATGAACCCGCAGTGGCCGGCCAGCCGCATCTTCCTACCGGCAGGGCAAAAGCCAGTTCCCGCGGCTCAGGATGACCAGCCGGCGGTGACCACCGACGACGGCGTGCTGTGGTTCCGCCCGGTCGACGAGAGCACCACATCGACGTTTCATGACCTGATCGGCAATGTGGCGGAGTATGTCTTTGAAGAGGCTGGGGCTTTGGAGGGGGTGGCGCCGGCACGTGACAAGGTGGAGGCGGCGCTCGGGAAGGGTGAAAAGCTCAAGGTGATCGGCGGCTCGGCGCTGTC
>JBAZUW010000129.1:6575-9989 GCA_041661205.1 Phycisphaerales bacterium
CCGAGCCCTTGGCCGTGAGCTATTCGAATGCGAGGCTTGGATACAGCGATGTCGGGTTCCGGTTGGCGTTTTCGGCACCCCGGGCGGCGGGGGCGGCCGGTGTGGGAGACCGGTTGACCTCGGCGTTGGCGAGCAACGGTTTCTTGCCGGCAAAGTGAGCGGGGGCGGTGTGGTGAGGGGGCCGCGCAGATTTGACCGGGGAGACTTTGCAGGCGTGTGCAACGGGCGTGCCCGGGTGAGATTCCGCCGGGGCGACTTGACGGGGACGGGTCGAAGGCTTTAGGGTGTGACCCGGCCCGGGGGAAGGTCGCTGGCGTAAGCAGCGGCCAAAACCGGTGGTAGCCGGTCGCGGGAATCTCCGCGGCGGGTTGCGCGGCGGGTCGCCGCGGCCTGAGTGGTTGGGAAAAATGTGGCCGTGGCGAAACAAGCACCTGGCGTGTTGAGGCTGACTGGCCTGCCAACGGGTGTGAGCAAGGGGATAGGGGAGCTCGTGATGAACCAGTGCGTCTTGTGGGGTGTGTCGGCCGTGCGTTCCGGGCTTGGTCCTGTGCTGTCGGTGCGTCGGCGTGGTGCCGGGGCGCTGGCGGTTGCGGCCGGGCTTGTGCTGATGGTCGCCCCGGCCGCCTTCGGGCAGACTCAACAGGGTGTGCCCAAGGAGCCCCTGGATATCAACAAGATCCAGCCCAGCCCTGAAGTGCCCAAGCCCAAGACGCCCGAGGCGGCACCGGCGGACAAGGCGGCACCGGCGGCGCCCGCCCCTGATCCTTCGTATGAGATTTCGCGTTTCGTGATCGAGTACAAGAGCTCGCACCCGGATCACCCGCCGGTCGAGGAGCTCATGCAGGCGCTCGTCACCCTGAGCACGACCCCGGACGGGTACATCGCGCCGGTGGAAGGCGCTCCGACGGTGACCATGAAGGTCGCCGATGTGGCGGCTGGCAGCAGCGGGCGCTTTTCTCGCTCGGCGATCAACGCGGTGGGTGCGGCCCTGGTCAGCAAGCTGAACGAACGCGGCTTTGCTGGCGCGTTTGTCGAGATTTCGGGGGACGACATCGACCCGGCGACGTTGGCCGACAAGCGGGGGAACACCCGCAGTGATCTGCGGCTGATCGTGTGGATGGGGCGCGTGGGCGCGGTGCGGACGATCGCCGCGGGCGACCGTTGGGCGGATGAACAGCAGAACAACCCCGCGGCCCGCATCAATAGCGATGACCTGGCGCAGGCGCACGTTCGCGAGCTCAGCCCGATTCAGACCGGCGACCTGCTGCGCAAAGACGATCTGGACAACTACGTCTTCCGGCTGAATCGCCACCCCGACCGGCGCGTGGACGTCGCGTTGTCTCCGGGTGAGCAGCAGGAAGACGTTGTGCTCGATTATCTGGTGAGCGAAAACAAGCCTTGGACGGTGTACGCCCAGTTCAGCAACACCGGCACGAAGACGACCAACCGCTGGCGCGAGCGCTTCGGCTTTGTCGACAACCAGTTGACCGGGCATGATGACATTCTGCGGATCGACTACTCGACCGCGGCTTTTGAGAGCTCTCACGCCGTGCTGGGCAGCTACGAGTTCCCGATCATCACGAACTACCTGCGGGTGCGTGGGTTCGGGGCGTACACCGAGTTCAACGCCTCGGACATCGGCCAGAACAACGATAACTTCACTGGCAAGTCGGGCACGTGGGGTGTCGAAGTGACAGGCACGCCCTGGCAGTATCGCGAGACGTTCCTCGACGTCGTCGGCGGCATTCGGTTCAAGTCTGAAGAGATCAGCGGCCTTGGCCAGACGGGGCGCGAGAACTTCTACTTCCCGTACGTCGGCCTTCGTGTCGCCCGTGATACCGACGCGTCGAGCACCCTGCTGAGCGGAACCTTTGAGTTCATGGACGGCGGCTGGTCGGACGTGGACGTGAACGACCTGCAGCGCCTCGGACGCCAGAACGTGGACCCGTCGTGGCAGGTCCTCAAGTATGAGGCGACGCACTCGTTCTACATCGAGCCCCTGCTGAACCCGGATGGGTACGCGGGGGGAAGCTCCGAGGGGCAGCACACCCTGGCGCATGAGATCTTCGCCAGCTTCCGCGGGCAGTACGCGTTCAACAACCGCCTGATCCCCAGCGAAGAGGATGTCATCGGCGGTACGTACACCGTGCGCGGCTACCCGGAATCGATCGTGGCGGGTGACTCGGTGTGGGTGGCGACGCTTGAATATCGTTTCCACGTGCCCCGCGTGCTCGGCTTTGAGCTGAAAGACACGGCCAACGGCAGCCGCTGGGAGGGTGCTGAGCCTGGAACCTGGAACGGGCACGAGCTGACGAGCGTGAACAGTGTGCTGGGGTCGAGCTTCCGGTACACGCCCCAGCAGCCCTTCGGGCGGGCGGACTGGGACTGGGTGCTGAAGGCCTTCGTGGACGTTGGGCGCAACACCAACAGCAAGGCGCAGGTGGGCGAGCTGGATTCGACGCTGGTGGGCCTGGGGCTGGGTACCGAGTTGCAGGTGAGCCGGAACCTGTCGGCGCGGCTGGACTGGGGCATCACGGCGAAGGCCATCGACGATCCGGCGGACCCGGTGAAGAGCGGGCACAGCGAAGTGCATTTCTCGATCACGGTTCTGTACTAGGTGATGGGTGCGGATGGCGACGGGAAGTCGAAGTGGTTGGAAGCAAAAGTGGTGACGGGTTGAAGACGGAGTGCCACGCGAGGGCGCGGGGCGGTGTGAAGAACGAAACCAGACAGTGTCGCGGCGGAAGTGTCCCTGGGAGGGGTTTGGCCGCGGCAGTGTGAAGCTCATGGAAGTGAGGACGGCATGTCGAAGCTCGATGCAAGGCGTGATGGTCAGGGCGTGAGCGGCGGGGCGGCGTGGCTGAGCCGCAAGGCCGAGCTGTTCCACGGCGGGAACGTTCTGGGGCTGGGCTTCCGGGGCGGGTGGACCGCGGCGCTGGGAGGCGTGGTGGTGGCGTCGGTGTGTTCTGCGGCGTTCGCCGGGCCGGAAGGGGCGTCGGTGGCCGCGGGCAATGTGAACATCACCCGCAACGGCTCGACGACGCTCATTCAGGCGAGCAACAACAGCATCATCAACTATCGCAGCTTTGACATCGGGCGGGGCGAGACGGTTCGCTTCCTGCAGCCCAACGCCAACTCGCGCGTGCTCAATCGCATCACCTCGGCGCGGCCGACGCAGATCGATGGCACGCTGTCGGCCAACGGGCGCGTGTACATCATCAACCCCGCCGGCGTGTTGTTCGGGCAGGGGAGCGTGGTGAACACGGCGCGGCTGTACGCGGTGGGCGGGCACCTGGCCGACCGCGACTTTGTGCGCGGCATCGACCACTTCACGGATGTGCGTGGCGAAGTTCGCAACTACGGCACGCTGAGCGCGGACTTCATCGCGATGGTGGGCGCCAAAGTCGACAACCA
>JBAZUW010000129.1:9999-10298 GCA_041661205.1 Phycisphaerales bacterium
AAGCCCCCCAGGGCACGGTGGTGATGACCTCCGGCAGCGATGTGATGATTGGCGAGAAGAACGGCAATGTGTTCGTGAAGCTGCAGGGGCAGAGCGCGGACGCCGCGGCCCGGGATGGGGCCAACGCCAAGGGCGTGACTAACGGCGGCACGGTGAACGCGGCGGGTGGCAAGGTGCTGGTGGCGGCCGGCGACATGTACAGCCTGGCGATGCTGGGCGGCAGCCGCATCAAGGCCACCGACGTCAAGGTTGAAAATCAGGGCCGCGGCGAAGTGATCGTGCAGGGTGAGATCGACGTG
>JBAZUW010000130.1:0-6417 GCA_041661205.1 Phycisphaerales bacterium
AGCTTGTTCTCGCCGATCAAAAAGTACAAAATCCAGCTCACCGTCGGCATGAAAATGAGCACCAGCAGCCACGTCAGCGTGTCCGCTCCCGGGCAGCGGCGGATCAGGATCCGCAGCGCGATCGCCCCGCGGATCGCGTAGTCAAAAATCAGCAGCCCAAGGCTGAGCTCCTGGCCGAACGTCATGCCAGCCCCCGCGTCATCAGGTTGGCCCGGTCAGTGGTGGTCATGCCCGCAGTCACCGCCGCCCGCCGGGGGCGTTGTGGGGGAAGGCTGGGGCGGCGGGGCGAGATCGGGCAGCCCCGGCACCGGGGGCGGCACCCAGCCCGGCTGTCCATCCGGATACGCCGACCGGTCGCCACTGTTGAGATGGATCATTTCGCCGTCCACATGCGTCTGGCCCAAGCTCTTGACGCGAAGCTCGCCCGCCGCGTCCAGTGCCACATCTTTGGCGGCCGACATGCGAATCGAATCCGTCGCAGTGATCTCGAAGTCCTTGCAGCGCACCGCCACGGTGTCGGTCGAGTCGATTTCAAGCCGAACGCCCCGAAGCTGCAGCACCGGGCCCTCGGGCGTCAGGGCGATCCGCAGCTCCAGGTCACCAGTCGCCGAGCGAATCTCGATCTGCTCTCGCCCGCCCTCGGCGGAGGTGAACACGGTGCGGCCGGAGGGAAGGTGCGCAACCCCGGCCGCGGCTATTTCGCCGGTTTTGGCGGGCAGGTGTTGAGTCGGCTCGGCAGACATCGCTTGGACATGGTACTCGGAGTCTTGGAGGCAAGGGGCTATCAAGTTTGGCCGGGGTCGATAGACTTGAGTGTCGTCCGCCACAAGCTCAAGAGCCTTGCTGGTGTCGGGCGCGGAGACATTCGGCTCCGGCGGGGACTGCCGGGCCACCTAGAACCCCTCTCGGACAAAGGGGGTACCCAGTTCACTCAGAGGATCAACCATGCCTCCAGCAGCACGTGTCGGTGACAAGATGTTGCAGACCGCCCCGCATTGCCATGCGCCGATTCATCCCCCGGCCCCGACCCCCACCCCGGCGCCGCACCCGGCACTGCCGCTGGACATCATTCCACCTGGGGCGGCCACCGTGACCATCGGCGGGGCGGCCGCGGCCCGCATGAGCGATATGTCCAAACCGTGCTCATTGCCCACTTGTGTGCCGGGCGGGCCGGGAATGATCTCCAAAGGTTCGGCGACGGTGAAGATCATGAGCTTGGCCGCGGCTCGCGCAGGCGACGACACCGCCCACACCAGCTGCGTCGCACCGATTCCTTCTCCCACCGGCAAAATCTTGCCGCCCTGCTGCCCGACAGTAATCATCGGGGGTTGAGTTCGAATCTAGGCGAATGGAGCAAGGAGCGGCCATTCACCATCCCGACCGTGAGGGACGGCCCTCTGATATCAGTACTCGCCACGGACTCCGGCGGGGACCGCCGGGCCACCCAAGCACACCTTGAAACTCTCACACTTTGAATCCCTCGCGCCGATTTGCCCTCGCTGCCACAGCCAGGGGCTGGGCGAGCACGCACTGAAACTTCTCTCCGGCGAAGTTGCAGGCGATGCCACGCTCATCGAGGGCTCGCTGGCGTGTACTTCAGCCTCGTGCCAGTGCGAGTATCCAGTGCTCGACGGCATCCCCATGCTGATGCCCGACGTGCGAGCCACGATCGCGGGTGCGATATCAGAGATCAACGCACGCGACGACCTGTCGCACGCCTCCACCACCATGCTGGGTGACTGCGCCGGGCCGGGCTCGGCCTTCGAGACCTCACGGTTTCATCAAAGCACGTATGTGTTCGATCACTACGGCGAGTTCTTCCCGGGCGACGCGCTCGACCGGGAATCGCACACCCTGACGCCGGACCTGAGTCCTCGAAGGTCCGGGTCGAAACCCACCACCGACCCGAACATCACCAACGCCTCCCCCTCCGGCGTCGTCCGCTGCCTTCGCGAAGCCATGCGCCTCGCAGGCGACCTCAGCCCCGGCCCGATCCTCGACGTCGGCTGCTCGGTGGGTCGCTCCACCCTGGAACTCGCCGCACCCGGGCGCACGGTGCTCGGGCTCGACGCCAGTTTCGGCATGCTTCGGCTCGCGCAGCGAATCATGCAAACCGGGAAGGGTGCCGCATCGATCCGCCGCACCGGGCTGGTGTACGACCGCGTGGAATGGACCGTGCCGCCGGTGCCTGCGGGGGTCGATTTCTGGGGTGGCGACGCCGCGTGGCCTCCGTTTCGCGCTGGCGCGTTCGCCGCCGTCGTCGCGCTCAACGTGCTGGATTGTCTGAACAACCCGGCCGCGGCTCTGCTGGCGTGGGCCCGCGTGTTGCCCCGGGGGGGCAAACTGCTGCTCGCCACGCCCTTTGACTGGTCACCGGCCGCGACCCCGGTAGACGCCTGGCTTGGCGGGCACTCTCAGCGAGGGCCCGAGCAAGGCTCCTGCGAAGCGGCCTTGCGCCGTCACCTCGCGTGGGCGGGGTTTGACATTCTGGGCGAATCCGATGTGAGCTGGGGAGTTCGTCTGCACGACCGCGCGACCACGGTCTACAACACCTTCGTGGTCGCGGCCGTCCGCAACGCCCGCGAACCCGGGAGCCAAACGTGAAACTTTTTATCTACGGCGCCGCGGGCGAAGTCACCGGCTCGTGCTACGTGCTCGAAACCGCCCAGGCCCGCGTGATGATCGACTTTGGTCTCCACCAGGGCGGGCGCGAAGAGGATGACCACAACCGCACACGCCTTCCCCCGGAGCTTGGTCGCTTTGATGCTGTGGTCCTCACCCACGCCCACATCGACCACATCGGGCGAGTGCCCATGCTGACGGCGGCAAACTACAAAGGCTCGATCTTTTCTTCGAAGGCGACATGCGACCTGGTGCCGATCATGCTGCGCGACACCGCCCGCCTGCAGGAGGCGGACGCCGCCCGCGAAGCCCGTCGTGGGCGCGAACACTCTCGTCCCGCCCTGCCCGCGCTCTACACCAGCGACGATGTCGAGAAGATTCTGCCCCAGCTCCGCCCGCTCGCGATGGAATCGCTCACGCAGGTCGCCCCGGGCGTGCGTGTGCGGCTGGTCGACAGCGGGCACATGCTCGGCTCGGCAAGCATCGAACTGCGCGCCACCGACGGCCCCGGCAAGCCCGAACGGGTGATCATCTTTTCGGGCGACATCGGCCCCAATGGCGTGCCCCTGCTCCGAGACCCGCGCTGCCCCGCCCCGCGGGACGCGACCAACGTCGACCTGGCGATCATGGAGTCAACCTACGGCGACCGCGACCACCGGCCACTGGGTGAAACGGTGGACGAGGCCAACCAGATCGTGCGCGAGGCCGCGTGGGACAAGCAGAAGATTCTCATCCCCGCCTTCGCGGTGGGTCGCTCTCAGGTGATCATCTACTACCTCGGGCTGCTGTTTCAGTCCGGCCGCGCCCCGCGATTCCCGGTGTATCTCGACAGCCCGATGGCGATTCAGGCCATGGAGCTGTACCTCCGCCACATCGAACTTCTCGACGACGCCGCCCACGCCCAGATCGCCGCGGGAACTTTTCCGCTCAAGATGCCCGAACTTCACCAAGTGGGCAGCGGCGAAGAGAGCAAGCGCCTCAACGACGCACCCTGCCCCGTCGCGATCATCGCCGGCTCGGGCATGTGCAACGGCGGGCGGATCGTCCACCACCTCCGCCACGGCCTGTGGCGCAAAGACGTCCAGATCATCATCGCCGGATACCAGGCCGTCGGCACGCTCGGTCGGCAACTTGTCGATGGAGCCAAAGAGGTCCGTATCTTCGGTGAGACGATTCCGGTGCGGGCCAAGGTGCACACGCTCGGCGGCTTCTCGGCGCACGCTGGCCGCAGCGAACTGATTCACTGGGCGAAGACGCTGCACGACGCCGCACGCCCTTCCCGCTGGGTGCTCACGCACGGCGAAGATCGCCAGCGACAGCTACTCGCCGATGGGCTGACACCGGTCCTCAAGCAGACCCCCGCCATGCCGGCCTTCGGCGACTCGTTCGACTTGTAGTAGCGCGCCCAGCGTCGCACGCCGTTCGCTCCGCGCGGCACTCCATCTACCATTCGGCCCGATGCGGATCTGCCTCACATCCAGCGAAGTCGCGCCCTTTCACGGCTGGGGCGTGGGCACCTGCACCACCAACTACCTCTTCGCCCTCCGCGACGCTGGCCACGATGTGCACGTGCTCGCCGACGATCTGCCCGGGCTGCGGGCCCAGGGAGCCAACGCGCTGCCGGGCATCACCGTGCACGTGCTGGCGGGCGAAGGCCTGCACCATGTGCCGTGCATTCACACGCGCCGACCGCTGGCGATCTACCGCTGGCTGCGCGATCTGCACGCCACGTATCACTTCGACGCGTTGCTCTTCAACGACTTCTACGCCGACGCCTTTCATGTGCTGCGGGCCCGCCAAACCACCGGCGCGTTCGCGGGCGTCGCTATCGGCATTCTCCTCCACAGCCCCATCACACTGCTGCGCCGCATCAACCGCCAGACCGAGTGCGATTTGGAAGTGGCCGCGATCACACACATGGAGCGGGCGTGCTTTTTCCAGGCCGATCTGCTCATCGCGCCCTCGCAGGCCATCGTGCGCGAGCTGGCGGCAATCCCCGAACTGCAGGGGAGCGTACCGGGGCTCGACTCGCACCGGGTGAAGGTTATTCCGTATGCGTTTTCGGAGGCCTCTGCGGCTGGACATGAACACGGCTCGGAGAGCCGTGCTACCCAGCTTCCTGGTACGTCGGCTCTCCGAGCCGACTCGAAATTCCCAGGTACGTCAGCTCTCCGAGCCGACTCGAAGTTTCCAGGTACGTCGGCTCTCCGAGCCGACTCTCAGACCTCCCCTGCTGGGCCACCCGCAGGCGGCTCGGGGAGCCCCGGTACCCAGAACCAGATTCTGTTCTTCGGCCGCCTGGAACGCCGCAAGGGTGTCGAAACTCTCATCACCGCCGCATCCACCCTCATGCCCGCCCATCCCGGCCTTACGGTGCGCATCGTGGGTGTCGATACCGACACCGCGCCCGGCCGCCGCTCCATGCGGGGGTGGCTCACCAAGCAAATCCCCCCGGCGCTGCGCGACCGCGTCACGTTCGAGGGCAATCAGCCCCGCGACGCCATCGCCGCGATGGTCCGCGAGGCCGCCGTCGTCTGCATCCCATCATTCTGGGAGAACTACCCCAATGCCTGCCTTGAGGCCATGAGCGAGGGGGCCCTGGTCGTCGGCTCAAACTCCGGCGGCATGGCCGAGATCATCACCGATGGCGTCGATGGCCTGCTCTTTCGCGCCGGCGACAGCGCCGACCTCGCTCGCGTGCTGGCCCGAGCCCTCACCGACCCGGTGGCAACCGACATGCGAGCCGCGGCCCCCGCGACCATCGCGCGGCTGTGCAACCCGCAATCCCGCGCGAGCGAACTGGCAGCGGCTCTCGAAGCCGCGCGCGCTTCCCTTCCTTATCTCGTGGCACAGGCCTCCGGCCTGTCTCCTTCCAGTCCTTCTTCGAACCACGCGGACCGCGTCACCGTCATCGTCCCCTGCTACAACCTCGGCCACACCCTTCCCGCCACGCTCAACTCCCTCTGGGCCCAAACCCGCCTGCCCGACGAGGTCATCGTCATCGACGACGGCTCGACCGACCCCGCCACCCGCGACCTGCTCGATCATCTCTCGCACGAGCGGCTCACCATCATCCGCCAGCACAACCAGGGCCTCCCCCGCGCCCGCAACGCCGGCATCGCCGCGGCCTCCGGCACCTGGATCATCCCACTCGATGCCGACGACATGCTGGCCCCCACGTTCATCCAGGCCGCGCTGCACGCCGCCACGCACAACCCCGGCTTAGGCGTCATCACCAGCCACATGGCGTGCTTCCACGATTCCCCCGCCGACCCGGCGCTCGAGTACGTCCCCCTCGGCGACGACACCGAAATCCTCCGAGTCGTCAACTGCCTTTCTAGTGCCACCGCGATGGTGCGGCGCGACCTCCTGCTCGCCGCCGGCGGCTACGACCCCGACATGGTCGCCTACGAAGACTGGGACCTGTGGTGCACGCTGCTCGCACGCGGCGTCCGCTTCGGCATCATCCCCGAGGCGCTCATCCTCAACCGCATGCGTCCCGACTCCATGCTCCGTTCCATGCCCCTTATGGAACAACAAGCGCTTCGCGCCCGGCTCATCCAAAAGCACGCCGGCCTGCCCGGCGACCCCACCCGCTCCTTACGCATCATGCTCGGCGAGTCGTGCCACTTTCAACGCCTCTGGCAGGAGTCCGGGCACGGACAGCACCCCGAGCCCCCGATGCGTCATCGCCTCGCCGACCAGGCTTCTGAGTGGCTGCACAACCTCGGCCTCGCGCCCGCGATCAAGGCCGTCGTTCGCACGATGACGTGAAACCCGCGCTCCTGGGTGGCC
>JBAZUW010000130.1:6427-10236 GCA_041661205.1 Phycisphaerales bacterium
CACGCTTTGGTGACGACTCTGGTTTTGCGCGGGTCTGGTGGCGCTCACCCACCCCGCCTTGCCTTCAGCTCGCGCCACTTGGTCACGGCCTCCGGCTCGCGCGGGTACAGAGGTACCAATTCCGCCGGATCCACCGCCTGGGCGAGCTGCGACATTGCAATGCACGAAATCGCATCAAACCCGCTGGGCCAAACCAGCAACCCAGGAATCTGCCCCGTCTCGCCGATGATGCCGCTGAGAAACCGGTCGCACAGCACCGTCCGCACGCCGCGCCCGGGCAGCTCGCACAAGTCCTCGCGCGTCATCAGCCGCCCGTCGCCCACCGGTTGCGGCAGTTCCCCCGCTTCAAATAAGCTCACGTGCGCCGTCGGCCCCTTGGCGGCCAGGGCCACCGCCAGCCCTCCCTCCAGCGGCCCGGCCCGCATCGCATGACACGCCGCCACCCACGCCGAGGGCACCGGCACGCACGCCGCCCCGGTCACTTCCGCGATCATCTTCGCCGCGGCCGCCGCGATCCGCACCGCCGTAAACCCCCCCGGCCCCACCGAAACCGCAATCCGCCGAATCTCGCGGGGCCTCACCCCCGCCCGCTCGCACAGCCGCGCGATCGCGGGCATCAGGTCGTCATCGTGCGGGTTTGAAAGATCCAGCCCCTCGCGATCAACCAGTTGGGGTGCGCCCGCACCGACCCGGGCGAGCGCCACCTCAGGCCGCCAGCCGGCGTCCTCCCCCTCTCGCGCGGAGGGGTTGCTGGTCTCAATGCCAAGAGCGAGCTCGCCGGTCATTGCCCAAGGTTACGGCTCGCAAGCACGTGCAGTAGCCCGACCGTAAGGGAGGGCCTCTTCGAGGCCGGTAGTCGCCGCCAAGCCCTCCCTCGGGCTGCGGCCGATCAGGCATTCTCTCGCAAGAATATTTTGCCGCGCCCCTTGTATTTTGCCAAATCTGATGCATGTTGTTGGCGTGCAACCACACTCCAAACCCGCCGTTGTCCTGATTCTCCTCGCGGCCTTCTCGGGCGTGGGTCCGCTCTGCGGCTTGGCCCAAGCGCAGTCCGTCACCATGCTTCCTGGGTTGTTCAACACCAGGATTTCGAATGATGGCATGACGGCGGGAGGCGTTTTCAGGTCAGCGCCTTCGCAAACACAAGCGGTCTTCTGGCACGCCGCGACCGGGCTGCAGCCAACTCGCCATCTAGTAAGCCCCAACTCCTACACCGGCGGATTGTCTGGCGATGGCCACTTTCTAACTGGGACGCTGTTCGAAAGTCCGGGGTTCGGCCAAGGATTTCGTCTCAGCGACCAAGGTGTCATCACAATCATACCGGCGCTTGCTACGCCATCGGACGGAGCCTCGGTGGGTGGCATTAGCGACGATGGAAACACAGTTGTGGGAGATACGCTTTTCGCGGGGGGTTCATTCCCGCAGGGTTGGAGATGGACAGCCACTGGCGGCCTCCAGACTCTGCCCTTTTTCCGGGCGACCGCCGTCAGCGGCGACGGAAACACCATCATCGGGGACACCTTCACGCCTAACGACGCTGTCTGGCGAAATGGCGTGATCACTCTGTTGCCGTATATCGACGACGGCACCGCTGGCTTCCGGTTTGCAACCGGGTACGCCGTGAACTTCGATGGCTCCATCATCGTGGGCCAGAGCGGCAGCCACGCGGCCATCTGGGTGAACGGTCAAGGTACGCTATTGCCTTCTCCGGCAGGGTCTCAGGGTTGTGTGGCCACGGACATCAACGCAGATGCCACGGTGATTCTGGGCCGTGACGGGCTGTCAAACGCCTTTATTTGGACGCCATCTCGCGGCAGCGAGTTCCTGAGCTCGTATCTGGCGTCGTACGGGATCACGCTCCCCGGCTACCAGCTCACCAGCGCCACCGTGAGCGACGACGGCCGCACCTTTGCGGTGAACACGATCATTCCTGCCACCAACGCGCCCAACGCGTTCATCATCACCATCCCCACCCCCGCGACCGGTGCGGTCGTCGGCCTGGGACTTCTGGCCGCGTTTCGGCGGCGGAGATAGGGCGACGTGCCACTGACCTCGCTTCGAGGTCAGTGCGGCATGGCGACAGACCCCGGCACTCGGCACTGCCTGTTCATCAGAACTTGAGCACGTCACTCACACACCTCCCCCGCTGTCGACTACCCGCGCCCCCGCGCTCCGCACCCCGGATGTACTCTCCTTTTCACCCGGGAGTCTCACCCATGTCGCGCTTCGCACTCACCCTTCTCGCCCTCGCGGCCGCCCCTGCCTTCGCACAATTTGCCCAACCCCCCGCCGCTCCTCCGCCCGCCATTCCCGCGCCTGCCTCGCAGCCCGCCGCCTCCCCCATCGAGCAATCCTCCGATCTCCTCCCCTGGCATCGCGACGACAAGTGGACCGTGCGCTTCGAGCCCTCCGTCTACTACGTCGGCATGAGCGGCACCGCCACGCTGCCCCGCGCGTCCGGCGCCACCGGCCCCAACCCCAGCGTGCGCCTTGCCGAGATCAACGCCGACGAGCCGCGCCTCTCTCCCGCCGGCGAAATCAACCTCCGCAAGGGCGAATGGGGCATCGCGGTTCGCGGCTTCGGCTTCTCTTCCAGTGGCGACGCGACCACCACCGCCGCCGGCCAGCTCGGCGATGTCATCTTCGCGCAGGGCGACATCGTCAACCGCGGGCTCGACTTCAACGCCTTCGAAGTCGAAGGCACGTACAACCTTCTCAAAGACAAGCTTCGCCCGTTGGAGGACGGCACCTACGGCGTCCGTACGAGACTGGACCTTGTCGGCGGCGTCCGCCTCTACGACGTCGACTTGCGCCTCAGCTCGCTCGGCACCGGCGGCGTCAGCTCGCAGAACGACGAAGTCTTCGTACAGGGTGAAGTCGGCGTCAAGGGCTCCGTCGAGTTCTACGACCACTTCACGGTCGATCTGCAACTCGACGCGGGCGGCGGCCCCGACGGCTACTCCTTCGACATCCTCGTCGGCGGCTCCTGGAAGCCCATCAACAACTTCGGCGTCCAGATCGGCTATCGGGCCCTCTTCTTTGATGTAGATTCCGGCAGCGGCAACAGCAAGTTCAAGCTGGAAGGTGCCGCCCAGGGCCTTTACGCCGGAATCGTGCTCGAATTCTGATCGCCACCCGCCCGCCCGCATGTTCCCGGACTACGCCCTAAAGGTCCCTCAAGACCGCCTCGCCACACTGTGGTGCCGCGGGCCTGAACGGGCTGAACGCCCATGAAAAGCGGCAGACCGTGGCCTCGGCGCGTCATCACCGGCTCATCTTTGTTTAATCCCCCCGACACGGGCATCGCCGCAGTTCTCGCCCCCCACCCACCCACACCTCACCAAGATTTTGCCCACAAAGTCTTTCAGGCGTTGACGTTGGAGGTTTTGCGAGAGATACTTCCCTTCTCGCGCCGCTTCCTCCGCTTCCGAACATGCTTCAAACATCCTCCGCGGGCGGTCCACTCTTCGTACGGTTTGTGTTTGGATTGTTCTTGGTTCGCTTGCGGATGGATACGGTGGTGAAGTCACGCTTGGCGGCCGCCGCCAGGCAGGCTAGCTTTTCTCTCGGTGGCGCGCTCGGTGTGCGACCCGCCTTGGATATCTCGGGATTCTGATCGGTCGTGGGCCCGGTCGCTGCTGAACAGGCAGCCGCACGGGCCGGGTTTGGAGGCGACTCCGGGTTTTCGTGGGGGCACGAGCACCTTGCGGGTCAGAAGATTCATACGACGCCGGCGGCTTATTCCGCCAGCGTTGAGAAGGGCGTTGGAATGGCAACGATCACCAAGAAGGACCTGGTCGAACGCATCG
>JBAZUW010000131.1:0-7007 GCA_041661205.1 Phycisphaerales bacterium
GCGACATGGCCACGCACGCGATCCATCCCATTACACGCAGCCTGCGCATGACGCCACTCCGCGAGGTACAACCGTCCCCCTTGGAATATGACTCAAAATCGCAGAAATGCCAGCAAAGCGCGCAGAATTACAGCGGTTTCGGCGTGCCCCGGCTGCCGGTGGGACAGGCGTCCCGCCTGTCCGCGAACGACACCACGACCTTCCGACACCACAACCCCCTGACGCCGGACCTGAGTCCGGTCCGGGTCGAGCGCAGCCAACTCCCGACTACCCGCAGCTTCGCAGAGCCTCATCTCCGGCGTCCGTCACCCTGCGTCTCTGTGAAGCATCTAGTCGCGTCCGTGCCCGCCCACGGCCTGACTCACCCCTCACCCGCTCACATCTTCGACTTGTCCACAACCTTCCCCGCCTGGAACGTCACCGAGTAATCCTTATGGCTGCTATCGCTGTGCCACGTCAGCGTGCGGCGATCTGAGCCCGCGTTGCTGCTGCCGCTCGCCACGCCCGCGCCTGACACGCTCATGCCCGTGACTTCCTGAACTTCCCCTTTGCCCATGAGCCCCTGCACTTCGCCCTCGCTCATGCCGATGGTGACTTGCTCGAAGTGTTCGTCGGAGGCTTTGTCGCACGCGGCCAGGCCGCAGGCGAGCACGAGGCCGACCACCATGGAACGCGCGGCACGCAGCGATAGACGCATGTGGAAACTCCTGTGGGAGCGATGAACGCCGGGCGGAAAACACCTGGGTTCCACAAGCCTAACACAACTTTCGGTCCTCGCCAGTGAAATCCGCTGACGCCGGACCTGAGTCTGCGAAGGTCCGGGCAGAGCGCCGCTGCTGCCCTTCCATGGCAACCACACCGCACGCGATCATCGCGTCGAGGGAGTTACTTCCAGGTCATCCAGGAGCGAATGAATCGAGTTGAATGTTTCAGTGGCGGCACTCACGATGCTTGCTCGTTCTCCCTCGGTCCACGGCTGCGCGTCCACATCCGCGCGCCATGCCTGCCAGCGCTCGCGTTGAGCGTCGCCATGCGGGTCCAGGCTCATCAGGCCCTCCGGCCCGGCGATGCCCAGGGACTTGGAGATCGCTCTGGCGATGTACTTGCCGCCGTTGGCGGAGCCCTCAAGCACGTACCAGATGCCGACGAGTTCCGGCCCCACCCCGGCCGCGGCCATGTTCACCTTCGCCACGAAGGCCGCGGTGGCGGGCAGCTCCGCGTGCGTTTCGATGGGGCTGCCGAGATATGTGAGGTCGGCCTCCACGCGGGCGGCGTGGGCGTGATAGGGGCGGGTGATGGCAGAGATCCGCGGGTCGGTCGCGGCTTTGGTGGCGAGCCCACGATCCAGCGCCCGCCACACCTGGGCCATCTGTCCCAGCCATGCGGCGTAGTCCTCGCGGGTGGCTTCGCCCTTTACCAGCCGGGCCTGTTGCGGGTGCTTCTCGGCCCGGGTGTGGGCGTCTTTGGTCTGCTCGCGCAGGGTGTCGGCAAGGCTCACGGCCTTGCTGCCCAAGGCCCCGTGGAAAGGGCATTTGCCGGTGGAGGAGGGTTGCGAGTGCATGGGTGTTCCTTTCGAGTGACGGTGTGGGATGGGTTAGCGAGTGGCGATGACGGCCAAAGCCGCGGGCACGACGAGCCACGCCAAGCCCTTGATCAGAAAGAACGCGAATGCGAAGAACCCCAGGCGTTTTCCCCACCTCGCGGCCCTGCCATGGGCGGCATTCGTGGGACTGGCGTCGCGTTGGTCGGTGTGCTGGGTGGCGCTCATTCCGGGTTCCTTAGGGCCTTGAGAGTCATGCGCGGCGCGGGGCCAAATGTACGGATTTTGAATTACTTGAGACTCAGTCTCAACTAACTAGAGGCTAGACGCCGCGCGGGTGGCTTTCAAGGGGGTTTGGGGTCGCGCGTCGGATTGCGGTCCTGGGGATGGCGCAGAGGCGAAATTTGCGGGCGTTTCCCTTGGCTCGCCGATAACCATGACACGTCCGGAAAGGAATCCGGATGACATATTTAGAGGAGCCGCACGATGCCGGACCCAGCCGCGAACACGACCATCCTCGCCCCCGATGCCATTTTCAAGGGCGAAATCACCATTTCCGGCCCGCTGAAGTTGTTGGGTGTGCTGGAAGGCTCGCTGCGTGGCAAGGGGGACGTGGTCGTCGGCCCCAGCGCCCGCTGTGCCGCGAGCCTTGAAGCCGACACCATCACGGTGGAAGGCGTGGTCGAGGGGGACATCATGGCCCGCGAGAAGCTGCAGTTGGGCCCCAAGGCCAACGTGCAGGGGGACGTGACGGCGGCGGCGTTGATGGTTGCCGAAGGTGCGACGTTTGCCGGCCGCGTGAGCGTGGGGCCGGAGGCGGTGGCCGCGGCCACGGGAGCGCCCCGCAAAAGCCCGACCATCGAAGCCAAGCCGACCAGTCGCAAAGCCGCCGCAGCCGCCGCGGCAGCCGCGACTGCCGACACCGCCAACGACGACTGGTTGAGCCAGACCGGGGTGGCCGCCAAGCCCGCCGGGTGGATGAGCACCGCGGAAGGGTGAGCCAAACTCGAAACGACACGATTGGTACGAGCCTGAAGCGCCGGCAAGGGTCGCTTTGGCATTCGAGCATCGAAATGACCTTCGCCTCGGGCTCGGCGTCAGGACGCACACGACCGGAATCAATTTTGTATGGCCCGAGCCAAGGCGTCAACCAACGACTACGACGAACCCGGCCAGCGCTGGATCTCCTGTTATCACTGCCACGAGCGGATTCAGGCTCCCGCGATTGCCCGGTCGTTCGGCTGCCCCAAGTGCCATCGGGGGATCGCCCTTGATGACATCACGGTGCCGGATTCCGGGTGGTCGGGCCTGCTGAATACGTGCGGGCGAATCTTCATTCGGCCCAGGGCCCGCACGATTACAAGAAACGTCCACGCCGGTGACGGCATCGAAGTGCTGGGTGTGCTTGAGGCCAACGTCCGCAGTGGCGGGCCGGTGGTGGTGGGGGCGCGTGGGCGCCTCAAGGGGCAGGTGCAGGCTACGTCGGTGTGGATTGACCCGGGCGGCACGCTGGAGTGCCCGATGCTGAAGATCGGCCCCCGCCGCGCGTAGGAAACCGGGCACCAAATCGCGGCGAGCATGACGGCGGGAAGTTCCAACACCCTACAGTGAGCCGCCGTGACTCAGATCGACCTCTCCAATGACCTCTCGATTCCCCAGACAGCCGAAATGCTGCGGGAGATCACCCGCGCTGGCAACTCGCAGGATGTGCTGCTGACGTTCATGCACCGCTACCGGAAGATCCGCCCGGTGGACGCCTTCATGGGCGTGCGCCCGGAGCCGGGGCGACCGGGAGCCTATCGCATCCTGTACTCGTACTGCTCCGAAGAAGGCTGGATGGACCGTCAGCCCCGCGACGTCGACCCGGCGGCCATCGCCAAGCTCCCGGTGTACGAGGGGGGCTTTGTCGCGGAAATGATCGCCGACCCCACGCCCAAGTATGTCTATGACGTGGATTTCAGCGGCGACCCGGCGTTGGACGACCTGACCGACGTGCTGCACGCGGTGATGGTGTTGCCTCTGTTTGAGGGCGACAAGGTCGAGGAGTGGGTCTTTTCTTTCTCGACCCGGAACGAGCCGGCGGCCATCGAAGAAATCTCGCGGGCGTTGCTGACGTCAAACCTGTTGGCGGCGGCCAACCGGAACCTGGACTCGCTGCAAACCATCCGGCGTCTGCATTCGCAGATGCGCGACCAGCTCGATCAGGTGGCCCGGGTGCAGCAGAGCCTGCTGCCGGCCATGCTTCCCGACATCCCGGGTGTTGAGATTTCCACAAGCTATCTCACCAGCGATCTGGCCGGGGGTGACTACTACGACTTTTTCGCGCTTCCGGGCGGGCGCTGGGGCGTGCTTGTCGCGGATGTTTCGGGGCACGGCCCGGCCGCGGCCACCGTGATGGCCATGCTCCACGCGATTCTGCACGCCTACTCCCCCATGAGCGACCCCGCCGCCGCGATCGACCCCGCGGCGGTGATGGAGTTTGCGAACGAGCGCCTGCTGGCCGCGGGGCTGGAAGGGGCCTTTGTCACGGCCTTCTTCGCGGTCTTTGATCCCATCGGCGGCGAGTTTGTGTACGCGAATGCGGGGCACCCCCCGCCGATCATCAAACTCGCCAATGGTCAACTGCGCGAGCTCAACGAATCCGCCAGTCTTCCCCTGGGCATCGATCGCCCGCTCAACGCCGTCTCGGTCACAACCACCATCGGCCAGCAAGACACGGTCATTATGTACACCGACGGGATCACCGAGGCCTTTTCCCCCAGCGGGGTGATGTTCGACACCGAGCGGCTGGAGGCGGCCCTCGACAACTGCTCCGGGGCGCCCGACTGCGTTGTGGAATCCGTGCACGCGGCGTTGTTCGCTCACGTGGGCTCGGCCACACGGGCCGACGATCAGACCCTCGTGGCCATGCGGTTCCACGGCGTGTGCATCGTGTGATTCGCAGAACCCGCCGTATCCTCATACATGCCCGAATGGTTCGAAACTCCCGATGACTCCGGCCAGACGGGCCTGCGCTTCTCCTGCACCATGTGCGGCAACTGCTGCACCGGCCCCGAGGGGTACGTGCTGCTCAGCGATGACGATGTGACGGCCCTGGCAGCGCGAGCCGGGGTGGATCGCGAGGAGTTTGTCGCCAAGTTCACTAAGCAGACCCTGCGAGGATTGTCGCTGGCCGAAAAGCAGAGCCACGCGGGGCTGGACTGCGTGTTTCTGGATCGCGAGAAGGTGCCGGGGCGCGCGGTGTGCGGGGTGTATGAGGATCGCCCGGCGCAGTGCCGCACGTGGCCGTTTTGGAACTCCAACTTGTCGTCGCGCTTCGCGTGGGAGCGGGCGAAGCGGACGTGCCCGGGGATGGACCAGGGCGAACGCCACAGCGTGCAGCAGATACGGATTTGCCGCGACGAGATTGATATTTGAACGAGCGTGCGGGCCGGCGACTGGTCCGGCGCGCCAAGGATGCAGCGTGAACTTCGGGTCTGACAACTCGGCCGCCGCGTGGCTCGCGTGCGTGCAGCGCCCCGACGTGGTGCAGCAACTCGAAGCCGTGTATGTCATGGTTGCGGATCAGGTGGCGGCCCGTGGTCCGGCGTGCTGGGCCTCGGGGCGCTGCTGCAACTTTGCCAAGGCAGGGCACCGGCTCTACACCACCGGCCTGGAGGCGGCGTACTGCGTCGCAAGGCTGGACGGTCTTACGAACCCCACGCGCGAGCGTGGGGACACCGTCGTACCCGACTTTTCACCACACCCCGAAACCACGCATTACAACAGCAGCCCGAGGGAGGGCTTGGCGACGGCCGAATCCATGGCGGCCACGACTCACGCTTCCCCGCGCACGCCAAACATCGCACGCGACACTGGGGACAGGGCACCCCTCTCGGAGAGAGGGGGTACCCGACCACAGCCCCAGAGTGTCGGCTCGGAGAGCCGACCTACCCCGAGCTTGACGCCCGCCACGCTTGCCGCCGCCGTCGCGCGGGGCGACTGCCCGTTTCTCGTTTCACAACTCTGCGGCGTGCACACCCTCAAGCCGGCCGCCTGCCGCATTTACTTCTGCGACCAATCCGCGACGCATTGGCAGAACGAGCTCGCCGAACGGGTTCACGCCCAGATCCGTGCGCTGCACGATCTTCACGCGATTCCTTATCGGTACGGCGAGTGGCGAGAACTGCTGGCTCTGTTCCTTGATCCAGCCTGAAACGAAGCTTCCAAGTCAATCCCGCTTGGGCCTGGCGAAATCCCCTTGCATTTCCTCGCCCCCGCGAAGATACTGGCTGTGCGGGTCTCGTTTGGAGCGGCGTTCCGCCGGAATGCGGTTTTCCGTCGAACCGCAACGCGTCGCCCGCCGAAGCGATTTAGTCGGGCGCACGGATAGCCGCGTCCGGGTCGTTCGCGGGTTGGCCGCGGGGGTTTCGAGAGGAGCCGAAATGTCGTCAGGTCTACCGATTCGTTGCGTCGCGGTTGCCGCGCTTCTTCTGGCGGCTGGCATGTCGCGGGCTCAGGTCGCCCAGGTTGCCCAGCCGGCTTACCTCGCTCCTGAAGGCGAAGTGACGAACGCCCAGCACGTGCCCCTGCTCGCCGAGGTTCCGAACGTCGAACACATGCGTGTGGTGCTGCACGGGCGCAACCCAACCTATCAGGCTCGCGAGAACTGCCCGGTGATGAGCACGCACACCGACGCGAGCTTTACCGGTGGCACGTACACCCTGCAGGGGGGCTTCGCGCAGGGCGAGGTGGCGGCGGTCTCGTACACGCTGCCGGCCGCGTACTTCCCGTTGAAGTTCTCCAGCGCCGAAGTCATCGTCGGCCAGCAGAACGCTTCGATCAGCACCACCACGCAGTGGTCCATCCTGGTGTGGGATGGCCTGCCCAACACCGGCATGCTCATCGCCGAGTATTCCTCCACCGATGGCCTGGGCCTGAGCCCGATCATCATGGGGCCGGGCACCCGCGCCACCAACGTGCAGGTTTCGGTGGATTCGACCGACCCGGACCAGATCTACTTCTATAACCCCAATAACGATCCGACTCACACCTTCAGCATCGGCTTCCGCATCGATCAGCACAACAACCAGACCGCAAACCCCTGCACCACCGCGCCCCCCGCGACCATGAACGCCTTCCCCGCCACCGACAACACCACCATCGGCTGCGGCACCGGCTACGGCGCGCTCGGCGCCCCCACCGAAAACTGGCTCTACGCCGTGAACTGCGGCCCCAACGGGTGCCCGCCCAACGGGGGCTGGACTCGCTTCAGCAACCTGCAGGCGGATCAGAGCCTCTTTGGCATCTGCTTCACGGGCTGCCGCCCGCGCGGTGATTGGGTGATCCGCGCCACCGTGGACCCTGTGACGTGCCCGCCTCCCACCGGGGCGTGCTGCTTTGGCACGGCCGGCTGCTTCAGCGCCGACATGGCCACCTGCAACAGCGCGGGCGGCTCCTGGAAAGGCCCCGGCACGGTCTGCGGCAA
>JBAZUW010000131.1:7017-10049 GCA_041661205.1 Phycisphaerales bacterium
CCCTTCCGGGGGCGTCTTCCCCGGCTGCACCGCGGCCGCGAATCACCCGCCGGTCGCCGTCGCCGGTAATGACCAAACCGTCAACGCCCCCGCGGGCCAGAGTCAGGCCACCGTGGTCATCGACGGTTCGGCGAGCTTTGATTCCGACGCGGGCGACTCCATCGCGAGCTATCGCTGGAGCGAGGGGACGCGAGTGATTCAGGACGGCCCGGCGTTCTGCTCCACCACCCTGCCCGTCGGCCAGCACATGCTGACCCTCACCGTCACCGACACCTTCGGGTCCACTTCCAGCGATGCCTTGAACGTGGAAGTCATCGGCACTGGCAACACCTGCGACCCGGACATGAACCAGGACGGCAACGCCGACCAGGGCGATGTTGATTACCTCATCAACGTCGTCGCCGGCGGCCCCAATGACACCGGCATCGACCCCGACTTCAACCAGGACGGCAACGTGGACCAGGGCGACGTCGATGCGCTGCTCAATGTGGTCGCGGGCGGGGCATGCCCGTAAGCGCAGCGTTACCGCTCTCGCTCGGCGTCACTTTCGCGGTGCACCTTCTCCACCACCTTGTCGGTGCCGAAGGTGCCGAGGATCGCAAGCGCCACGCCCCCGGCCAGTAGCCACCAGCGCTCGGGCGGCACGCGCAGGCCCAGCCATGTAGACGGGCTTACGTAACTCACGAGGTGGTAACCCACGAAGAGCCCGCACAGCCCGAGCGTGAGGCGAGTGGCCTCTGTGAGCCGGTCGCGCCACGCGTTCGCGCCGCCCATGCGTGAGGCGGGGCGGGCGTCACCGGGGGCGACGCGGCCACCCCAGCACATCCACAGCCCAAAGACAACGCAGCACAGCCCGGCGCTGTAGCCCAGCACCACGACCGCTCCCGGCACCGGCCACGGCGGGCTTGCCACGCGAGTTCCTCCGGCTGGTTACGCCAGCACCGCGCTGGTGCTGCTCACCATCGTGTGCCCCTGCGGGTCGACCGCGGCGGCGTAGTTGATGATCTCGACCTGCGCGGGCTCCAGAACTTTGAACGCCGCCACCATGTTGCCGATGCTGCACCAGCGCGTGGGGTTCTGCTGCCAGCCCATGGCCGCCATCAGGTCGTCCGGCTTGCCGCCGGCGTACATGCCAAGCATTTCGCGATCGTGGGCGAAGACCTTACCCCGGAACTCGTTGGCCGCGGCGTCGTCACCGGCCAGGGGCTGCTGATCTCCAAACGCTGGCCCAACGTGCGAGAGGTCCGCCGAAGAGACCACCAGGGTGCTGCCACCGACATCCTGCAGCGCCCCGCGCAGGGCGGCAATGAAGGCCTCCAGCCCCAGCCCGTTGCCGTCGTAGCTTTCGCCCGCGTTCACCGTCGGGTCGTGGATCAGTGCGCCGAAGACCTTTGGGTTCTCGCGCCCGTTCGAGCCGTCCGCCCCGAAAACATGCTGAATCCAAGGGATCTGGAGCTCGATCGAGTGCTCACGCTCGTGGTCGTACCGGTTCGCGAACAACTTGGTGCTATCCGCCTCGCCCAGACGCTTGCGCAGGGCCGCGATGAGCCCGGTGTCGGCGGCACACACGCCCAGGGGCGTCTGATACCCCTTGTCGCTCCCGCACACGCCGGTCGCAAACCCGAAGTGGTTGGTCCCGAGGATCACAACGCGATCCGGCCGGGCCGTCCCACGCAGCCGCCCCCATGCCGCGGCGTAGTTGAGCCACCCGCGCTGATAGTCCAGGTGCGGGGCCACCAGCCCGCGAATCTGCCCGGTGATGGTCGGGGTCGTGAGGAGGTTCTTCTGAGCCTCCACGATCCACAGGTCGAACATCTCGCGCATCTTGGTCGCGCCGCGGGCGTTGGCCTCTTCGGGGCTGGCCGGCTCGGCTTCGCCCGCTTGCACGCCCTGGGCCACCAGCGCCTCGGCCATCGCGGCACTGGAGGCCGGGGGAAGATTGGGCGAGGAATCGAAGTCCGCCTTCATCTTGGCGTCGATGGCGTCAAAGGTCGGACCAAAGAGCAAGCCGGCGTCGTCAAGCTGCCCGACCAGCTGTTCGAGAATCGGGCGCGTGAGGCCCTTGCCCACCTCCGCGATGATCTGGTCGAGCCCGTGCTGGCCGTCCATCAGGGGCAGCACATACTGCACCGCCATGGAGGCGTAGACGACCTTGTCCGTCACCTGGCGGGCGTCGGCGAGGCCGACAATCTGCTCGCCGTTTGGAGTCTGGGCGGGAAAGCCGCGGACCGCGCGAAGCTTCGGCTGAAGCATGTGGGGGAGCATTTTGGGGGCGGGGGGCTGGTTGGCGTCGCTGGTCATTACAAACTGTAGGGGCCCAAACCGCCGCTTTCGGCGCCCTGGGCTCCAAGGCTGGACCTGCGAACGCTGACGGCTACACTTCCCGCCCGGCACAAAGTGGTGTGCCGTTCGTCGCCCGGGTGGGGCGAAGGTTCTCAAAGAGGTTTCTCATGTCTAACGCGATTGATGTCAGCAAGTTCAAGCCCGGCACCGAACTGGTGTGCACCATCACCAAGATGCCGGCGGCCGAAGGCACCACCGACACCATCGCCCGCCTGATGCGGATGGACCCCGAAAACAAGAAGGCCCTCCGCCGCGCCCAGCGGATGCGTCGCCAGCGCATGCTGGTATACACCCGTGGTAATCGCGACTGGGTCAGCCGCGAAAAGTCCGCCCGCGTGATCCGCGTCGAGGTCGGCCAGTCGTTCACGCTCCCCTACATCCTCGAGCTCGCCCCGGACCTGCGGGCGATCGGCGATTGCCTTTCGATCAAGGCCAAGTAACTCGAAATGCTCCAATGTCTCCCTCAGCGATCCGGCCTTCGCCGGATCGTTGTGTTTTTGACAGGGATCACCTGCCACTGACCTCGCTTCGAGGTCGGTGCGGCGTGGCGGGAGATGCGGGTGCTCGGCACTGACCTGTTCAACCGAGCTTGAACAGGTCCGATGGGTATGAAGACCTGTTGCTCCAGCCGGGAAACACTCCCGGCGGGAACAAGCAATCCCATCAAGGAGCAACAGGTCATGGAGAAT
>JBAZUW010000132.1:0-10008 GCA_041661205.1 Phycisphaerales bacterium
TGCTTGTTTGAGCGGGCGGCGAGCAGAAGCAGCTCGTGTTCGGGTACGCCGCGGAGAATCTCGGAGAGGCTGTGATCCACGGAAGAGTCCTTGAGAAGGGGCTGAGGTAGCTGTCGATTTCTGAAAACCATTGGGGAGCCTGTTCGGCAACCAACAGCAGGGAGCGAGAGGGCTCTCATCGTGCAGCTGGTGCTGCGGAGCCTGGAGTAGCCATGGGAGCGGTGCTGAACCCGGCGCGGCCGAGACCGAGTCGGGGTAAGGCTTCTGCCGCGGCGGAATCGTGGGCTCTGGGGTCGAGACAGGTCTGGATTGCCGGCAGCAAGGCTTGCCGCACTTCGTCACAATCCCGAAGAATCAGAACGCCGTGCTGGAGAAGGTAATCAACGCCGTTGACCGTGCCGTCGTGCAACACCACGAGGCGGCGGAAGGAAGCAAGCGTGCTGGCCAGCGAAAGGATCGGCTCAACGGTCGCCAGCCCTTCCCGGTCGGTCATCGCTACTACGTTCACGATGCGGCGGGAGATGAGTTCACGGATTGCGTCGTGGGGCAACTCTCCGGGTTCGACAATCAGGATCGGGGCGTCATCACCCAGCAGGTCTTGCAGGGTCCTGGTTTCTTGGTCGTTCCTGCTGGAAGCCGCGATCAATCCGGCCCAGAGAGAAGAGGCTGTGGTGGTGGTTGAGATCACGAGAGATGTATTGCAACCCTCGTGCCAATCGCTCGACCGCGACCCTGTGCCGCAGAACGTGGCGAACACCACGCATGCGTGCGCGAAAGTGTGACTCTGCGTCACACATGTCGCGCGACACGTGTGACGTTGTGTCACACTGGAAGCCAATACACAAAGTCGAGAGCGCGCAAAGGCAGCCGTCAGAGCAAAAAGGGCTCGTACGGCTGCCGGGTGCGTGGTCGTTAATATTAGGAGAGAGAGGTCAGCGGCTCACGGAGATTGAGCCGGTCCATCAGGCGGTAGAGCTGCCGCCGGTCGATGCCCAGTTGCCGCGCGGCCGCAGCTCGATTGCCGCGACACGCGGAGAGGGCGGTGAGAACCGCGTTGGTGGTGCTCTTTTCGAGCAGAGGTGTGGGGGGAGTCAGCTCATGCCCAAGGCCGAGATCGGCCGGCATGATTTCAAGGCCCTGGGCCAGAATCGCGCCACGCTCAAGGCACGCGGCGAGTTGGCGAACATTGCCGGGCCACGGGTGTGTCACGATGGCCGCCATGGCATCATCTGACAACGTGCGGCAAATACCCAACTTGTGCGCAAGCCCGGCAAGGACCGATTCCGCGATCAACGGAATGTCTTCCGGGCAATCTCGCAGTGATGGCGTGCCGATGCGAACCACGTCCAGGCGGTACAGCAAGTCAGCCCGAAAGCGGCCGTCGCGCACCATCGCGGGCAAGTCCCGGTGTGTCGCGGCGATCACGCGGATGTCAACGCTCAGAGGGCGGGTGGTGCCTACCGGAAGCACTGTGCGTTCCTGCAGAAGGCGCAGCATTTTTGCCTGCTCGGGGAGGGGCAGTTCGCCGATCTCGTCGAGGAAGACGGTGCCCGCATCGGCGGCGCGGATGAGCCCGGTAGTGCTGGACACCGCGCCGGAGAAGGAGCCCTTCTCGTGTCCGAAGAGCAAGGATTCAAAAAGCGACTCGGTGAGAATCGTGCAGTCGATAGGGACAAACGGGGCGGCGTGTCGAGTGCTGCACTCGTGAACGGCGCGGGCGACGATTTCCTTGCCCGTGCCGCTTTCACCCCGAATAAGCACAGAGGAGGGGAAACCCGCCACCACGCTGATCAGGTCGCGAACACGCCGAATGACAACGGATTGACCGACCAGCCGGCGAATCGCCGGTGAGGACACACATACGTCCATCTCTCTCCCTCCATGCACCGCGGCCCTGCCGAGCAACGAACGGAACCAGCCGTGATGCACCCTGTCTCTGCCCGATGATACTGCCAGTTCTCGGAGCTGTGTCAGTGGATGCAGAAAAATGCAAAAAGAAAAGAGGGGCCGTAATGCGGGTGCGCAAAGCAGCCATTAAGGTGTTTCGCACATAGAGGTACTGTTTCGCGATCGGAGGAGAGCGCGTTCCACGGCTTGGACACCACTATTGAGGGAAAAACTGGGCGAAACTAGGAGATTTCGGCACTGTTGCGGCGAGACCAATCTCGTAGAGCAGTCTGATCCCCAAGCTTCGGGGTGGAACTGACGCGCGGAGTAGGTCAGAGTTTCGCGACATCGCGCTTTTTACTAGTTTTGAGTTTTCCACATTCCATGTCAGGTGCGCGACCTCCTAAAAACGAAAAAAGCCCGCACAGGGTGCGGGCGAGTTTGCTCGGTTCTCAATCTACGGGGCGTTTACTTCACGCCATCTTTGCCGGCAATGTACTTGATGAGGTCAACGCAGCGGGCCGAGTAGCCCGCCTCGTTGTCGTACCAGCTGACCACCTTGAAGAACCGCTTGTTGAGCTCGATTCCCGCCTTGGCGTCAAAGATGCTGCTGTGCGAATCACCCAGGAAATCGCTGGAAACGACTTCTTCGTCGGTGTAGCCCAGAACGCCCTTCATGGTGGTTTCGCTGGCCTTCTTCATCGCAGCGCAAATGTCGGCGTAGCTGGCGTCCTTGGCCGTCTTGAAGGTGAGATCGACGGCCGACACATCGGCGGTGGGGACGCGGAAGCTCATGCCCGTCAGCTTGCCCTTGAGCTCGGGGATGCACAGCGTCACGGCCTTGGCGGCCCCGGTGCTGGCGGGGATGATGTTCATGTAGCCGTTGCGCCCGCCGCGCCAGTCCTTCTTGCTCGGGCCGTCCTGCGTCGGCTGCGTCGCGGTCACGGCGTGGATGGTGGTCATCAGGCCTTCTTCAAGGCCGAAGGTGTCGTGGATCACCTTGGCGATGGGAGCCAGGCAGTTCGTCGTGCAACTGGCGTTGCTGACGATGGTGTGCTTGGCGGCGTCGAAATTCTCGTGGTTCACGCCCATGCACAGCGTGGGCACCTGGGCCGCCTCGCTCTTGGTGGGGGCGGAGATGACGACGCGCTTGGCGCCGGCGTTGACGTGCAGGCTGGCCTTCTCAAAGTCGGTGAAGAGGCCGGTGGACTCAAGGACGTAATCAACGCCGAGGTCTTTCCAGGGGAGCTTGCCGGGGTCCTTTTCGGCCATGGTCTTGGTGGTCTTGCCATTGACCGTGAAGGAAGTCTCGGTGGCGGAGACTTCGGCGGGCTTGCCGCCGAGCGCGAAGCGTCCGTGCATCGTGTCGTACTTGAGCAGGTAGGCCAAGTTGTCGGCGGGCACAAGGTCGTTGACGGCGACAATCTCGATGCCGTGGGCGGCGGCCTTGCGGTAGACCAAACGACCAATGCGACCAAAACCGTTGATGCCGATGCGAATGGGCATAGGGAACCTTTCGTCAGGGGCGTGTTTGGCCCCAGGGTGCGAATAAAGCCCGTTGCCTGCGCGGGATTTGCAGGCGGCGGCTAGCGCGAACGGTATCGGCTGCAGCCGCGTCTTTCAAATCTTGCCATTTTTCTGGCATGTGGCCAAATCGCAGTCATATTGGAGGCAGAAGCGGGCTGAGTGCGTGAACCCGCAGGGAGTGAAGCCACATGCATCTCAAGAATGGTCGCCTTGCTGGCATGGTCGGTCTGCTGGGTCTCGCGTGCCTTCCGGCGTTTGCGAATGCGGGGACGGTCACGTTCGGGCCTTCCGAAGTCAACCTTGGTCAGGGTGGAGACGGCAGCTATCGAACCAGCGTGAGCGGCGGCGAATGGGCCGCGTTTGGCATTTCGCTTGAGAACGTCTCCCTGTACACCAGCCCCTTTGATCCTGTCGACAGGGTGGGCATCGTAGGTGATACTTCTCCCAATCCGGGCGTGATTTCGTTTCTGTCGCCGGTCAGCGGCCTTTCGCTCGCGGTGTTGCAGGCCCCGCAGGCGGCACCCGCTCTTTTACGGGCCTTCCGCCCCGATGGCTCGGTGCTGCTGGAGCAGACGTTGCCCAGCGTGAACGACACCACGCTCACCAACGTGGGGTTTGCCGGGACCGTGGGCCGGGTTGAGTTTTTCCCCGCCGACTTCACCGCGGTTACAACGGTGTCGTTTACGAGCGTGCCTTCGCCCGGCGGGCTGGGCGCGGGGTCGGTTGGGCTTGTGGCGCTTTGCCGCCGCCGGCGGCGGTGAGGGCTTCGGCGCGGCGGACGCGATCTTTGAGGCCGTGCTCGTAGCGCAGTTCGCCTTGGACGAATGTGCCCACCACCCTGCCTCGCACCTTGGTGCCGAGAAAGGGAGTGTTCTTTGACTTGCCGGCAAGGCAGGACTCGTCGATGGTCCACTTCCTATCGGGGTCGATGAGGGTGACGTCGGCGCGGCCATCCTCCACGAGAACACCAACCGCGCCGTCGCTCTGCCAGGACATCTCCGTATCCAGCCCACATAGTTTGGCCGGCTCGGTGGTGAGCAAGGCGATGAGGCGCGGCCAGCTGATCGCCCCAGTGTGCACCAGCGCCTCGGCGTACAGCGGCACAGCGGTCTCGAGGCCTACGAGCCCGAAAGGTGCATCTTCAAAGGGCAGTTGCTTTTCGTCCACGCTGTGCGGGGCGTGATCGGTTGCGAGGATGGTAATGGTGCCGTCGGCGACGCCTTGACGCAGGGCCTGCACGTCGGCCTTCTCCCGCAGCGGCGGGTTTACCTTGGCCAGAGTGTTGTACCCGTCGCACGCTTCGTGAGTGAGGTGCAGGTGGTGGGGGGAGGCTTCCGCTGTCACCGGCTGGCCATCACGTCGAGCTCGCTTCACGAGTTCCACCGAATCGGCTGAGGAGATGTGCTGCACGTGGTAGCGGCAGCCGATGTTGCGGTTGAGGCGAATGTCGCGCTCGATGATGAGTTCTTCGGCGACGCGGGGCCAGCCGCCTAGCCCCAGTCGCAGCGAGATCGCCCCTGCGTGCATGGAGGCGCCGCGTGTAAGCGTCGGCTCTTGGCAGTGCTGCATGAAGGCAAGGCCCGTGCGGGCCACCGCCGTCAGCACACGGGCCATTATCCCTGCGCTGGCGATGCAGTCGCCGTCATCTGAGAAGCCCACCGCGCCGGCCTTGGCGAGAAGCTCGATTTCGGCGAGCTCTTCGCCTTTGCGGCCTTTGGTGGCCGCGGCTACAGGAAAGATGTTGATGTACGGGGCGGCATCCATCACGTATCGCACCAGCTCGGGTGAGTCGAGAGCGGGCGTGGTATTGGGCATGCAGCACACGGTGGTAAACCCGCCAGCGAGGGCCGCTCGAGCGCCGGTGTATAGCGTTTCCTTGTGCTCGCCGCCCGGCTGTCGCAGGTGTACGTGCGGGTCGACGAGTCCTGGGGCGACGATGAGCCCCTCGGCGTCGATCACCAGCATTCCCGGCTCCGCCGCGATCCTCTTGCTGATGGCCTCAATTCCCCACGCGTGCATCAGCACATCGCAGACTTTATCGAACTTGGTGGATGGATTGATGACGCGCCCGCCGCGGATGAGGATTGGGGTGCCATAGGCCCCCCAGGTGCCGTCACTGTGTGCGGGGCCGAGTTCTTCGTAGGGGTGGCTCATCGGGGGAAAGGATACGTGGGGCGGGCGTATCGGGGGGGCCGCGATGGCGGCAAGGCGGCCGCTCGTTGCCCGGTGGACCCGCGCGCCTACACTGGCGGCTCAACGACCGGGGTGTAGCGCAGCTTGGTAGCGCGTTTGACTGGGGGTCAAAAGGTCGTGGGTTCAAATCCCGCCACCCCGACTTTGTTCAGAGTAAAGCCCTTCGACGTTCGCGTCGGAGGGCTTTCTCGTTGTGGGCACAGGACTTGCGGAAATTCAATCAATCGTACAGGGACCATGGAAAACGGTCGTTTTGGGGGTGGGTGTTGGCAGGATTTGAACCGCACGACTCGACGTGGCGACCCGTCGGAGCAGCGGAATCGCGCCAACTTGGTCTAGCGCGACGATACGCGAATTCCCCAGATATCATTCTGAGACGGTTAGGGCAAAGGCAGTTTAGGGTGCCGGAGACTGTCACATGTTTCGCCTGTCGGAACTACCCCAAGGCTGTCCGGCCCTCCGAACCCCCTGCCCCCTTCGCACTCCGAGCGCCGATGACAGATCAAATGTGCTAGCAGGTCGTCGGTGGAGGAGCTACCAGTGAGAATGGCGCCACAAGAGCAGGTGAGCCTCAGGGAGGCGGGCAGTGGACTGGCACTGGAACGCATCGCCCTCGGCATCGCCACCGTACTCACGGGTGCGGCGCTCTATTTGGTGCCGGGCTGGAGCGAGCTTTCGGACCCCTGCACCCTGGCGTCCATCGCCGGCGGGGTGACGCTGATCCTGATGTACTTAACGCACTGGCGCGGTGACGCCTGGATCCCGTTCGAACGCGGCGTGCTGGCGGTGTTCCTGGCGGGCATGCCGGTGATCTACGTGGCGCGATGGCTCATGTTCAGGCCCGCGGACTCCCAGCCCGGGTGGCTCGCGGTCGAGCTCGCGGGCCTCGGCATCTTCGGCCTGCTCACTGTTCTCGGCCTCAAGCGATCATCATGGTTCCTCGTTGTCGGGATCGCAGGCCACGGGATCGTCTGGGACCTCTCACACCTGACTTCGGCCTACATGCCCTCCTGGTACACCATCATGTGCATGCTCGTGGACGTCGGCCTGGGACTCTACACCGCGGCACGGATCCCCGCCTGGCGTCGCGCGTCGGCAGCACCGGCCTCATCCCGAGCCACGCCGCAAGCCGCCAGCCAATAGCAGCGTGCTCGCGAGGTGAGCGGCGTCACGCGCCTCGTTCGTGCGCGAGAGGCGCACGGCCGCCACGAGCACTCGCTCTCGCGAGAGCGGAACACGGCTCTTCTTACGAGTACCGCAAGCACGGGGTTTGGGCACGGCGATTCTCCCTTAACAGGCTTGCGGCGTACGCTCATCTGGGCTCACAGCGGCCGCCGCTGCACAAGGAGAGTTTGACATTAGCGCCACGAACACCCCGTCCCTTCGCACCAATGCCCGTGTCTCAGAGCCGGTCCGGATCGCCGAGCACGCGTGCACGATGCACGCGATCGTCGCGCCCGCTTACGGCACGCCGGACGTCCTCTGCTACGAGGAGGTCCCCATGCCCGAGGTGGGCGACGACGAGGTACTCGTCCAGGTCCGTGCCGCGTCGGTGTGCAAGGGAGACACCATCTTGCTCTCGGGCAAGCCCTACCTCGCGCGTTTGGTGTTCGGGCTCACGCGCCCCAAGCACCGCGTCGCCGGACAGAACGTGGCGGGCACGGTGGCAGCGCTCGGCAAAAACATCACCGGCATGAAACTCGGGAACGAGGTGTACGGCCAAACGTTCGTGGCATTCGCGGAATACGCGGCGGTCCCGTCCAACGCCATCGCGTCCAAGCCGGCAGTGCTCTCGTTCGAGGAGGCGGCCGCGATGCCCGTCTCGGCCAGCACCGCGCTCGATATGGTGCGTGCTGCCCACGTGCAGGCCGGTCAGTCGCTGCTGATCATCGGCGCCTCGGGCGGTGTAGGGATGTTCGCCGTGCAGATCGCCAAGGCGCGTGGCGCGAAGGTGACCGCCGTCTGCAGCACGCGCCACATCGCGCGGGTGCGCGGGGCCGGCGCGGACATCGTCGTGGACTACACGAGACACGACTTCGCGGCCCGCGGCGAGCGTTACGACGCGATCATCGACTTCGTGGGCGATCGCGCGCTCCGCGACTGCCAGAAGGCGCTGGCGCCCAAAGGTCGGTACGTGTACTGCGGCGCGCGGAAACTGGGTCGCGCCCATCGTCGCCATGCTGAAGGTCGTCCTCTTCGGCCTCTTCGCCTCGCAGACGATGAAGCCCAGCCCGGTGGTCTTCGCCAAGACGCACCACCTGCTCGCGCTGAACGAATTGGTGGAAGCTGGCTCGCTGCGCCCGGTGATCGATCGCCGCTACGCCCTCCGCGAGGTGGCCGACGCGATTCGACATGTGGCCGAGGGCCACGCGCAGGGCACGACCGTCCTCACCGTTTGAGGCTCCCATGACCACCGCATCCACCCGGCTCTCGTCCCGACTTCGTGACCTCGCGAGCGTGTGCGCGCTCCTCACGCCCGTAGCGCTCGCAGGCTGCGGCACGCGGCTCACGCCGACGGTCGCCTGCGTCGGGGGCCTCGCCATCGAGGTCGTGGAGACCGGCACCGGCAGCCGAAACCAGACTCGAGCACGACGGTCGCGTTGATCGGCTCGTAGTTGGCTGGTCATGGTGCGTCAGATCCGCGTTGGTCACGCTGGTCGATGTCCATTGAGGATGAGGGCAAGAAGGGCTCCGACATCCCGATGAGACTCGACCGGATGTCGCAGCGGCCTGTCGGAGTGGATGCGATATCGATTGCGACGACCATCACGTTCTCGCTCGATGTATCGACCCTCTTCGAGGTCTGCAACAATGCGCTGGACTGCTCTCTCGGTGATTCCGACGCGCTGCGCCACATCGCGGAGGCGAATCCCCGAATCCTGCGCCAGCAACAGGAGCACATGCGCATGATTGCTCAAAAACGTCCATGCGGGCGGCGACTCCACGCGCGGCTCCTCGGACTGCATGCACCCGATGCGAGACGTCACGGGGGCTCGGTTCCTGTGTGTCTTAGCTTTGGTCGACATAGACACGCTCCCATTCGCGTCCTGGCACGCACCGCTCCAAATGGCAGTCGTCCTGGCTCAATGCAAAGAGCCGAACCCAACCATTGTTGACCAGATCCCGGACTCCGGGCTGGGCTCCAAGAACTCGGTCGATCTGCTCGGTGGGGGCTTCAACGATGACCTGTAGTCTTAAGGGCTCGTGGAACCAACGTCCATCTGCCGAGTGCACTGATTGGAGAGGAAGGCCGGTCCGCAAGTCTCCTCCGTTCCCCAGGACAACACCGAGCGCACCGACGCGGTTGTGGAGCGCTTTGTCGCCACATCCGAAGGTGTCGTTGTCCACGGTCGAGGCGAAGTACTGAAGGTTGATCCAAGACGCGACCACCATCGGAGCAGTGAGGATCAGGGTGAGAATGGAGTCGTCCGCGTCCGCCGTCGCATCGTACTCGTGAAGGAACGAGCGCCCCTCCAGGTTTACGCCGCGCGTGCGAGAGCGGCGTGCTGCGATGAACGCCGCGTTTCGAGCGAGTGCCCATTCGGGCCGAACTTCCGACCAATCCGCCGCCCGTCGCTGAAGCAAACGCTTCAAGATTCCGGTCGGCCGCTCTCCAAGACCAAGTGCGGTCGAGCGTTCTGCCCGCGTCTTTACGCTGGCACTGGCAAGCCAGGTTTCCAGTTGCGCGAGGTCGGAACGATGATCCGTTGGCACTTGGTCGAGATCGAGCAATCTGACTTCGTCCGTCGACGTGTCATGCACACCTGGCAGAAAGTGCGTGTCAGAGGGGACGCTCCAGCCGCCTACGACAAGTCCCAGTCGCACACCCGGGTCGTTCAATAGAGCCGCCGCCACCCGGGCGTTGATAGCGCCGCTGTGTCCGCCGCACGCGCCGCACTCCAATCCCGCGTGGTGAGGGTTGTTCGAGCTATGCCCTTCGTGTCCGCAGAGCAAAACGATCCGAGCAAAGGATGTCCCGAATCCCATGTTCTTGAGAATCGAAGCGGCGAGGCTAAGCCGAGCAGTGGACGTCATCGCACCGTCAGTGCAAATCAATCCCGCCGCCGAGGGTGCCTGGCCTTCTGGCATCGTGCTTACAGAGCCAGCGACAACGGTTTCGCCCAAGAGCCGTAGCCCGTACAGCATTCCGAGAGTCTCGACGAACGAGAACGAGGCTGCGGGAGCACTCTGCATGTGAAGGAGGGCCGAGCCGGTCATTCCGTTCTGCCCAACACACGCCGATCCCAGGGTTACGGCTGGCTTGAGGAGGACCGGACATCGAGCGCTGTCGCCTTCAGCGCTCCGCCAGTTCATGGCGACGCCGAAGAATCCGGCAAACCCGCGCGTGCGGATGGAGGCCGACTCTGCTTCGAGGTGGCGTCGAAGAGGCTCGGACCGGAC
>JBAZUW010000133.1:0-3928 GCA_041661205.1 Phycisphaerales bacterium
TGCTGCGGGGTTGGTGTAGTACAGCTTCTTCTTTGAATGGCGCTGGTGCGTGTCGTAGAGCTGCACCTTTCCCGACGGGAAGGCGACGGCATCAAAACGGGACTGGCCGAACTTGGTTTGCGAGCTGCTGAAATAGGCGTAGTGCGAGAGGTCTGACTGCTCAAGCCGGGAGCCCGGCTCACTCTTGTCGTAGACGCAAGGTGGCATCTCGTAGCTACTGCTGTAGGGCTTGGCCCGAAAAGGTGTGCTGCTGAAGCTCACATCGGGCTGCTGCAAGCCGAACCCGCCCTGATTGAAAGTGGGGATATCTCTTTGCCAGAGCTGCAGCGGGCGGTCCTCAGGGCACGCAACGATCGTGACAGGAAACGGTGATGAAAGATAGTCCAGCAGCACCAGATGGGTGTAGTCAATGGATGGTGCCCAGGCGAACGGGCGCTGAAAATTTGGCTCAACCGGCGAGCGGCGACGGATGATGTCAACAGCCTGAGCGTTGTGTGCATCGGCGGCGAACGGACTCGTGACGTTGCGCAGATCGGCAAACTCACTTGGCGTTCTGCCCGGCGTCCACGAGAACATGTAGATGAGGTCGCGAAAATCAACGGCATAGGACGAGGCGGAAGTGCTCAGCGAACGCATGTTGGCACGGCAGACGGACGCTCTCGCCAGCGATCTGGCGGCCGCAAGTGAAGGCAGAAGAATGCTGATGAGCAAGGCGATGATGCTGATGACCACGAGCAGTTCAATCAGCGTGAACGCATGGGACATCTGCTTTGACTGCACGCGGCCTAGCTGCATCGTTGTGCTCCTGAATAAAAATCATACACTGGTAGCGACTGCGCGTTGCGACGGGTCCCACGCGGTCGGAGCAGAGCCGATGTGCGGCTTTGCCTTTCAATTCCAGCAAGCCGTCAGTGCTGTGATCTCCATTGCCTTCCGCTCGCCGTCCCCAAGGTGCCGCACAGGGCAGTTGTGTGCGGAAAGCCGAGACTTCCGAGCGAGGCGGCGACTGCCGACGCTGCAGTCTCGGCGAAGGTTGCTTTCGGCGACGCCGTCAGCTCCTGCCGCGGCGAGAGGAGCGAGTATCCCGTGGCATCCGAGCAATCGTGCCCCGTGTCCTGCCGAACCTCGATCTCCAAAAACCACTTCTGCCTCGCAAAGACCGCCTCGAAGTCCAGCGACACCTCAAACCGGACCAAACTCACCGCAGGGTTGTCAGAACACAGGGTGCTGCCGGTGTGGTCCCCTGCGCTGGGCGAGTCGCACAGCCGGCAGCGAAGGTCGGAGGTACCCGACACCGCTGATCCGCTGATGGCCAGTTCACCCTGACAGGTAAACGCGGTTGCCAATGGTGTCTGCGCCCTTGTGGCGACCGCCGTAAACACGGAAAGCATAGAAACCAGCAGCAGCGCGACGCGACGCGACGCACAGGTACCTCGTTCACGAATAAAGGACAACGCTTACAGGCACGGCCTGGCCCAGTTAAGCCAGTCACGGCTGACGCAAGTCCGCGACTGATTCGAATCTACTGCATTGGAGCGGCATTCACAAGCGAAAGCTGGCCGGTTCGGTACGAATCGGCCCACCCGGAACTCTCCGGCATTGTCACGTCAGCCAGTGCAAGCCTTGGCCCTGCCCATTCCCCGATTGGACGCCGCGGCGTCCGGCCAAGTCGCCGCAGGCACCAACACGCCCCGCCGGTCGTCGAGCGGGTACCCATCACCGGGAGGTCGGTTCTCGAAGATTGCGAGTGCGCAACCGGGCCCGCATGTCTCGTCTCGTACTTCCGACTCGTCTGGAAGAGGGTTGCGCCTGCCCTATTGCGACCGTTGACAGAACCTCTCTGTCAACGGTTTTTTCTTTGGCATTGCCCCGCCGTCGCCCGCAGTCTCCGCCCGGTCACTTCTTTGCGGGGGCGGCCGTCACCTGGTGCTTCTCCCTCTCCCCTCGCCATCGTGCCACCTCGTCTGGCTTCTCCAGCTTGGAATACAGCGTCACAAGGCGATCCACCGCTTCAACCAGGCGAGGGCTGCCCGCGGGCAGTGACGCCTCCCGCTGCACAATGCCCTCATACCCCGCCAACAGCAAGGGCTCGGCCTCTGCAAAGCGGCCTTGGCCCATGAGCGCCCCGCCCAGGAGTGATTTGGTGTTGAACGTGGTCCACATGTCAGGCGCCTCCCGCTCGCGGATCGTGAGTGCTTCGCGCAAAAGCCCCTCGGCCTGCGGGCAGAGGTTCAGCTGCAGCAGCCCGCTGCCGATGGTCGCGAGCGCGCCCGCCAATCTGGGCCCGGCCGGCGTTGATGCGCGAATGTACTCGACGACACCGTCGACGATCGCGGCGGCCTTTGGCGCGTTGCCCGAGGCCAGATAGCAATCGAACAGGGTCTGACGGGCAAACCGCACCTCGGCGTTGCTCTTGGAGACTTCGAATGTCTCTTCGAGCAGGGGCAGGGCGTCCGCCGTGCGTCCCGCCGAGGCGTAGTTGACGCCCAGGTTCGCGATCGCCATTTGCGTGTCGATGTTGGTGTGTCCCAGCCGCCGCTCGCTGGACCTTACCGTGCTCTCAAAGAGCGGGATCGACTTGGCCAGGTTGTCCTGTTTCCAGTAGATCGCGGCGAGATTCTGCGTGGACCGTAGTGTCTGGTGGTGGTCCTCCCCCAGCTTGGCCTTCATCAGGGGCACACACTCCTCAAGCAGGTCGCGCACCTTGTCGATCTCGTTTGCGTTGTAATACAGCTTGACCAGGTCGCTCACCATCGACAGCGTGATGGGGTGGTCGGCGCCCAGGGTCGCCCGGGCGCGGCTGAACGCATCTTCCAGCATGGGCCGGGCGGCCACGACATCACCCGTGTCGTAATAACACGAGGCAAGCATCCTCATGGTGTTGATCGTAAAAGGGTGGTTGTCGCCCAGGTTCTTGCGTCGCAGGATCAGCGCCTCCTTGGCGAGGGGTAGCGCGGTCTGGGCCTCACCGAACTCCTGATAGGCGATCGCCAGGTTGTGCGTGGCGTTGCCGGTTTCGGCCCCGGTCGGGCCGTCGCTGACCTTGCGAAGATCCAGCACCTCCTTCAACATGCCGATCGCATCGCTGTACCGCTTCTGGCGCTGGTAGATCAGCGCGAGGTTGCTCAAGCACGTGACGGTTTCGGCGTGGGATGGACCTTGCAACGCACGCCGTCGTCCGAGGGTCTCCTCCATGAGCTTTTGGGCGCGCTCGTAATCGCCGGCAGAGTAGTACGCCATCGCGAGATCGTTCGAGGCGGTGAGCGTGTCGCCGTTGTCGGGCCCGAGCTCCCTTTCGCAGGTAGCGCGGGCCTTCTCCATGAGCGCGGCCCCCTTCACCGGTTCGCCCAGTCCCGTCAGAGACTTGCCCAGATCAAACTGCAGCCCCGCCACGACCAGCGGATCCCCCACGGCGTCGTTGTCTAGGTCGGCTGCCGCCCGATCAAGGTGATCCACCAGCACGGCCTGAAGCGGGCGTCCGGACTGGGCGATTTCAGCGGGGTCGAGGTCACGGAAGACCGAGCTGAGCAAGCGGTTGCCTTTCTCGATCTGCGCCAGCCGCTTCTGCGCCTGCTCCTTGGCGACTCGCTCCGCACCTTGCGCCGCCAGCGCGAGGTCGCGCTGCTGGCGCACCGCCCTGGCCTGCCACGCGAAGCCGACGACGCCGGCCAACAACGCCGCGGCCACCGCGCCAGCCGCAAGCACCGTGCTCTTGTTGCGCCGCACGAACTTTCGCAGGCGATACGAGCCGCTGGGTGGTGCCGCGAGCACCGCCTCGCCGTCGAGGTAACGCCGAATGTCGGCCGCGAACCCACCCGCCGAGTCGTAGCGTCGCTGGCGGTCCTTTTCGAGCGCCTTCATCACGATCCAATCGAGCTCACCCCGCACGAGCTTGCCCAAGCGTCGCGGCTCGACGCTGCGCCGTGCC
>JBAZUW010000133.1:3938-9920 GCA_041661205.1 Phycisphaerales bacterium
GCAGCTCGTACAGCATGACGCCCAGCGCGTAGATGTCGGTGCGGGTGTCGATGTCGAGCAAGCCCTCCGCCTGCTCGGGGCTCATGTACTCGGGGGTGCCGATGATCTGGCGATGCTCGGTGAAGAGCGTGCGCTCCGTCAGCCTGCTCGCGGTGGCCTTGGCGATCCCGAAGTCGATGACGCGGGCGTGCGCGCGGCCCTCCTGCGTGTGGACCAGCACGTTGCCGGGCTTGATATCGCGATGGATGATGCCCTTGGTGTGCGCGTGCTGCACCGCCTCGCACACCTGCTGAAAGAGCGCAAGCCGCTCGGGAATGCTCAGCGAGTGGCGATCGCAGTAGCTGTCGATCGGCTCCCCCGTGCACAGCTCCATCACGAAGTAGGGTCGCCCGGTGTCGGTCGCGCCGGCGTCGAACACCTTGGCAATGTTGGGATGGTCGAGGATCGCCAGGGCCTGGCGCTCTTGCTCGAAGCGGGCCACCACCTGGCGAGTGTCCATGCCAAGCTTGATGATCTTGAGCGCCACCTTCCGGACCACCGGTTTTTCCTGCTCGGCCATGAAGACCGAGCCGAAGCCCCCCTCGCCGATCAGTTGCAACACTTTGTACGGTCCGATCCGTGTGCCTGGCCCCTCGCGCAACGGCGCGGCCTTCGTCGCCGCCGTATCGACATCGGCCGAGTATGCGGCGGTTGGAGAAGCGGGGAGACCTGAACTACGTTCAGATGCCCAGAGCAGGGCGTCCACCTCGGTCCTCAGCGCTTCATCCGCGCCGCAGGCGCCGCGCAGGTAGTCCTCCCGCGCAGCCCCCTTCAGGTTCACCGCGTTCTCGAAAATGTGCTGAGCATTGCCCGCCATCCGGTCCCCCTCCATACGCGCTTCGCAGTTGCGGCGGCATGGTAACTGGTTTGCGACTCACCCTGCCAACTACTCCCCCCCACGCGGCCCGATGGACAACGCGCCCCCAACACGCACCGAATGCTGAAGGCACGAGCACTCGTCGGTCGCACGAACGCGGCCGCCGTCGCGATGGGGAGGCAACCCCAATGTGAAAGCCCTCGTGTCAGCATCAGCGTTCGAGTTGATGTACCGTGTCCGACGCTTCTAAATGCCCGCTCAACACGTGTGCGCGGGCACACCGCTCGTTCAACACGCTATTTCCGCCGCGACGAAAGGACTGATATGAAACTCCACACCGACGTTTTTCGAGTTTCGCCAGGGAAGAACGTCAATCTCAAATCCTGGCCCACGACGGTCGAGCCGCTGTACGACGGCAAGAAGCAGTACCAGAAGATTCTCGACGAACAGATCGAAGCGATGAGCTCCTGGCAGCAGCGTCTCTACGCCGCGGATCGCCACGCGCTCCTCCTGATCTTTCAGGCGATGGACGCGGCCGGCAAAGACGGCGTCATCCGCCACGTGATGTCGGGCATCAATCCGCAGGGGTGCCAGGTCTTCAGCTTCAAGCACCCCAGCGCCACCGAGCTGGATCATGATTTTCTATGGCGCACCACGCAGTGCCTTCCGGAGCGAGGGCGCATCGGCATCTTCAACCGGTCGTACTACGAAGAGGTGCTCATCGTTCGCGTACATCCGGAGATTCTCGAAGCTGAAAAACTCCCCGAAACACGGCGCGATACCGACGAGGTGTGGGAGGGACGCTACCGGTCGATCGTGGAACTTGAAAATCACCTCGCTCGCAACGGCACCCGCGTCGTCAAGTTCTTTCTGCATCTCTCAAAAGAAGAGCAGCGCAAGCGATTCATCGAGCGCATCGACGACCCCGAAAAGAACTGGAAGTTCAGCCCGGACGATCTCAGGGAGCGGGCGTACTGGAAGCAGTATCGCAGCGCGTACGAGGAGTGCATGAGCGCCACCAGCACCAAGCAGGCACCCTGGTATGTCATCCCCGCAGACGACAAGCAAAACGCCAGGCTGATTGTCTCGGAGGTGATCCTTGACACCTTCCGCGACATCAACCCCGAGTTCCCCAAGACCGGTGCCGCCAACAAAGCCGAACTGCAAACCATGCGAGCACAACTTGAGAATGAACGCGACGACTAGCCACTCGCGTTCAACCACAAAAGCAAAAGCGTCTCGTGGATGCGAGGCCAGGGTAAAGGAGGCCTCAAAAAAAACAACCGGAGACCCATCCAAGATGGGTCTCCGGCGAAAGCGGAGAGGGGGAGATTCGAACTCCCGATGACTCGAAAGCCATGCTGGTTTTCGAAACCAGTCCGTTCAACCGCTCTGGCACCTCTCCGGAAGTGACGGGCGAACATCCATCTTTGTATCGGCTGGCCGCGAGGTCAACGTCGGCGGGAACTATTCGAGATTTGCCTCAGGATGTGCGGGCTGGAGACACCGGGGGCGACCCCTGAGCGGAAGCCGCGCCTGTCGCGCGAAGCAGCACCGCTCGCGCCACCGCCGCGATCAGCGCCTCCGGCTCGCTCATCCGCCCCGTCCCCACCTGGCGGCAAGCCTGCCACCCATCATCCGGCCCAACCAGCTCAAACCCATCTTCCACCACCTGCGCCACATTCCGCTGCGTGCTCTTCTGACTCCACATCACCTTGTTCATCGATGGTGCCAGCAGCACCGGTGTGACCTCTCGGTCCACCGCGCTCAAGATCAGCGTCACCACGTCATCCGTGCGCCCCGTCGCCAGCTTGGCCAGGCAGTCCATCGTGCACGGGGCCACCAAGGCCGCGGCCAAGCCAGTCGCCAACGAAATGTGCTGCGGATCGCTCGACTCGATGTGCTCCCAAGCGCTGGTGTACACCGGCCGCCCGGAAAGCGCCTGAAAGGTCAATGGCGTCACAAAGTGCGTCGCAGCTGGCGTCATCGCAACCGTCACCTCGGCACCTGCCTGCGCCAGGCGACTCACCACCGTCGCCGTCTTGTACGCGGCGATCCCACCCGTCACGCCCACGAGAATCCGCTTGCCAGCCACCGCCGCGCGCAATGCGCCAGCGTCAATGCTGGTAGGGCTTTGGTCGGGCGGCGTCATAGGTTCGTGTGCCAGAAGCGCGGTGCCCGTGGCACGGCGGCTCAGTCAGCGACAGGAATCGTCTGGTCGATCGGCAGGCCTTCAAGCGTGATCTTGTCCTGCATGATCTCCTCGATGGCCACCTCAAGGTCGGACCGCCCATCGCGGGCGATCAGCGGGCGAGCCCCTTCCATCAGTTGCACCACGCGGCGCTGCACCAAAGTGCAAAGCTTGAACCGGCCGCCGGTCTTGATCGCGATTTCGTCGTTCTTAAGGGCTTCGATCATGCCTGTATTCCGCTCCCTGAAAGTGTGGCCGGGCGTCCGCAACGCGGAAACCGCCCTTGCACCAAACCGAACGTGATGGTATGCTTGTGGTCGGAGCCGGACAACGCGGGGTGGTTTCTCTGGGGTTTCTTTCTTTCCCGTTCGTCTCGCCCGGACATCTGCATCAATGTACGCGTCGTCGCGGTTGGCCGCTGGGCCCGCGTCGCTGCGCACGGTCTACGCCAGCGCATTCGCGCTGGGCGTGGGTGGGGGTTGCTGATTATGAGTGGTCCTACGGATTGGAATAAGGGCGACAACGTCGTACACGCGGCCAAGCCAGAGTGGGGGGCCGGCGAGGTTCTCGTCGCCGAACCCGTCGTGCACGATGGCCGCAAGTGCCAGCGCCTCACCATCCGCTTCTCCCGGGGCGGCACCAAGACCATCTCCACCGCCTTCGCCGAGCTCAAACCCGCCAGCGAACTGCCCCGAATCCCGCGCCTCATCGAGCCCGACGACGACGCCCCCGCCCCGGCCAGCGCCAACAAACCCCGCGGCTCAGCCCCGCCCGCCGACACCGAGCCCAACCCCCTCGCCAAAAGCGCCATGGACTCCGAAATCGCGGCCATAATGGGCAAACTGCCCGAAAAGGCCACCGACCCCTTCACCAGCGGCAAGGCCCGCCTGGCCGCCACCCTCGACCTCTTCAAATACACCGACTCCGGCGGCTCCCTCCTGGACTGGGCGGCCATCCAAACCGGCCTGCCCGACCCCCTCTCCCGCTTCAACCGCCACGAGCTCGAACAGTGGTTCGCCAAGTTCAAGATCGAACTCGAAGCCCACCTCCGCAAGCTCGTGCGAGACCTGAAGAAGGCCGACCCGTCGGGCTACGCCGAAGTCGCCGCCGCCTGTCCGCAGATTGCCAGGGGCGCGCTGCGCAAAGCCGAGGCTATGGCCTGACCTAGACGCCGGAGCTGAGGCTTCGCGAAGATCAGGGTCGGTGGAGGCAGGGGCCGGAGATACGCCCAACCCGGACCTTCGCAGACTCAGGTCCGGCGTCGGCCGGCGCCGGGTCAAAAGCTTGGCGCCACGCTTTCACCCCCAAAACCCCTGCTCCAACGCCCCAATAGCTGTTGCCCCAAGTCAACACGCCTCACAAAGCAACCTCGTCTCCACACGGCTCAAAAACGCCGCCGCGCGGATTTCTTCATCTTGGCCCCGCAATCCCCGACATTCTCGGTCTCCCCGGGTTTTTCACATTTTCCCAGCCGCCGTCTCATTCCTGATGTACATCATGGATGAGAGACCGCTGCGGAAAACCACGCCGCTCGATGGAGCGACACCGCAGGGCCAACAACTTGATACGTGACGCTTAGGGGAGGAACCAGAGATGAACGAGCAGGACTTTCAGACCAAACTCGGCGACCTCATCAAACAGATCGAAACCCTGCCCGAAGACCAGCGCGGCCCGCTCCAGAGCATCGCCAACGAGACCAAGGACCGGCACGAGCGGATGAAGAAAACGGTAGCGGACCTTCAGGAATCCCTCGACTACCTCCGCCTCAGCGTCAAGTACCTCGTCTTCGATCTCGAGGCCACCCGGCGCGAGAACGATTACCTCCGCAAGCTCATCGAGTCCCAGTCGCGTCGTGATGATCACGACATCCCCGGGGCCGACTGATTCCGCGGTCTTCAATCGCCGGGCGCGTCGAAAGGTGCGTCCGTGCATTCCATCCGGGCGTTGCGCTTCTCCTTCACGACGACACGGGCCCCAAGCCCGCGTCGTCGTTTTTGCACCGTACCGCTCCATGAGGCGCCGGCCGGCCCGGTACGCTTCCCACGTGACCGACGCCCCGCCGCCCCCAACTTCGCCCCCGTTACTCCGCGTCGAGCACCTGCGCGTCACCTTCCCGCCCCGTGGCCATCGCCCCGCGTTCGACGCCCTTAAGGGCATCTCCTTCACCCTCGCGCCCGGCGCCTCCCTCGGCGTGGTCGGCGAATCCGGCTCGGGAAAGTCCACCCTCGCCCGCGCGATTCTCCGCCTCACGCCAAGCTCCGGCCGCGTCGTCATCGACGGCCTTGATTGGTCCGCCGCCCCGCCCGGCACGCTCCGCCACGCCCGCAGCCACGCCCAGATGATCTTCCAGGACCCCGCCGGTTCCCTCAACCCGCGCATGCGCATCCTCGACGCCGTCCTCGAACCCGTCGCGTTCCACAAGCTCTTCTCATCCAAGGCCCACAACCTTGCCCACGCCCAACGCACCCTCGAAGCCTGCGGCCTCTCCGCCGAACTCTCCGCCCGCTACCCCCACCAACTCAGCGGCGGCCAACGCCAACGCGCCGCCATCGCCCGTGCCATCGCCGCGCGACCCAAACTGTTGATGTGCGATGAACCCACCAGCGCCCTCGACGTCTCAACCCAGGCCCAGGTCCTGAACCTCCTGCAAGACCTGCGCCGCGACCTGGGCCTGACTTTGCTATTCATCTCGCACGATCTGGCGGTGGTCGAGCACGTGTGCGACCAGGTTCTGGTCATGCACCAGGGCGAAGTGGTGGAAGTGGGCGATTGCCGCGAGGTCTTCGCAAGGCCCGCTCACCCGTATACGCAGTCGTTGTTGAAAGCCGTGCCGGCGTGCCACTTCTATGAAGACTGTCCGGAAGTCAAGTGATCGGCGGTCCCAATCGTCTATCCGAGCTTGGACGTGAGTCCTGCCCATGTGGGATGTGTTCGA
>JBAZUW010000134.1:0-9886 GCA_041661205.1 Phycisphaerales bacterium
AGGGCGGGATGAAATCCGGGTCCGGCCGCGGCATCGACTGCTCGTCCGACGTGTGCGTAATCCGCAGCAGGGGCAGCACCTCCAGGTCCGTGATGTCGTCACCCTCAGCAACCAGGCGGGCGTTGATCCGCCGCATCATCATCGCCTGGCTGTTTTCGCCGGTGTTCTCATCCGTGCGGCTCGTCTCGGCCACGCGATACAACCGCTTCACCTTGGCCTCTTCCGCCATCGCCCGCTTCACCGGCCCCCCGCCCCCAACCCCCGCCCCGATCTCCACGGTGTTGGCCCGGCTCAGCTGCCACAGCGGCACGCCCAGCCCCACCATGAACGACCCGCTCGAAGCCTGAAAGACCCGCTTGATGTCCAGCGCCGGCAAATCCGTGTTGCCGGGGATGTCGACTTCAAGCCCGCTGGGCATGATGGCCCGCAGGCGGTCGATCCGCACCCGCATGTTCTCGAGCGCGTCGGTCGAGACGCGCATCTCGACGATGCCGTAGGGGTACGCCCAGCCCAGCCGCCGCTCGCGCCACGAGGCCTCGATGAGGTCGCGCTGCATCACCTGCAGATGGTGAGGCTGCAGAAACAACCCCTCGTGCCAGTGGATGTGCCCAAAGTTCGACATCGTCCGTCCCCCGGTAGGTCGGCTCTCCGAGCCGACGATCCCTTCTTCCCGTGCGTCGGCTCTCCGAGCCGACTCTCGAACTCGGCCCGGAGGGCCAAGCTACCAACGCCTGCCTACTTCCGCAGCACCTGCCCGAGCCCCGCATCCACGTCCTTCGCCAGAAGCTGCTTCAGGCGCTTCTCGATGCCCGCGGTATCCGTTCCTTCCATCAGCTTCACATACTGCCGCCAGCACTTCACATCTTCGCTCGTCACGAGGCTGCCCGGGCCGGCCGCCTTGCGAATCTCTTCCACGCTGAAGCGCTGCAGGTGGTCCCGCGCAAACTGCTTGCCCGCCTCGACGACGCCTTTCATGAGCAGCGAGATCAGGCTGCGCAGGTTGTAGACGTTGTTCGCCAGCTGCATCTTGGTGACCTTCTCGTCCCCGGTGGCGTACCTCGCCAGATCTTTGTTCAGGGTCTGGAAGACCGTCGCCTTTGCATCCGGAGCGATGTCCTTCCAATATGTACACGCCCAAGGCTCCAGCCGCAGCGTGAACTCCGCGAGAATGGCCGCCATCTCCAGCACGCGCCCCTGGTCCAGAGGCGCCTCGGGCAGCACGCCGATCGCCTTTCGCAGCTCATTGGCCGCGGCCGACGCCGACACCGGGGCCGCCGCCGCCACAGGCGCCGCCACCGGTTCGCCCACATACGTCGGCTTGCTCTTCACTTCCGGGGCCGCTTCTCTCTGAACCTGTTGAACTTGAATCAACCCAGCCGCGGCCAATCTGGCCACGATCGCCCCCCGCTCCCCCTCGCTCAGTCCCCGACACGCCTCAATCAGCTTCTCTGTCAGCGCCCTGGGGTCCTTCACCGGCGCCTCGGCCCGGGCCGGAGCCGCCGCCCCCCCGCCCGCACTCCACGTGGGAAACTGCTCCATGAGCTCCGCAAGGAAACCGTCGCGTTCCTGCGGGGCGAGAATGGAAATCTCCCGCTGCACCGCATCGCGAAGTTGCTCAGAGCGCATGTCCGATGGCTGGTCGGCCAACTGGGCGTGCATCACCCGCAGCCGCTGCGACAGCCCCGCCAACCGCCTTGCCCGATCGCTGCTCGGCTCGATCAACCCCGCCCCCTTCCACGCTGCCAAAAAGATCTTTGCCCCACACGCGGCCGCCAGGCCAGAAACGCCCCGCCGCAACCCGTCATCTTACCGGACACACGCCCCGGCACAACTTCCCCGGTTCTCGGATGCTCTCCGCCCCGTCAGTTCCGATCACCACCCGGCGCATTTGGTGCGCCCTGTGAAGGTGTCGCGACCCCCACCTTCGCACCCGCGGAGCAGGCAAAAGCCTGAGGCCGCCTCCGATTGCCGCCGATCCATCTCCCGCCGGGCGGCATTCCGTCTCCCGGGGGAGAGCACACCATGCGCACCGGTTCGAACCGATCTCTGAAGCCCGTCCTCGTCCTCGCGCTCGGCGCACTGGCCGCCCTCGGCGGGTGCTCCTCGTCTTCCAAATCCGCCCAGGTCTACACCTTCGACGCCTCTGCCAGCGGCAACTTCATCGCCGCCGACGCCCTCGGCTCGCGAATGATGCGCTCCGAAACCTACCGGCAGGCCATGGCCGGCCAGCGAAACAACAACCTCGCCTCCGCCCACGACTGATCCCCCCAGCATTCAAATCGGGCCCAACTCACTTTGCCGCCTTTTCGGTGAGAAACGGTGCCTGGCTCAGCAATGCCAGCAGCCGGTCCGCCGGCTTGCCCGATCCGCCCCCGGCATCGGTCGAGAAGGCCAGCCGGAACCCGACGTCGCTGTATCCAAACGTGTCCGGGAAGCGCGCCACCTTCTGAGGCACCGCCGGAGTGATCGCCGGCGGCGACAACGCCGACCCCCCGATCACAAATATCTTCGCCTTGTTCGCCTTCAGATAATCCTCCACACCGGTGTCGCTCGCGCCGGCCGTCGCCGAGGCGCCCCCGTCATCCACCACAAACTCCGCCACGTTTCCTACCAGGTCCGAGAACTCCGGGCCGTCTTTCACGGGGCGGAACCACAGCCACGAGTCGGTGGCGGTCGCCGCGGGCTGGTTATCCAGACCCTTTGGTGTTGGGGGCTGGCCGGGAATCTGATAAATCTGCTCGTTGGGCCAGCCGACATCGATCACCGCCCGCCCCGGGAGCAACTTGGGAATGCTCGCGCTGACGTACGCGTGCTCATCAACCCACTCCGGCCCCCGCAAGTTCACATCTTGCGTGTTGCCAAGCTTGGTCGCCAGTTGCCACTCCTGCGGGGTGGGCAGGCGGCACCCCGCCTTGCGCGCCGCCAGCAGCGCCGGGGCCGGCCCCAGGTAATTCATCGGTGTGTCCGCGCTGGGGGGAGCCGGGTCCACACCCTGGGGATACTGCGATATCCCCTGCTCGATCATGCCTTTATCACGCGCGGCGAACCAACCGTTGCCCCACGTGAGCTTCCAGTCCCCAAGCTTGTTCGGGCGCGGATCGGGCGGGACATTCGCCGGCACCAGCCCGCCGTTTTCCCACTCCCAGGTCCGGGGGCCCTTGCGGTTGTCCGCCGGGGCCGCACTGAGGTCCTGCGCCTTGAGCAGTTTGCCCGACTCCTCCGTCGGGAGAAGCTGGGCGAAGAGCCCCACCGGCACCTCGGTGGTCGCAAGATACGCCGCACTGGCCGCGTCTTCGGGCGTCACGCGCACGAACGTCACGTTTCGCCCGCCCTTGCCGTAGGTCACGCGTGAGGCATCATCCGGCGCGTTGACCACCGCCCAGCCTGCGGTACCGGGGCCGACTTGCGCGAAATCGACAAACCCCTTGCCGTCTTCAAACGGCTGCAGGGTCTTGCGCAGCGGCGCCAGCCCGGCCTTGTCTTTGAAATCCTTGGTTTCGGGCCTGGCCCAGAACTCCTCCAGCGCGGTCTTGATCGCCTCGGACTGCTTCTTGGGGTCCGCCGCCAGCGTCGTGCGAATCCCCTCGATCTTCTCGGGCAGCACCTTCCAGCGCGAATAGTTGAACGCCATGAACGGCCCTACGGCCGCACCCAGCGTTTCGGGCTTGATGTCGCAGGCGTCCATCGCGCCGAAGAGCGCCGTCAGGGTCTTGGGGTCGGCCACGCCATCTTTCTTCGCAAAGCCGATCCACATCTGGCTCAGCGGCTGGCGCGTGCGGCTCAGCAGCGCCTGCTGGCGCGCGGGCTGCGAAATGCCCTGAATCCCCGGCATCACGTTCGACTTGTAAATCCCCGCCCCTTTGGCCAGGTCTTCCACCGACTCCGGGAAACCCGCCCCGGGCAGCCGCGACCACGCGGCCAGCAGCTTGGCAACATCCCCCGGGGGCGATCCGGTGATGACCTTCATCAGGTCGGGAATCGACGTGAGCTTCGTCACCTTTTCCAGGTCGCCCACCCGGTCGATCACTTTGCTCACGCTCGCCCGCAGCGCTTCCGGCTTGGCGGCCAGCCCATCCCGCATGGTCGCCAGGGTTTTGCCCCCATCCGCCGCCTCCGTCAGGCCATACCCCAGCGCCAGCAACTGCTCCACCGCCGTGGCCTCGTCGATGATCGCCTGCATTTTGAGGCGCAGCGCGGAGTTGTCGCTGCCCGCCGCCGCGATCTCTGCCGCGGCTTCGCTCGTCTCTTTCACCGTCGTCGTGTCCACCACCGCCTTGACCAGCCCATCCACCCGGGCCTTGCGATCCTCCACCAGTAGCTTGTTCAGCACCTCGACGTCCACGTCGCTGCCGGGCGTCGCGGTAAGGGGCACCACAAGGGGCACGCCCGTATCCAGCTTCTTGAAGTACTCCTCAAAGGCCAGAGCCTTGGGTTGATACTTCTCCCAGTAGCCTCCCCGCGAGGGGTCGGAGGCGCCAAGGTCGTTAACGATGGACTGCAGACAGACCTTTAGACCATCTCGCAGTGCGGGCTGAGAGATTTCATCTCCCGCGGCGGCCGCCAGCCGCTCCTTCATGAACGTGTTGAGCCTCAGGAACGAATCAGCCTTGAGGCCGTCAAGCTGCTTTCCCAGCGCCGCGACACGAATCTCTTCGTTGATGGCCTTGAGGTCGGCCGCGATGGTCTTTTGCTCGGCCACCTGGGCGGCTTGTGCGGCCGGATCAGCCGGAGTCGCGGGGGCCGCCCACGCCTTGGCCGCCTGATCGATCAGCGATCCGATTCGGGCATTGAATCCGGCAAACTTGGACCGAATCTCCTCGATCTTGGCCTGGCCCACTTCATCGTTCTTGATGGCCGCCTGCGTTTCGTCAATCTTCTTCCCGACGCGCTCCGCCAGTCCATCACGCATTGTGTTGAGCGCGGGGGTGGGGTTTTCGCCTTCCTTCACGACCACGACGGGAGCGTCATCGGGCGTTGTGGTTCCAATGGGGCGATCACCACCGTTGTTCACGACCTTCGGTGGCCCCCCGCCAAGCACCAGCCACGCGCCCACGGCCCCGCCGATAAGCACCACCCCGGCGACACCCGCGATGAGCAAACCCTTTTTGCTGCCCCCCGATTTCACCTCGGTCGCTGGCGCCAGCCGCGCAACGATGTCGTCGTAACTGGCGATCGCGCCGGCCTGAGGGTTCAGCAACCACTCGCAGCCGCTGCGCAGCACTTCACCGGGCTTTCCAAAAGCGCTCCACTCCGGCCCACCCTGCACCGCGCCGCCCTTTGGCCCTGGGCGGAAGACCACCAACTGGTGGAGCATGTCGGCCAGCGCCCGCTGGTCGTCGGCGTTGCCCTGGTTGACCAGGCGGGCGTCCGGCTCGGGGTCGATCAGGAAGACATTCGCCTGGGTCAGGTCGTTGTCCGGAGCGCTGATCAGCACGTTGGTGGGCTTGAGGTCACCATGCCCGCGCCCGTTGCGCGTCTTGCGGATCGAATCCAGCGCGCGGGCCATGCCCAGCACCAGGCGCACGATCTCGGCGGGCGTCATGTCCCGCCGCGAATCGATGAGCTTGTGGGCGGTCAGCTCATACAGGTCGGTCACAAAGTACGCGTGCGTGGGCGTGCGACCAAAGTCGTAGACCGGGGCCCAGCACTCCGGGGCGGCTTTGGCCAGTTCCTGCTGGGTCTTGGCGGAATCCAGAAACGCCTTGGCCCGCGCCTCGATGATTTCCGGATCACCAAACTCATCCACGGTGTGGAACGTCTTGATGACGAACTTCGGCGGCCCCTCTTCGCCCGGGGAGCGCGCAGCAAAGACGCTGAACGGGCCGCTCGAAGCCAGTTCCTCCACCGTCTCAAAACGCCCAAACCCCGGCATGATCCCGCTCCCGAAAACACAACTTCCGCCCGGCCTCTGGCCAGCCCCCGGGCGACAAGCCCGAGAGCCTTACTCCTTGACCGGCTTCATCGGCGTCGTCACGTCCACGCCGCTGGCCCGGATCACGATGTCGATCTTCGACACATCCCACCGGTCGGTGGTCATTGGAATCTCCGCCTTGCGGGCATCGACCCCCACCTGCGGCGGGCGCATCGTGCGGGCATTCGCCAGCACGAAGACCTTGCGCACACCCGCCTTGTCCCACGTCTCCCAGATCGGGTCCTTGGCCGAGATCGTCTGGGGCTTGTCAGCCGCGGCATCGAAGGACAACTGCTTGCCGCTGCTCGCAAAGCCGTTGCGGAAATCATCCGACCCGCTGAAGTAGACATCCACCGAATACGCCTGCCACTTCGTCACATCCGTCGGCTTGACGCCAACGACGTCAACCTTCAACGGCGGGAGCGTTTGGCCCTCGCGCAGGCTGGCGTCCGGGGTCACCACCAGGTCATACCGGCCCAAACGCGGGCTGCCACAGCCGGTCAAGAGCCCCGCCGCCCCCACCACCAACCCGGCCTTGATCACGTTGCGCGTTGCTGCTGTCCTCACGATTGCGATCCTTCCTGGACTTTGCCGTCCAAACCCCGTTGGGAGCGAACGCTCCGGCTTTCGAGCACGCCCTGTTCTGTGCACATCAACTTCTCAAGCACGACCACTTCTGCGTTACTTCTGCTGTCCCATGCATTCCTTCACCACGCCCCGGATTTCGCTGTTGAGAGCAAAGTCCGACACGATCAGCGTGCGGCACGCCGTGAGCAGAGCGTACAGGTCATCCAACAGACCGTCAAAGACCTTCTGCTGCGCGCCCGTGGGGGCATCGCCAAAGTCCTTGCAGCGGCTGTCGGGCCCCAGCCCCGTAAAGCACCGGATGATCGCCGCCAGCGTCTGGTACCAGAGCTGCGGCGGAATCGCCTCGAACGCCTCTGCCGCGTCCGCACAATCCGTCAACAACAACTGCGGGCCCAGGTTGGCCGCCCACCGCTTCTCACTCTCAAAGGCCCGCGAAATGCGAACCCAGAGCTCTTCGCCGTCGCCGGCGCTGTTGGCCGCGAGACCCGCGAGGGTCATGAGTTCATCCAGCGAGACCGGCAGCGGGCTCTTGGCCCCCACCAGCAGGGTCCGCACGCCCAGCACGCCCATGGAGTACAGATCGCACGCGCTGCTGAGCATGGGCAGAATGCCGAAGTGAACCTCGGGAATCGGCACGCCCAGCGCCTGCTTCAGGCGGGCGGCCACATCGTCTTTGAGGCGCGTGGGGATGGTGCGAATGCGCACTTCCCCGGGGGCCATCGAGCCCTTCATGTCGATGGTGGCGTATTGATCCACCCGCACCGGGCCCAGACCAAACCGCAGCCACAGCAGGTCGTTTTTCCCGGGCATCACCCGTTCCTGGGTCTGCAGGGTCCCCTCGAGCACCGTGCCGCCGGGCCCTTCAGTGACGATGTTGCGCAGGCGCAGCCAGCCTTTGCCCTGCACCTGTTGGCTAACGCTGGCCGGGGAGTACATGGACATTCCCGCGCCGCGCCCTGCAACAAAGTACTTGAGGTCCGTCCCCTCGACGGGCATCTCCATGCCCTCGCCCGGCTCGACCAGGCTCACCTTGTTGCCCCACAGGATCGGCGTCGCCCCGAAGGCTTCGCCCAGGCTGACGCGGAAGCTGGAGGCGGTGATGTTGAGCATCGGAGCCTGGGTGGCGGCGATGCTGGCCCGGGCACCAGCCGCGGCTCCGGCAAAGGCCATCAGCTTCAAATGCAGCGACTCGACCAGCCGCCCCGAGCGATCCGAAGAAGCGAGCATGAGCCACCCGGTTCCGGGAGTCATGTTCGCGTGCGGGCCGGACATGGTGCCCCGTGTGCCCGCGGAGAAACCCGAGGCCCCCGCCGCGATGGATTTGAGCACGGCCTCGGCGGGGCCGGCGTCGGATTCCAGCCCACTCACAGTGTCCACAAACTGCTCGTACGACAGCGGGGCGTAGCGCAGCGCGAGCATCAGCCCGCCCCCGGGATTGAGGCCGAGCGTGCCGGGAGGTACGCCAAGGGCCGCCCCGTCGCTACCGAGCATCTCCACCGGCACCAGGTCCGACTGTTCGCCCAGGTCCTTCAGATACACATGCCGCTGCAGGGTGGCGGCGTAGCTCGGCGCGCCCTTCTTGCCCAGCACCACTTCATCCTGGCAGAGCACCCACGTTGCATTGGTCTTCTGATCCCGCGGCGGCACCGGGCTGTGTGCCTTGGCGTCGATCAGCACCGGCTCGGGATTCTCCCGTTCGGCCCCGATCAGCACCAGGCCGTGCTCCGGCGAAGCCGCAAGCATCGCGGCGCGGCTCTTCCACCGCTCATCCAGCACCCGGTTGTTGATCACCTCGCGATACACGGACAACGACTGGGCAAGCCCCGTCACGTCCTGCACCCAGATCTCCAGCCACTCGCGCACTCGCCCGGCCTTGTCGGCCAGAGCCCCGAGGTACACCCGCGCGTCCATCGTCTCGCGCAAGGCGACAAAGCCGCCCTCGTTCTTCGTGACAACGCACACCCGCACCGACCCGGTCTCACCCGGAAAAACCGGCGCCAGGCCATACCCCTGCGGGCACGCCCGCGGCACGTCTGCAAACACAAAGGACGTAGACGCGACGCTCGTCACTGGCAACTCCTTCCTCCTGTTCTCCAAACTCGAGAATCCGTCCAGTGTAGTAAGCGACGCGGGGTGATGCGGCCCCACGCGCAGACTTGAGAAGGTGAGGGGGTGCCTGGGTGAAGGGGTGAGCAGGCACGCCCGGGATGAGCCCGAAGGGCGAATCCCGAGATTGTCCTCGCAGCACACCCCCGACCTCTCCAGCTCCTCCCGAACTTCGTCTCTGCGTCTCTCCGGAACTTCGTCTCTTCCCTTACCCATGCCCCAGATAGGCTTTACGCACCTCATCGCTGGCCGCGAGCTTCTTGGCCTCCCCCTCCATCGTGATTCTCCCCACCTCCAGCACATACGCCCGGTGGGCGACCTGCAAGGCCATGTGGGCGTTCTGCTCGACCAGCAAAATCGTGGTGCCGGTCGCGTTGATGTCCCGGATGATCCGAAAAATCGTTTGCACGATCTGCGGGGCTAGCCCCAAGCTCGGCTCATCCAGCAACAGCAGGCGGGGCTTGGCGATCAGCGCCCGCGCCATGGCCAGCATCTGCTGCTCACCCCCCGAGAGCGTGCCGGCGCTTTGCCTCAGGCGCTCACGCAGGCGCGGGAAGAGCCCCAGGGCCCGCTCCCGGTCGGCGGCCACAGCCGCCTTCTCTCCGGCGCCCCGCACAAACGCCCCGAGCTGCAAGTTCTCATCCACGCTCATGTTCGGGAAGACGCCGCGCCCTTCCGGGCTCTGCACCAGCCCCAGCTTCACGATCTCGTGGGCGGGCATGGCGCGGATCGACGCGCCCTCGAAGACGATGTCGCCGGCCGCCGGACGTAGCAGGCCGGAAATCGTCCGCAAGGTGGTGCTCTTGCCCGCCCCGTTGCTGCCGATCAGCGTGACGATTTCACCCTTGTCCACTCGCAGCGAAATGCCGTGCAAGGCCTTGATCGCCCCGTAATTCACCTTGAGGTCGCGCACTTCAAGCATGGGTGGGCCCCGCTTTCGTGCTCGATTGCTTGCTCTCGGGCGTCTCTTCGTCCGCCTCCCCAACGCCCAAGTACGCCTCGATCACCCGCGGGTTGTTCTGGATCTCCGCAGCGGTGCCTTCGGCGATCGTCTTGCCGTAATCAAGCACCGTGATCCGCTCGCAGATCTCCATCACCAGCCCCATGTCGTGCTCGATGAGCAAAATCGCAGTCTTGAACTCGTCCCGCACCCGCCGGATGAGGTCGCGAAGCTCTTTCTTCTCCTGCGGGTTCATGCCCGCGGCCGGCTCATCCAGCAGCAACACCTTCGGGTTGGTCGCGAGCGCCCGGGCAATCTCCAGGCGCCTCTGATCGCCATAC
>JBAZUW010000135.1:0-9850 GCA_041661205.1 Phycisphaerales bacterium
GCCCGAGCCGCTGTCGCGGGTGATCGCGGTGAGGTTCTCGCCGGAGGGCAGACGGCCGGTGGCGAAGAGGTGACGCAGTTCGGTGACGGTGGCCTGCGTGTGGCCCGTGCCGTAGTTGGTCATGAAGGCGATGGGGGCCGAGGCGACCGGGGTGTTGAAGATGGTGAAGGCGTTGGGGGAAGCGGTGTTCTGGTTGAGGGTGACGGTGCCGTCGGGGCTGGTCAGGCTCTTGAGCTTGTTGCCGCCGCCGGAGCTCGTCAGCGAGCCGTTGGGGTTGCGAGCGATGACGCTGTTGTTGCCGTAGCCGGTGGTGACGGGGGTCGCCAGCGGGGTGGTCGCGCCAGACTGGGTCACGAACCAGGTCACGGGCACGTCGAGGATCGCCAGATCCATCCGGACGCCGCCGGCGGAGGGAGCATCAGGGGCGGCGTAGGTGGCGAGCAGGGTGGTGAGGTCGGAACGGAAGGGGTGGCCACCGGGGTTGCCGGCGTTGTAAAGACCGGCGACGGGGCCGGTGGCATTGCCGTTGTAGAACTTGACGCGGTTCACGTAGCCGTTGTCCAGGCCCGGCAGGAGGCCGGCGCCGGTGGCGGACTGGGTGTTGGAGATGTCGGCGGGGTTGAAGGCGAAGCGGGTGCCGTAGTTCACCAGTTCGGCCAGACCGTTACCCGAGCCCACCGAGCGGTAGGTCACGGCCCAGTAGCCGCTGAAGGGGTTGATGCCGGTGGGGGCCAACTGCTGCACGCCCAGCGTGGTGCCGGGGGCGTTGGTCAGACGGGCGATGCCGTCGTGGTTGGCGTCGATCGCGTCGATCGTGGACTGAGGGGCCGAGCCAAAGAACGACTCGAACAGGGTGGCGCCGGTCACGACGACCGGGGCGGGCTGAGCGGAGGCCACGCCGGCGGCCGCGCCGACGAGCCCAAGGATCACGGCCATCTTCACGTTATTCATCTTCATGGCGATCTCTCCCAAAAGAAAAGGTCAACTCTCTCGAACACGAGTACACACCGACAGCTCACACACGGGCCACGCGCCCTGTGCTGATTGCGATTCTCCGGTCGCATCCTGCGGAAAATGAACGAAGCGTCTTTCGACGCTTCGTCCGAGAACACTCAGTCGAGTGCGGGCTGGCCCAGAGCGCCGCTCACGCGGTTGTCGCCGGTGAGGGTGAACATGCGGGTACCCCACCACTTCTTCTCAATCGTTTCAAGCACGGTGGTGATCTGCACGTGGCCGTCGACGAAGCCGGCGTTGGCCGCGCCGCCCGAGCCGTCATCGCGACCCTTGTGGGTGCGGCCCATGACGTTGATGATCGCGGGGCCGGGCGTTTCGTCGTCGATCACGCCTTCTTGGCCGTCGATTACGTCCGGGGACTGGATGTCATCCGCCGAGGGATAGAAGAATCGGGGGAACGCTCCCGCGGTCAGGGGCTCGTTGAACAGATTCTTGCCGCCCGCGCCGACGAAGGGCGTGATGGGGCGGTGGCTCTTGATCTTGTTGCCCACACTCCAAGGCAGCCAGCTCTTCTTGAAGAACATCTCGGTCGCCATGAGGGTGCCCGAGCCGCCACGCCCCGTGTTGTCGACCGACGCCGTCGTCGTCAGGCGGCTCAAGCGCGGGCCCGACGAATCATTGAACTTGTTACGGGGGAAGAGTGCCGCATTGCCGGAGTAGGCGATGCGCTTGACCTGCCGGTCGGTCGGGGGAGAGGCCGGATAGCCCGCGCCCGAGTCGTTGACCTGTCCGGGTTCCCAGTCGGCGGCGTCCGGACCCGGGTCGGTGCGAGGCGCGCCGCCCCTGGTGCCGATCGAAGGGCAGGTGAACGAATCCTGAGGCACGCGCCCGCCGTCAAACAGGTTGTACGACCAGTGAATGTACCCGTTCTGCGGCGACGGGTTCGACTGGCTCTGATCCTCGACACGCCAGTTATTCGACTCCGGGCCATCCGCGTAGACGTAGTGCGGCGGGATGTAGCTCTTGTTGTCGCCGGTATAGAAGATAACGCCTTGAACGACGCCGCGCAGATTGGCCGAGCACTTGATGGTGCGGGCGGATTCGCGGGCCTTGCCGAGGGCGGGAAGCAACACACCAATGAGCACCGCGATGATCGCGATGACCACCAAAAGTTCGATGAGAGTGAACGCGCGACGCGGACGGACCGTGGGCATGCAGGGCTCCAAAGCTACGGCCGCCGGCGGACACACCCCAAGAGTGCCGCACCGAAGACCATGTGAGGACAGACTTTATCCTGCGACTATGCAAGGAGTGTTAAGAACGCGCACAACCTGGAATAGATTAACGAAACCTAACAGCCCGAAACTGCGCTAAGATCTCGTTAACTCCATGGACATCGCTGGCTGCACACACGATCTCGTGTGGCTAAGTCTCTGTTTCGGAGTATGTTGCGCGCTGCTTCGATCGACCCTGAAGAGAGATCGTTGGGTCTCAGATCATCCGGCGGCGACCCTCTGATCCGAGGGGTGGTCATCCCTCGTTATGGGGGTTTCACCCCACCCGTGAAGTCCGGAAAATGAACCACCGACCCCCCGCGGCCGGCAAGGCATGCTTGGGCGAGCCGGACGAGTCCGTTGTCGGCAATGATCGGCGTGGACTTAGAAGCCCAGTTTCTTGAACGTGCTGTTCATGCGCTGGGCGTTGACCGCCTGGGGAGCCTTGGCGGGGTTGGCCATGCGGGAGGCACCGATAACCGGAGCGCCGGCGGTGAGCTTCTTGGCGTTATTGGGAACCTTGCCCGGAGCGAACGCGGGCTTGGCGCCGGTGGTGGGAGCAGGAGTTTTTGTGGCCGTGGGCTTGGTGGCGCTGGGCTTTTTCGCCGTGTTGAGGCCGGTGGGCACCGGCTTGGAGGCGACCTTGGGGGTTGGTGTCCCTGAGGGCTTGCCAAGAACTTTGTTTGCCTTGGCGCCGCCGCTGAAGCCGCTGGGTGACTTGGACATCGTGAATCCTCCGTAAGGGAGCACCAAGCTACCACGACTGCTGCCCCGCGGCCAGTCCGTTCTTGCCGGCACTGCGCTTTTGCTTTGAGGCCTGGCTGCCGGGCGCCCCGTTAGAGCTTCACTGAAATGGGCTGAAATCAGGCTGAAAAGAATCCGCTTGACATATGCCGATATGGGCATATGATGTCTGCATGGCCAGAGCCGCGACCACCCTCGACACCTTCAACGCCATCGCCGAGCCCAAGCGGCGGGAGATGCTGACGGCGCTGGCGGCGGGCGGGGGGGAGCTGGCGGTGAACACGATTGTGCAGACGCTGGGGTGGCCCCAGCCGCAGGTGTCGAAGCACCTGGCGGTGCTGCGGCAGGTGGGGCTGGTGAGCGTCCGTCGCCAGGGGAGGGAGCGCATGTACCGCGTGAATGGCGAGCAGCTTCGCACCGTGCACGACTGGGCGAAGACCTTTGAACAGTTCTGGAGCGATCAGCTTGATCGGATCAAGCAACGCGCCGAGGCGATGGCTTCGGGCGGGCACATTCCACCCACGTTTGAGACCAAGGAGAAACCGTGATGCAGACTGAACAGATGACGGGAATCGAAAGCCACATGATGCTGATTAAGAAGGAAGTGGAGATCGCCGCCCCGGTGGCGGTGGCCTTCGCGGCCATGCTGGAAGAGATCGGCCCGGGGCTCACCACGCCCGACGGCACCAACATGAAAATGAAACTGGAAGCGTGGCCCGGCGGGCGGTATTTCCGCGACCTGGGGAACAACACCGGGCACTTGTGGGGGCATGTGCAGGTGATCAAGCCTCCGACGCTGCTGGAGATTTGTGGGCCTTTGTTCATGTCGTCGGCGACGATTTCGCACGTGGCGTATCGCCTGACCGAGAAGGGCAAAGGCTCGCTGCTGACGCTGACGCACCGGGCGTTTGGTGAGATTGCGCCGGAGCACCGCGAGGGCGTGAACAAGGGCTGGGGATTGATCGCCGAGGCGATTCGCACGCGGGCCGAGCGCTAAACAGCATTCCCGACACCAAGCCGCGGCGTCGCTCCACCAACACACAGAAAGGAAGCACCCATGAAGACTCTCGAAAAACCCAAGACCACCGCAAAGATCGTTTCGAACGCCGAGTGGGAAGCCGCTCAGAAGGCGTTCCTGGTGAAGGAAAAGGAATTCACGCATCAGCGCGAAGCACTGAGCGCCCAGCGGCGGCAGCTGCCTTGGACCAAGGTCGAAAAGGACTATGTGTTCGACGGCCCCAGCGGCAAGGTTTCGCTGAGCGAACTCTTCCAGGGCCGTCGCCAGCTTGTCGTCTACCACTTCATGTTCGACCCGGCATGGGAGGAAGGCTGTCCCGGCTGCTCGCACGTGGCGGACAATGTGGACGGGGCCGTGGTGCATCTGGCTGCTCGCGACACATCGCTGGTCTTCGTGTCGCGGGCACCCATGGACAAGATCACGCCCTTCAAGTGGCGCATGAGCTGGCAGGTGCCCTGGGTGTCGTCCTTCAACAACTCCTTCAACTACGACTATCACGTGACCCTCGACGAAGACAGGGGCAGCACGCAGTACAACTTCGAGTCGGTCAAGTCCCTTGATGAACGCGGTAAGATCCACCACACCAAGGGCGAAATGCCCGGGGCCAGCGTCTTCATCCGCGAAGGTGACGCCATCTACCGCACCTACTCGGTCTTCGGGCGCGGGCTCGACCCCATGCTCAACACCTACAACTTCCTCGACCTCACGGCGATGGGGCGTCAAGAGGATGAAGGCTGCGCCCAGAAGTGGGTGCGCCACCACGACAAGTATGAGCACTCGCCGCTGGCCACGCCGGGCGCGAGCGCCTCGTGCTGCTCGGCTGAGAAGGCGAAAAAGTGAGCCCTTGCCCGTGCTGCGAGCCCGAGGAGGCGCCGCGCGAACGCAGCGCAGCGCCGCCGCGGCTCGCAAACATTCGCCGGCGCGTTGGCGGGTTCTGCGGCTGGGCGTTGCCCGGCCTGGGGCTCGCGCTGGTGCCCAAGTGCCCCTTCTGCGTGGCGGGATACGTGGCGCTTTGGACAGGGCTGGGCATCTCGCTCACGACGGCGGCGTATCTCCGCACGGGCCTCATTGCGATATGTGTTGCTTCACTCGCACTTGTGGCATTGGCACACGGCCGGCAATGCGTTCGCAGCGTGCGGCGTGGGAGGTCTGCCATTCGATCACGGGTGACGAAAACCTGATGGATTTGAGGCGTGCCGGTCTGAAACTGCTGTCGGCGCCGTGATTAAGTGGGCCGCAGTCAGGCTACATCGCCATGCGCAGTTCGCTGTCGATGCGGGGAAGCCAGCGCCGGACTTTGGCGGCGTCGAACTTGTCGGGGAGGGGCATGGTGAGGTTCGCCAGCGCGTATTCCACCACCGCCTGCACGACCCGTGAGGGGCTCATGGCCCCGCCGCACCAGTAATCGTGGTCGCGCCACGACATGGTGACGGTGTGATTGGCGGCGTGATCGTCCTGCCGGATGGTCACGTCGTATTCCCAGCCGGCCGCGCACTCGCGCTCGACCTCGACCACCACGGTGGGAGAGGAGGGTGCGCGAGATGGGCGGAAGGAATCCATGGCGTGTGCTATCGGCCTCTTGCGGGCGGGGCTCCAATGCGCTTGCGTTCAACGCGCGGGTTCATGGGTCTGTTCGTCGGCAGAATCCGGCGGATCCCCCGAAGGACCACACTCGCGGCCGATCCGGGAACTTCGCTAAACTACCAGCATTGAGCTGTCCACGCGAGTCGCCGCCCCGGGGTGGGAGGGGTGATTCACGCGGCTACGCTGCGCAAGAGCGGTGCCGGTTTTTTTGAGTTTTCTTAGATTTTTTTCATGGGCTTTCTCTTCGAAATCATCTGGCTGGGGATCTCGAATCTGCGGCTGCACCTGCTGCGCTCCACGCTCACCGCGCTGGGGATCGTGTTCGGCGTGCTCGCGGTCATCGTGATGTCGAGCCTGGGCGAAGGGAGCAAGCAGGCGGCCCTCGCGCAGATCGAGCGACTGGGCGCGCGCAACATCATCATTCGTTCGCAGAAGCCCCCCGAGAGTCAGAACCAGCAGGGGGCGCAGCAGCGGAGCTTTGTCAGCCGCTTCGGGCTCACCCGCGCCGACGTTGACGTGATTCGGGAGAACTTTCCCGACGCCGAGACGATCGTGCCTCTGAAGGAGGTGGGCGGGCAGGTGCTGCGTGAGGCGAAGCGCGCCCAAAGCCAGGCGTACGGCACGACGCCGGATCTGCTCAAGGTCGCCAATCTCACGGTGGATCGAGGGCGGTATCTGACCGAGTCGGACATGGACCGGCGGGCGGCGGTGTGTGTGATCGGGGCGCAGATCGCTCGCACGCTCTTCACGCTGGAAGACCCGCTGGGGGAGACGCTGCGGATCGACGAGAAGCCGTTCGTGGTGGTGGGGGTGCTGGCACCGGTGGGGCTGGCGGGGGGCGCGGGGGCGGCACTCATCGGGCGGGACTTGAACCTGGATGTGCATGTGCCGATGACAGCCGCCCGCGAAGCGTTCGGAGATACGGTGGTGCGGCGCAGCTCCGGGTCGTTTCAGGCCAACTCGACCGAAGTGACCGAGATTTACCTGTCGAGCCCGGACCGCGACCGGGTGATCATTGATGCGGACCGGCTGCGATTGATTCTGAAGACCCGGCATCCGGGCCTCACGGATGTGTCACTCATCGTGCCGTTTGAACTGCTCGAGAACGCGCGCCGCACGGCGCTGACCTACAGCCTCGTGTTCGGGCTCATCGCCGGCATCGCCCTGCTCGTGGGCGGCATCGGCATCATGAACATCATGCTCGCCAGCGTCACCGAGCGCACGCGGGAGATCGGCATCCGGCGAGCGCTCGGCGCCACCCGCTCGCACGTGCAGTGGCAGTTTTTGGTTGAAACCGGCGTGCTCTCGGCCATCGCGGGGCTGGCGGGCGTGGCCTTGGGTGTGGGGGCGAGCCTGCTTATCGGATGGGGCTGGCCCAAGCTGGCCGCCTCCGGCTGGTTCAGTTTCATCTCGCGCGACGCGAGCCTGCCGACCCAGCTCACGGTCGGGTCGATCGTGCTGTCGTTCACGGTCGCGCTGGTCACGGGGCTGGTGTTCGGTGTGTACCCGGCGCGGCGGGCGGCCGCCCAGGACCCGATCGTCGCGCTGCGGCATGATTGATGGACCGACTCCCTGTGCCACCACGATGCGCCCCGCATCGTGGTGTGCCCCGCGCACACTCACGCAAAAACACAACGATCCCGCCGGGCGGGATCGTTGGGGCACAGTCGTATCCGGCTACCGGAATGGTTATTCCTCGTCACCCTCCGCCAACGCTTCGTTCTGCTTGGCGACTTCGGCTTCGAGCTCCTCGATCGAGCGTTCTTCCTCGACCTTCAGGCCCGCGGCGAGCTTCGCGGCCTTGTCCTTCTCGATCTTGCGCTTGATCGCCTCGATCTTGATCTTGTCCGGCGCGAGAATGATGCTCGCCTGCTTGCCGAACCAGCGGGGCGATTGCTCCAGCTTGCACAGCTCGGTCAGCGCGTCGTACACGCTGCGCAGGTTTTCCAGGCCCAGTTCCTTGTGGGCGATTTCGCGGCCCTTGAACCGCTGCGTGAACATCACCTTGTGCCCGGCCATCAGGAAGCGACGGGCCTGATCGATGCGCACCTGGATGTCGTGCTCGTCGATCTTCACGCTGCGCCCCAAGCGCAGCTCTTTCATTTCGGTCGCCTTGCTGGCGGCCCGCTGCTTGCGCTGCTTCTGCCCAAGCTCGTACTTGTACTTCCCGTAGTCCATGATCTTGCAGACCGGCGGACGGGCGTCGGGGGAAATCTCGACGAGATCCATCCCCAGCTCGTTGGCCTTCTGCAAAGCCGCGGGAGTCTCCAAGACGCCAAACTGTTCTTCATTGGGACCAATGACACGCACCGGTGAGATGCGGATCAACAGGTTCACCCTCGTACGCTGCACCGGCCCTTGATCACGACTGAATCGACCCATATGTCCTTTGCGACTCCTTCCGAATCGTCGCGGGCGTGCTTACGAAGCCTGCCCGAAACGTCTCCGAGACGAACCACGCCCGTGGCGGGCGGCCGTAACTGATTTCAAAACCTCTGATTGCGAAAGCACTGATTGAATCAGCGCTGAGGCGGGGGGATGAAGGAAACGGCTCATGAGGCGGCCGCCACCGGGCGAACGCGAGACAGCCGAAGCAGAGTCGGGTGTAGATTGGATTGCATGCGTTGCGTGCTGGCCCGCCGAGGTTCACTTTGGAGGCATTCGCCCGGCGACGCGCCCGGCGAACTCCTTCCCCACACCATCCTAACGACCTTCGGCCGGGAAGCAAGGCGACTTCAGGTGAAAGCCCGGCTGCGACCCGGTAATTTCACGTTTAGGGCCTGTGAAGTTCGCATTCCCGGATGAATGACGGCTCATCCCCGGGGTGTCTCACAAAACGACAGCGGCGGCCCGTGTGGGGCCGCCGCTGTACACACTGCGATTTTGATGTCGCCCGGTTTGCGACCTTTCGCCCCCGTGGGGCGGCTTAGACCTTGAAGTGCCCGACCAACTGACGCAGGGCTTCGGCCCGCTGGCTCAACTGGCTGGCGGCCATGGCCGCCTGGTTGGAACCCTCGGCCGACTCGCGGGTGACGACCGAGATCTGCTCGACGTTCTGGGCGATCTGCCGGGTGGCGTTGCTCTGCTCCTGGGCGGCGTTGGCGATCTCGCGCACCATGTTCTCGACGGTGCGAGATGACGACACGATCTGCTCAAGGGCCAGACCAGCGTTGCCGGCAAGCTCGACACCCACCGAGACCTGCTTTTCGCCCCCTTCGATGCGTTCCACGGCGGACTTGGTCTCGTGCTGAATCTCCTTGATGCTGCTGGCGACCTGGGTGGTGGCCTGCGTGGTGCGCTCGGCGAGCTTGCGCACTTCGTCGGCCACCACCGCGAAACCGCGGCCGTGCTCGCCGGCCCGGGCCGCCTCGATCGCGGCGTTGAGGGCCAGCAGGTTGGTCTGCTCGGCGATCTCGTTGATCATCCCGATGATCTGGCCGATCTGCTCGCTCTTCTGGCCAAGAGAACCGACCGCGCGGGCCGACTCGGTGACCTGCACCGAAATGCCCTTGATCTCTTCGACGGTCTGGCCCACGACCTGTCCGCCCTTCTGGGCCTGCCTGCCGGATTCGCCGGCGGCCTCAGCCGCCCCGGCGCTCTTGGTGGCCACTTCGGAGACGCTGGCGCTCATCTCTTCCACAGCCGCGGCGACCTGCTGCGTCTGCTCCTGCTGGCGGGTCATGCCGGCGGACATCTGCTCGGCGGAGGCGGCGATTTCCGTGGCGGCGGCCGCGACTTCGTTGGTGGTGCCGGAAATCTCGCGGACGATGCTGTTGAGCACATCCTTCATGGAATCGGAGGTGCGGGCAAGCATGGAAATCTCGTCGCTGCCCGTCATGTTGAGGGCGGGGGCGGTGAGGTCGTTGCTGCCGATGAGGCGGAGGGCCTCGACCACGCGGGCCAGGGGCTTGGTGATGCCGCGGATGAGCGTGAAGCTGATGAGCGCCCCCAGAACGGTGACGATGCCGGCCACGATCCCGGTCTGCGTCTTGGCGTCGGCGGACATGGCTTGGGCCTGAGTGGCGGTCTCGATCTTGGATTTGTTCAGCGACTCGACGAGGTCGGCGTTGGTCTTGGCGATCACCGGGCCGATTGTGTCAAGACCATTCTTGACGACTTCGTTGCGTTGCTGCTGAATCTCTTCGGCGTGCTCCATCCGGTTGATGTAGAAGGTCACGCCCTGAGCGGCCTCTGACAGCCATGCCTGGCGGATCGGGTTCTTTACCTCGGCGGCGAGCGCCTGGAGTTCCTGCTTGGTCTCCTCGGCGAAGCGCTT
>JBAZUW010000136.1:0-9734 GCA_041661205.1 Phycisphaerales bacterium
ATCGTGCGGTAGTTCGTGCCTTAAGTTGTATGCCTTACTAACGACCCGGCCAACTTTGTTGGGAGCCTCGCATGTCAAGTGTAACCAACAACGGGACGGCCGCCATCTCGGCCACCAATGACTCTCCGCCCCCCCCCCTGGCAGGACCGAGAATCAATGTCGATCAGAAGCCTGCGTCCCCGCCCCGGCCGGACCGTCGCAAGAAAATCATCGGTCTGACCGTGCTCGCCGTCGCGCTGGTGGGTGGCGTCGTGGCCGGCACCTACCTCTACGTGCACTCGCTCCACTTCACATCCACCGACGACGCCTTCGTCGACGGCCACGTGGAGCGTGTGGCTCCTCAAGTCGCCGGGCGTGTGCTACGGGTGCTGGTGCAGGACAACCAGGAGATTGAAGCCGGGCAGACCATCGTCGAACTGGATCCGGTTGAATACCAGGCCCAGGTAGACCAGGCCAAGGGCGAAATCGCATCCGCCGCGAGCGCGGTGGAGCAAGCCAACGCCCAGAAGCAGGCGGCGGAGGCAACGCTCGCATCCGCTCAGGCCGACCTCGAGGTGGCCAAGGCCGGGATGGCGCAGGCAAAGTCGGAGGTCAATCTCGCCGCGGCCAACGCCGCCAACGCGGCCACGCAGCGTGACCGCTACGTGGAAATCCAGAAATCCAGCCCCAACGCGGTGGCGGAACAGCAGATCGACGACGCCCGGACGACCGCCAAGACCACCGCCGCTCAGTTGGCGAGCGCGGAAAGCAGCGTGACCCTGGCCGAGGCGAAGGTGACACTCGCCCAGGCTGGCATCGCGCAAGCGCGGGCGGCGTTCGCGCAGGCAGACGCCGTGATGTCCGCGGCCGCCGCCCAGCAGCTTGTCGCCAAGGCCAAGCTCGAGCGGGCGCAGATCGATCTGGACCGCACCAAGGTCATCGCGCACACCTCGGGGCGCGTGACGCGGCGAACGGTGGACCCCGGCAACATCGTGCAGCCCGGGCAGGGGCTGCTCGCGATCGTGGGTGATGACGTGTGGGTAACGGCCAATCTCAAGGAAACTCAGCTTGCGAAGGTACACGCCGGGCAGCGTGTAGACGTTTCGATCGACGCCGTTCCCGGGCACGTCTTTCATGCCAAGGTCGACAGCATCATGGCCGGCACCGGATCGGCCTTCAGCCTGTTGCCCGCAGAGAACGCTACCGGAAACTTCGTGAAGGTGGTCCAGCGCGTGCCGGTGAAGATCGTCTTCGACGCCTCCGACGAACTGACCCGGCGCCTCAGCATCGGCATGAGCGTGGAGCCGTCGATTCACATCGGAAGCGACAGCCGCAGTGTCGAGACCGCCCGCGCCCGCTGACCCGTGCTCCCTCTCCATCTATGCAGATGACCGCCGCCGTTTCATAACCCGCACTCCCCCAGCCCGCGAAGGTGTACAACCCCTGGGCGATCGCCGTGGTCATCACTATGGCGACGTTCATGGAGCTGCTGGACACCTCGATCGCGAACGTGGCGTTGCCGCACATCGGGGGCAGCCTGGGCGCCGACGCGAGCGAAAGCACCTGGGTGCTGACGAGCTACCTGGTGGCCAACGCGGTGGTGCTGCCGCTGAGCGCGTGGCTGAGCACGGTCTTCGGGCGCAAGCGCTTCTACATGATCTGCGTGGCCCTCTTCACCATCAGCAGCCTGATGTGCAGCCTGGCGCCGACGCTGGGGGCCCTGGTTTTCTGCCGCGTGCTCCAGGGCATCGGGGGTGGTGGCCTCGCGCCCAGCGAGCAGGCGATGCTGGTCGATGCCTTCCCGCCGAGCAAACGGGCCGCGGCGTTCGCGCTCTACTCCATGGCCATCGTGGCCGCCCCCGCCATCGGCCCCACGTTGGGAGGATGGCTCACCGACAACTTCTCGTGGCACTGGTGCTTCCTCATCAACATCCCCATCGGCGTGCTGAGCCTGATGCTCACCAGCATCGTGGTGCCCAGTGGCCTTGGCGAAGTGAAGCACGCACGCAAGCCCCGCATCGACGTCGTGGGCATCATCCTCGTCGCCGTGGGGTTCGGGTGCCTTGAGGTGGTCCTCGATACCGGCCAGGAGCACGACTGGTTCGGGTCCACGCTCGTCACTTCCTGCGCCGTCATCGGCGGGGCGGCCCTGCTGGGGATGATCGTGTGGGAGTTGTGCTTCGCCGAAGACCCGGTGGTGGAACTTCAGTTGCTGAAGGACCGCAACTTCCTCCTCTCGTGCCTGTTGTACTTCTCGATGGGCTTCTCGCTCTTTGGCACCACCGTGCTGCTGCCCCAGATGTTCCAGCAGCTCTTCGGGTACACGGCAACTCAGGCCGGCAAAATCCTCTCCCCCGGCGCGCTCATGATCGTCATCCTGGCGCCTTTCGTCGCCCGCAGCCTCAAGGTCGTCCAGGCCAAATGGATGGCCTTCGGCGGTTTCGTCATCATCCTGTTCTCCGTCTGGCAGATGCTCCACTTTGATTTCGACTCGCCCTTCCGCCAGGCGGTGGTCGCCCGCATGACGCAGGGCGTGGGCATGGCGATGATGTTCGTCTCCATCACGCAGATCGCCTACTCGTACCTCCCCAAGAGCAAGAACACCCAGGCCAGCAGCATCACAAATCTCTTCAGGAATTTGGGGGGCAGCTTCGGCATCGCGTTTGTCGCCACCATGCTGCAACGCCGCGCCCAGGTGAACCAGACGTACCTGGGCGCACACGTCAGCGGGCTGGACGCCACCACGATGGACCGACTTGGCAGCTTCGCAGGGGCGTTTCACCGGGGCGGTGCCACACTCGCCGATGCCGCGGCTCAGGCTCAGGGCCTCATGGGTCAAACCCTCACCCGCCACGCGTACTTACTGAGCTATCTCGACGTGCTCCGGTACCTGTTCCTCTCGATCATCGTGGCGATTGTGCTGTGCGCGCTCGTCAAGCCCTTCCGGGCCGTGCCCGGCGAGAGCGGTGGGCACTGAGCACGCAGGCCGTAACGTTCTATGGTGATCGGAATCCAACCCGGTAGGGTTGTGACTGGCACTGCCGGCGCGTGGTGTTCACGGCGCCAAGAGTTGTCTAGGGTCAGGTACGTTCGCGAGTTCCTACGGAGCACATGCATGAAACAGTTTTCGCGTCTGAACATGGTCGGTCTGACGGTGGTCGCGCTCGCTTCTTTGAGTGGCCTTGCCGTCGCGCAGTCGTCGCACCCCGCCCCCGCCGCGCAGCCCACGGACCACGCCGACAAGATGGCCAAGCCCGCCGCGAAGCCAGCCAATGAGATCAAGGTCGGCGACACGCTCCCGCAACTGACCTTCAAGGACGCCGACGGCAAGGACGTCGACGCCAAGACGCTCTACGCCAAGGGCCCCGCCGTCATCATGTTCTATCGCGGCAACTGGTGCCCCTACTGCAACAAGAGTCTCAAGGCCTTCCAGGACAAGGTCGGCGAAGCCAAGGAAATGGGCGCGACCATCGCCGCCGTTTCTCCCGAGAAGTCCGAAGAACTGAAGGAAACCGCCAAGAAGGACAGCCTGACCTACACCCTTCTGAGCGACAGCACCGGCGAGGGGATGAAGAAGCTCGGCCTGGGTTTCAACCTCGACGACGCCACCAAGACCAAGTACAAGGGCTTCGGCGTTGACCTTGCCAAGCACAACGCCAGCGGCGAGTGGGCGCTTCCCCACCCCGCGACGCTGGTGGTCGATACCAAGGGCGTCGTGCGCTACGCCTACGTGAACGAGGACTACACCAAGCGCGCCGAGCCCGAAGAAGTGCTGGCCGCGGTCAAGAAGCTCACGGCCGAACACGGCACCGAGGCCCCGATGAAGAAGGACGCGAAGTAAGTTTTCCCGCGCGGGCTGCGGCCGCGCGACAACTCAGCCCATCGCTTGGCCGGACCGCTCATGGGTCCGGCTTTTTCATGCTCGTCTAGATACACACAAACTCGTCCGGAACGCGTGACGAGATCTTGAGCTCCTCCATGAGCCGCGCCATGCACCGGGCGTCGTGCTCGTCGAAGGTGTCAAGGTCGTAGCTGTCAGCGTCCAGCACGCCCCAGCACGAACCGTCTTCGTTCATCACGGGGATCACCAGTTCGCTCTGGTCACGCGGGTCGCAGGCGATGTAATCCGCCCCGAGCTTCTTGACGTCGGACACGATGAAGTTGCGTTGTTCCTTCCACCCGCGCCCGCACATGCCGAACAGCCCGATGGGAGAGCACGCCGGCTTCGGCTCGCGGCACACCAGCACCATCTCGTCCGCCCCCGCCACCTTCTCATAAAACCCGATCCACGAGAGGGCGGTGTCGCCAAACGCTCGCCACAGCAAGGTGATGGCGTGCATCATGTTCTGTTCACGACTGCGGGGGGGCATCGACGGAGCGGCCGCCGCCAGCGCCATCACTTCCGAATAGTCGCGCTTCCCCGTCGGGCTGATGCCGCTGATCGTCGTCGCCCTGCGAGGCTTCACTTCCCCGGCACTCATGCAAACCTCCAGCAGTTCGCCCGCGCGAGAAGGTGTGAATACACAAACAACCCCTCGACTGCGAGGGGTGAATGGCGAAACTCTAGGCTAAAAAGGCAGCTGTAAACCTTACAGCGTGGCGGAGGTGTAGGGCAGCAGGGCCATGAAGCGGGCCCGTTTGATCGCCTGGCTCAGCATCCGCTGCTCGCGAGCCGACGCATCCAGACGCTTGCGCCCCAGAATCTTGCCGTTGGGGCTCATCATGCGGCGGAGGTTTTCCACGTCTTTCCAATCGACGAAAATGTCACCCTTGGTGGAGACGTGGGCGACGCGGATCTTCTGGGGGTTGCCAAAGCGGGGGAACTTGCTCATGTGTCTTACTGGCTCCGTCGTGGACGTTTGGCCCTGGGGAATGCCGGCAACACGCCGGACAACCAAGGCGACGGGTACGGCCTCCACTCTAGCCCGCCGCCCGCCGGGGGTCCAGCAGGACGCGTGCGGGGTGCGACTTCCGAACTTGACCCGAACGAGCGGGCCGGGCGGCACCCCGACCCGGCCTGTCGGGGCTTACACCATCGCCAAGACATCTTCCCACTTCATCGCGCTGCCCGGCTGACGAGCCTGGACGAACTTGATCTTGCCCCGTCCATCCGGGCTCTTGCCGATCACCACCGTGCCACGCTGGGCGACGTTGAGATCTTCCCAATACAAGCCGTAACCCTTCACCACCTCCCGGTGCAGGTCGCCCAGGATCGGGTGCGTGTACCCCTCCTTTTCCGCCCACGCCTTGTTGGCCGCGAAGCTGTCGCAGTTCACCCCCACCACCGTCGCACCCTTCCCGCTCCACTTCGCGAAGTCGTCCGAAATGCATTTCATTTCAGTCGAGCAGACGCCGGTAAATGCCAGCGGCACAAAGCACAGGACGACATCGCCCTTCTTGACGTGCTCAGAGAGATTCCAATCTTTCTTGTCCTGCGTGGTGAGGGTGAATTCCGGCGCGATATCGCCCGCGGAAAAAGGGGTGGTGCGGGCGGGAAGGCTGTTTCGCATGTCGTGCTCCTGAGTCAAATCAGCGGCGGCTGTGAAATCCGCGCCGTGGACCACGGCGGGGTCAGGCTTATGCTATTCCTCGTTCTGTGGAGGTCCGCACGCCCGACGTCGGCACGGACGCCGTCATCATCGAGGCTTTTCGGGAGGCTTCCCTTGCCCAATGCCACTACCGCCGCGACCACCAAGGGTGCCGGCGACACCGTCGAATCCCGTTATGCCGAAGTCACCCAGCGAATCGCCGACGCCGCCAAGAAGTCGGGGCGCCGCGCGTCGGACATCATTCTGTGCGCCGTGACGAAGAACGCCGACCCCGAGCAGATTCGCACCCTGCTCCAGCTCGGCCATCGCGATTTCGGGGAGAACCGCGTTCAGGTTCTCATGCAGCACGCGGCCATCGTCGAGGAATACCTCGCCCGCCAAAAAATCGTCCCCAGTGGGCGAAAGGTCAGCAAGGACGACGCATCGCTCTTTGCCGACAGCAAAGTCATTCTCAAGCCGGCCGCGGGTCTGCCCGGCGGGTCAGACGGCGTTCGCTGGCACATGATCGGCCACCTGCAACGCAACAAGGTTCGCAAGGTGGTGGAGTTCACCCGCCTGATTCACTCTGTGGATTCGCTTCGCCTTGCGGAGGAGCTGCAAGTGCTCGCGCTGCGGCGTGAGCACCCCATCGAAGTGCTGCTGCAGGTGAACTGCTCGGGCGAAAGCCAGAAGTTCGGTTGCCCCATTCCCGCCGCCATCCCGATGGCGGAGCAGATCGGCACGATGATCAACGTGCGGCTGCGCGGCATCATGACGATGGCCGCGGAAAGCGCTGACCCCGAAGAAACGCGGCGGACGTTCGTGCAGTGCCGCGAGTTGTTCGAGGAGATGGCGAAGATCGAGTTCACCGAGGGCGTGCCGTTCAACATCCTGTCGATGGGCATGTCCGGGGATTTTGAGATCGCGATCTCTGAAGGGGCCAACATCGTGCGCGTCGGCAGCGCGATCTTTGGCGAAGCCAAGCCGGGCGTGGAACACGCCGAGGCCCCGGCGGAAGAAGGTGACGAAGGGGCGGCGTGAAGTAATCCGTGCGACGGTGACCACGAACGCCGCGTCGCACTGACCCCGCACAAGGGGACCGAGTCGCGAGTTAGTGCAGCTTGCGATCCTTCCAAGCCGGGAACTTGGCACGCCAGGCGTCCACCTCGTGCACATCCAGCGGCACGCTCAGCACGCCCTCGTGGTCGCCCAGTTCCCCCGCCACTTCGCCCAGAGGCGACACCACCAGACTGCCCCCCGCGTAGTGCAGGCCGCCAGCGACCGGGAGTTTGGGGTCATCGCCCACCCGATTGCACGCGATGACGAAGGCCTGATTCTCGATTGCTCGGGCGATGGCGAGCGCCCGCCAGTGGGCTGCCCGCACGCTGGGCCAGCAGGCCCCAAGCGCGTACACCTCGGCCCCGCGTGAGAGCCCCTCCCGGAAGAGTTCGGGAAAGCGCAAGTCGTAGCAGATGGCCGGGCAGACCGTCACCTCGCGACCCGCGGGAGTTTTCCAGGCATACGTCAACACCTGCGAGCCCCCAGAGATGACCTCGCCCTCGCGCTGGAAGGGGTGGATTTTGGCGTATTCGGCGAGTTTAACGCTGGGTTCGCCATCGCGGGAGGCCAGCACGCTCATCACGTTGCTAGCCAGCCCCCCCTGCACCCCCGGCAGCGTGTGGCCACCCTGCACGGTGATCCGAAGTTCCTGCGCAAGTTCGGCCAGAAACCGCAGCGTGCGTCCCTCGCCGTCGTGGGTTTTGGGGATTCGAAATGAAAATCCGGTGGCGAACATTTCCGGCAAAATAACGAGGTCCCCGGGCCGCACCCCGGCGGCCTGGAGCAGCGTCCTCACGCGGGCGTGGTTGGCCTCCGGGTCTTCCCACGCGATATCGAGTTGCACGGCATGCACTTGCGGCGTTTCGCGGGTCATGCACGAGCGTACGCGCCCGCAAAACGCCGAAATACTCCACGAGTGCGCGCTCGAAAATTCCTCGGGGGAATCCCGAACAAAGGGCGTTGCGGCGAGTCCAAATGCTCGCTGGAGTCGTAGGAAATCGAACGAACGAGGGGACCATGCGTACAAACTGCGTGACGACACGCGGCATCAAAGATTCTGCTGGCACTGCGCTCGTCCCCCAGATGGGTCATGGCTGCGGGAGCGCTCAGGATGCGGGCGGAGTGACGGCGGAGGTTCTGGAAGCGGGCGATAGCTGGTTCGGAGTTGCCACGGGTGTGAGCACGGAGGGAGGGCGAATGTCAGAGCTGGATTCCCCCCAAACTTCGCCCCGCGATGAGATCACCTTGCGCGCGCAGGATGCGCCCATGGACGCGCCGATCGCCGCTCAGGTCCTGCTCGCCAGCCGGTCACCCCGCCGGACGAACTTGCTGCGCGATGCGGGCATTGCGCACCAGGCCGCCCACCCCGGGTTTGATGACGCGCTGCTGGTTCCCGGCAACGTGGCGCCGGGGGTGTGGATTGCGTCCTTGGCGTATCTGAAGGCGTGGGCGACGTGGCGGGAACTGTCACGTTCTACTCGCGGCACGCCTATGCCGCGGTTCATTCTCGGCGCCGACACCGCGTGCCTGGTGGATGGAGACCTGGTCGGCACGCCGACGTCGGCGGCCGAGGCCCGGGCGATGATTTCGCGGATGGTGGCTCGCGATCACGACGTGATTACTGGCGTTGCGATCATCGATACCAGGAGCGGCGGCCGCGAGGTGTTTGTGGATCGCGCCACCGTCACGATCGGTGAGTTGAGCGATGCGCACATCGACGAGTATGTGGCGACCGGGGCATGGCAAGGGAAGGCGGGGGCTTACAACCTTTCCGAACGTGTGGACGCCGGATGGCCGATGAGGTGGGAAGGCGACCCCACCACAATTATGGGACTGCCCATGCGAGAGCTGCAACGCCGTTTCGGGGCACTGCTCGCCGGGCTTCTGGGGGCTTCGGAGGTCGGTTGATGTCCACCTTGACACTCGGGGCGACACTCGCGGCGGGGTTGGTGCCCATGTGGGCGGTGATGCCATTGGCCGCACTCACCATGCTGGTGGTGGCGGGGCATGTGCTGTGGCTCCCCCGCGCTCAAATGCCCGCGAGCCGCCGCCGCATCCGGATTGTCAATGGTCTGTTGATGCTCTTCACGCTCCCCTTGGCGGCCTACGCCCTGGGGATCGCCGACCCGACCAACGACAAACGAGGGTTTGTGCTCTCGTGGATGTTCGTGTCCGGCGCGGTCACCATCGTGCTGCTGGTGGCGATTGTCGACCTCGTCAACACGTGGCGCCTGCATCGATTGGAACTGCGCAACCTGATCGTTGAGATCCGCTCGCGGCGGGCGAAGGTCGTACGTCCGGCCCTCAAGTCCGGCGAAGCGACCATCGCCGAGTGAGCCCGGTCAGATAGACCCGATGTGAGCGCCGGCGTAGACGGCTTATGAAGCTGCGTGGTCTTGATCGTCGTCGCGCAAATCCGCCTCGCCGGGATGCGCGAGCCCGGCCAGACGGGCTTCGATGGCGACGACCCGATGCGCCAATGCTCGCAATGCCCGGTCCACGTCTACGAGCTGGCTCTTAAGGGCTTCGTCGGCGTGCTCGGCAAAGGCGACCGACTCCTGCAGCGTGCGAAGCTGGGCTTCAACATGCTGAATCTGCTGGGTCAGGGCGTCGTGATGGTCGCGGCTCATGACGCCACTGTACCCGGTGTGTCGGTTGAGCCGCGATGAACGCGTCGCGGGCGGCGGCTAGCATCGCGCTCCCGGAGGACCGCGACCATGCTCCGATTTGATGCTCTTCCTCGTGCTTCGTTTCCCGCGCTTGCCAGCGTGCTGGCGGCGTGCGGTGTTGCCCAAGCGCAATCGGCCCGGCTCGTCCCTTTGGATGGCGCGACAGCGGCCGCCCCTGAGTTTGCGTTGCTGCCCGCGGCGGCGGCGCTGAATACGCCCGCGGCCCCGGCCCCGCGAACGCCAACGACGCTAGAAGCGGCGCCGGCAGCCGAGCAAACGTCGACACCGTCGGCACGGGCAGTAGCGCAGCCCGCGGGCGCAACCACGGGCGACACCTCGCTTGAGGTTCCGTCTGGGCATATCGAGTTCGGCACGGCGGGCTCGGAGTGGTGGACGGTGGGCGGGGGCGTGGCGGCGGGTCGACGCACGCATGTGGATGGGAACATCTACGGCGCGTGGAGCCACTTTGTGGCGGACGATGTGGAAGTGGCCGCGGAGC
>JBAZUW010000137.1:0-9529 GCA_041661205.1 Phycisphaerales bacterium
AAGACGCGGCCGGACACGACGTGGTAGGTCAGAATCTTGGTCAGCAGTTCCTTGCCCTCGGGCTTCAGGAGCGAATCGACGGTCTCCTTGGGGAGCTTGGCAAAGGCCTCGTCGGTGGGGGCGAAGACCGTGAAGGGGCCTGCGCCGGAGAGGGCGTCGACCAGGCCGGCCTTCTCGATGAGCGTGGCGAGGGTCTTGAAGTGGCCGTCCTTGATGGCGGTCTGCACCACGTTCTGGTCGCTCGGCAAGATGACCGAGTCGATGACGTGGATCACGCCGTTGCTGGCCTTCACGTCGGCCGCCGTCACGCGGGCGCCGTCCACGGTCACTTTGCCGTCCTTGGCGACCAGGTCAATCCGCTGACCGTTGACAGTCACGGCGGCGCCGGTCCTGACGTCCTTGGCGAGCACTTCGCCGGGGACGACGTGGTAGGTCAGGATCGACACGAGCTTGGCCTTGTTCTCGGGCTTCAGCAGCGACTCGACGGTGCCCTTGGGCAGCTTGGCAAAGGCCTCGTCGGTGGGGGCGAAGACGGTGAATGGGCCGGCACCCTTCAGGGTGTCGATCAGGCCGGCGGCCTGCAACGCGGCAGCCAGGGTTTTGAAGCTTCCCGCGGCGACCGCGGTGTCCACGATGTCCTTGTCCGCCTGCTGATTCACAAAGGCGACCATCGAGACCTTGTGCTCGGCCTTGGCCGGAGCCGCGGCTTCATGCGAACCCCCGCACTGGGCGAAGGCGGAACCGGAAAGAGCCGCGAGACCGACCAACGACACAACCGCCACGTCAATACGTTTCATGCTGCTGCCTCCAAATGTGTGTGACCGCTCAGCGGGACACTCCCCCGAGCTGCGAACGCCGCGGGCACGTTGGAGTGCGGTGTTTCCTTGGCCGCACCCCTCGAATCCCTGCCGGACGACAAGGCATTCGGCGGGATTTGTGAGCCGGATTCAGCAGGTGGCAAAAACCTGAATGCCCGGGTCTTTCCCCCCGCGTGCCCCAGCCGCGGCTTGGGGGTGGTACCGGGTTGGGAGTTGGCAAATAAAAACGCCACCCGACCGGGTGGCGTTGGTTGATCTTTACGATGCGTCGAGCCAACTCAGTTGGTGATGACGATCTCAACCCGGCGGCTCAGCGCCTTGGTCGACCTCGGGTTCGCCGAGCCCTTGCCCACCGCCGAGACGCGGCCTTCGCTGATGCCCTTGCTCACGAGGTACTTCCGCACCGCTTCAGCGCGGGCCTGGCTCAGGGCCTCGTTGCTGGCCCACTTGCTCTTGCGGATGGGGTCAGAATCGGTGTAACCCTCGACCCGCACATCCTCGTTGCGGTACTTGCGCTTGATCTCGCCGGCGATCTTGTCCAGCGCCTTCTTGGCCTCGGGCTTGAGCGTCGTCTGGCCGGAGGCGAAGAGCACGTCGCCGCTCACGGTCGCCGTGGGGCGACCCGAGTCGCCGGTCTTGAAGCTGTCGTCGCCGCCGCCGTTGCCGCGGGTGGTCTTGCGGCCGCCGCCGGTGGGGCCGTCGGTGTAATCGCCGCCCGGGGTGACCGGCGTCGTCTGCATCGTGCTCAGTCTGCCCTCAAGCTCGGCGATGCGATTGCTCTTCTCGCCGAGCTGGGCTTCCAGGCTGGCGTTCTTCTCGCGCAGCTCGCTGGATTCCTGCGTGGCGGCGTCCAGCTTCTTCTTGTCGTCATTGCACCCGCCCAGCAGCATGGCGGCGCCCACCGCGATCACCGCCGCCATCAGCCCCGTACGCCGAAACGCCCCAAGCTTGAATCCGTTCATCGAAAAGCCCTCGTCCGATTGTGTTCGTGGGCCGCGAGACGAACGCCCGCGGCTGGCGCATGATATCGGCAACAGCTCCGCCGCAACGCGACTTTGTGCGCGTATTTGACAGTCGTGTTTAATCTGCACCCGTCGCTCACATTCTCATGGCAGCGGCATCGGCCCCGGAAGGTGCCCGATCACTCCCATCAGCCGTTCCAGCAGGGGCTTCAAGAACCACACCAGCACGGTGGCGATGGCCAGATAGGGCCCGAAGGGCATGTGCCGCTTGAGCGCCCCGCCAAAGACCACCCCCAGCAGCGCCCACCCGGCCCCCACGAACGCCGCCCCAACGAAGCCCATCGTCGAATCCACCCAGCCCAGACACGCGCCCACCGCGGCCATCAGGTGAACATCCCCCAGACCCATCGCCTCTTTGCCCAGGGCCAGCGTCCCGCCGATGCGCATGAGCCACACCAAACCGCCCCCGATCACATACCCCATCAGCACACCCGCCAGCACATTGAGCCACAGGGGCGCCAAGGTGTGAGGGACAAGGTCGCCCACGGTGGGATCAACATGCCAGGGGCTGGCGTATTTGACGGCGATGGCCGCCCCCAGCATGCCCAGCCCAATGCAGGGGGCCAGAAAGAGCAGTTCGCGGATCATCTCGCGCCGGGCGTGGGGGTACATCACCCACATCTCGGGCGCGTCGGCGTTGGAGGTATCGACCTTCGGGGCGTCGGCGGACGGGGCGTCGGGGTTGGCGGGCGCGTGTGGGTTGGCAGCCAGTTCGAGGGCCGCCGCTGCCTTGGCCGCCTGCTCGGCCTTCTGGCGGGCGTCCTCGGCTTCCGCCCACTGGTCATAATCCGCGAAGCTGCGCCGAATAAACCCCATCGACATCAGCACGTTGGAGAGCAGCAGGCCCACGCACGCCCCGATCGAGCCGCCGATCCACCACCACCCCGCGGCCCCCGGCGTTGCGATCGCCCAATCCCACCCCCGTGCCACCCGCGGCAGCCCGTGTGTGTACTGGTTCTGCCGGTAGAGCGCCCACAGCGGGTGGGCGACCAGCGCCACCAGCGCCGGCGCCAGGTTCAGCGACATGGGAATGTGAAACGTCCGGGCGTCGATTAGCGTCACCGCGATCAGGCACGAGAACAGCACGACCACCACGATGAACAAGGGCCAGGTCGCCCCGAACCCTCCCTGGCCCCACACCGGCCCCAGGCTCCCGAACGGAATGCCCAAAAACCGCCCGTTGTCGCTGTATAACACCACGTACACCAGCGTCCACAGCAGCGCCGTAAACGTTTCGACGATCGGGTACTCAGACGAAATCGGCGTGCGGCAAAACGCGCAGCGGCCGCGCAGCATCAGCCAACCGACGATCGGCACGTTCTCCCGCCAAGTCAGGCGCGTTTCGCAGTTGGGGCAGCGGGACTGCGGCGTCACCACATCCAGCCCCAACGGCAGGCGGTAGACCAGCACATTCAAGAGCGACCCGATGCACGCCCCGAACGCGAATACAAACGCGAGTTGCACCAACGACGCGATGAAAAGCACTGCGTTGAAGTTCTCGATCGCCAGCGTTGCGTCCTGCATCAGACGTCCTCGTCCACCTCGGGCGCCGTCGTCTCACGCGATCCATCGCGCGAGAGCTCTTCAATCCGCTGCTGGGCCTTGGTCAAAATCTCGCGGCAGTGCTTCCCCAGCCCCACACCCTCTTCATACAACGAAATCGACGCTTCCAGCCCCACTTCGCCAGATTCGATCTGCGCGACGATCTCTTCCAGGCGCTCCACCGCCTGCTCATACGAAAGATCGGCCGGGTTCACGCCCGCTCTTGATGGTCGTTTGGCGGTCACGGGAGGCAGGATAGCAACGCTCGAAAGGCCCCGATGTGCCACTGACCTGTTCACGCTCTGGTGAACAGGTCAGTGCCACACTGGCTGCGATTCTCTCCACGCCGCACTGACCCCGAAGACGGGGTCAGTGGCACATCAGAACAACCCTTGCTGGTTCGGATCTTGCTTGACCTTCTTGCCCCGCAAGGGTGCCATCTTGAACCCCTCCACCAGCGACCGGATCGTCCCCATCGCCAACCGGGTGTCGAGAGATTCGCCCGGCTTTACATCTCCGGGTGCCCGTACCGCGGTGCCGTCGGCCTTCAGCGTCACCGAATACCCGCGTTCGAGCACCCGCAGCGGGTTCACGCCTTCCAGCGCCCGCTGCGAGGCCGCCAGCGAGGCGTCAAGCGCCCGAACCCGCGTGCCCGCCGCCCGCGCCAGGCGCTGCGACAGTGGGGCAGTATCGCGCTCGCGCAGCGAGACGCTCATGGCCCGGGCGAGCGCCCGCTCTGCCGCCACCACCCGCTGGCGGCTCTGCGCATACCACGCCGCCGGGCTGCGCCGGCTCAGGCGCACGCTCAGTTGATCCAGTCGCGATGAGAGCACCGCCAGTCGCCCCGCCGGGGCGCGGCCAAGCCCTGAGCTCGCCGCCGTCAGCCGGGCCGCCTCGTCTCGCACCCGCCGGGCGGCCACGCTGCGAAGCCGCGATTCCAGCGACCCCAGCTCGCGCAACAACGCGTCACGATCCGGCGACAACCGCATCGCCGCCTGCGTGGGCGTGGCGCAGCGTTCGTCGGCCACCAGTTCGGCGATGCTCGTATCCGTCTCGTGCCCGATGGCTGCCACCACCGGCACGCGGCTCTCCACGATCGCCCTCGCCAACTCCCGGTCGTTGAACGCCCAAAGGTCCTCGGCCGAGCCGCCCCCTCGCGTCACCAGAATCGCGTCGACCCCCAGCCTCCCCGCATCGCGGCTCACGCGCCTGATCATTCCCGTCACCTCGGTCGCCGCCTTCTCCCCCTGCACCCGCACATCGCACACCAGGACGCCGATCGCTGGGCAACGCCGCTTGAGCGTTACAATCACATCTTGCAAAGCCGCCCCGCCCGCGCTAGTGATGACCGCAATCCGCCGAGGGAACGTGGGCAGCGCCCGCTTGCGCTCCGGTGAAAGCCACCCAAGCCCGCGAATCTCCTCCACGAGCTTGCGCAGGGCTAGTTCGCGTGCTCCCTCGCCCACCGGCTCGAGCTTCTCGACGACAAACGAGACTTTGCCTGAGGGCGCGTAGAACTCCACGCGGCCTTTCGCCACCACCTGCTGCCCGTGCGTTGGGCTGAAGCCTGCCTTCTTGGCCGCTGACGCGAACATCACGCACTGCACCACCGCGTTGGCATCCTTCAGCGAAAAATACCAGTGCGTGCGATCGGAAAAGCCGCTGACCTCGCCGACCACGCGCACCGCCTCGGGAAGTCCGGCCCGCAGGGCCCCCTCAATCCGCAGCGAAAGCGCGGAGACGGAAAGCGGGTCGTCGGGCCCGGTGCGGGGCACGCCGGTCATGTTGGCTGGGTTGAAGGGGAGGCGGGACATGCCCAAATTGCGAAATACTAAATTGCCAAATGGCTAAATCAGAACCTTGATGCCTTGGTGCCGCGTGCCTTGAAGCCTGCTTCTACTTCGCCCTGTTCGCGACTTCGCGTTCGATCTTCTCCAGCAGCCACGGCGCAAAGGCCGCCTTCGCCAGCGTGCCCGCCGGCCGCTCGATCCTCCCATCCTTATACATCACCATCCCCTCGACGGTCTCGCTGTCCATCGTCTCGAGGGGGTTGCCCACCACCATGTCCACCTTTTTGCGTTCCAGCTTGGCCTTCACGCTCGCTTCCAGTTCGTCGCGCGGCTCAAGGGCAAAGCCCACCATCATTTGCTCCGGCCGCCGGCTGGCCGCCACTTCCGCCAGCAGGTCCGGCGTCGGCTCCAACTCCAGCACCAGGTTCTCGCTCTTCCGCCGGAACTTTCCCCCAAAGAAGGCCGGGTCCACCTTGGGCCGATAGTCCGCGACGGCCGCCGCCATTACCAGCACATCCGCCTTGGACACGTGCACCCGCAGCAGGGCCTGCAGGTCGGCACATGTACGGAACCGCACGAGCTCAAGGTGCGTATCGGACGGCACGACCGGCGCCGGACCCATCAGCAGCGTGACACGCCACCCGCGGGCAGCCGCGGCTGTTGCCAGCGCCGAGCCCATCCGCCCCGAAGACCGATTCCCCAGAAAACGCACCGCGTCGATCGGCTCGTGGGTTGGGCCGGCGGTGATGAGCATGTGCTTTGACATCATGAAAATGGCGTTCCGACAAGCTTCAACCCCCGGCCCGCGACCGCGTCGCGAAGTGCGGGGGGTCGCTTTGGATGGAAAGTCATCCTTGGGCGACTACCCATCGTATGGGTTTCGGGTACGATACCCCTCCGCCGCGAGCAGTGGGGTGCCCGGGGCGGGCCGCTTTTGCCAGCGGTGCCGTATCGCTGCGCCGCATCCGCGACGCTGGATGCGCAATGCTGTGACTTGGTTCGCGGGGGTTCCTCGCGCTGCTTCTGATTCGGCTCTTTCGCCCGCTTCTGTTCGACATTCTGGCCGCTGATCTGCTGAAAGATAACTATGGCTCGATCCCGCAAAAAGCTCGGTGAAATTCTGGTCGGCTGGGGCATGATCACCGCCGACAAAGTCGAAAAAGCCGCCACCATGGCCAAGGGCTCCGGCAAGCGCATCGGCGAGGTTCTCGTCGAAGCCGGCTTTGCCAAGGAAGAACAGGTCGCCAAGGCCCTGGCCAACCAGTACGGCATGGAGTATGTCGACCTTTCCGCCAACGGGGCGGCCGACAAGATCGACCTCAAGCTCATCCCCGACGATCTGGTCAAAAAACACCAGATTCTCCCCGTCGCCAAGGTGGGAAATCGCCTGCAGGTCATCATCCACGACCCCATGGACCTGGAGCTCTTCGACATGCTCCGGTTCCGGCTGAACGTTGAGCTTGACCAGCGCCTTGCCTCGCGCGGGCAGATTCGCAAGTACCTCGAGGCGGCCGCCGCCGGCACCGCCCGCAAGTTCGCCCAGAACGAGTCCCTCGTCACCGCCTCGATCGACAAGTCAGTCGACAAGTCGGTGGACAAGTCGGTCGACCGCTCGCTGGATAAGTCGATCGACGTCAACGACGACGATGCCCCCATCGTCAAGCTCTGCAACCGCATCATCGCCGAGGCCGTCCGTTCGCGAGCCAGCGATATCCACATCGAGCCGATGGCCGACCGCGTGCGACTGCGCTACCGCATCGACGGCGTCTGCATCGAGCGCGACAACCTCCCCAAACGCATGCAGAACGCGGTCCTGAGCCGCATGAAGCTGATGTCGGGCGTCAACATCGCCGAGAAGCGCATCCCGCAGGACGGACGCATCAAGTTGGTGGTGGACGACGTCGGCATCGACTTCCGTGTGTCGGCGTGCCCGACCTATCACGGCGAGTCGATCGTGCTTCGTATTCTGCGGCCCGACAGCGTGCGCATCGGCCTTGTCAACCTCGGGTTCGAGCAAGACAACCTCGCGATTTTCAACCGGATCATCCGCCGCCCCAACGGCATCTTTCTGGTGACTGGCCCCACCGGTTCGGGCAAGACGACGACGCTCTACTCGGCGTTGGACGTGCTGAACCGCCCGGACAAGAAGATCATCACCGCCGAAGACCCCGTCGAATATAACTTCGAGGGGATCAACCAGTGCCAGGTGCGCGAACACATCGGGCTGTCGTTCACGGCCATTCTCCGCTCGATGCTGCGTCAGGCCCCCAACATCATTCTGGTGGGCGAAATCCGCGATAAGGAAGTCGCCGAAATCGCCGTGCAGGCCGCCCTGACGGGCCACCTGGTCTTCAGCACCCTGCACACCAACGACGCACCCAGCGCGATCACGCGTCTGGTGGACATCGGCGTCAAGCCCTTCCTGGTGGCAAGCTCGATCCAGGCCGTCATGGCCCAGCGCCTCATCCGCATCCTGTGCAAGGAGTGCAAGAAGCTGGCCGAGGCTCAGGACCTGGACCCCAAGTTCCTCCACCTCACGGGCATCACCGCGGAAGAGGCGTTGGGCAAAGCGATGCGCCCGGTGGGCTGCGGGCACTGCCTCAACACCGGGTTCCGCGGGCGCAAGGCCATCTTTGAGATGATGGTGATGAACACCCGCATCCGCGAGCTGGCCTTCAACCTCGCCCCGATCTCCGAAATCCGGCGCACCGCCATCGCCAACGGCATGCGGACGCTGGTGCAGGACGGCAAGTTGAAGGTTTTGAACGGCTTTACGACCGCCAATGAGATCGCCAGCAGCACCCAGGTCGACACCGCCACCGCGACCCAGACGACGCACTGATCCCCAACGTGATCGTTGGGCCAACCCAACGCCCACCAGCTTCCAACGGAGAGTTCCATGTCCACGATGCAGATCGATCGATTGCTCGACACGGTGGTGAAGAACGGCGCCAGCGACCTTCACCTCACCGTCGGCCGCCCGCCCACGCTTCGCCTCCACGGCGGCCTGCGCAGCCTCCAGACCAAGGTTCTGGACTCTGACGACATGGTGTCGCTGATGAAGGCGATCACCCCCGAACGAAATCAGCAGGAACTGCAAGAGGAAGGCGGCACCGACTTTGGTTTCGCCTACGGCACCGCCGCCCGCTTTCGTGTGTCGGTCTTCCGCCAGCGCGGCGATCTGGCGATCGTGTGCCGCCAGATTCCCAGCCGCATCCTCACCTTCGAGCAGATCGGTCTGCCGGACGTCTGCCGCGACCTGATCCGCCGCCCTCGTGGACTCTTTCTGGTTACCGGACCCACTGGTTCGGGTAAGACCACGACGCTGGCGACGATGATCGACTACATCAACACGACGATGGATCGGCACATCGTCACGATGGAAGACCCGATTGAGTACTACCACGCCCACAAGAAGTCGATCGTGAACCAGCGCGAAGTGGGCAACGACGTGCCGAGCTTCGCCGAGTCGTTGCGACGGGCGCTGCGTCAGGACCCTGACGTGATCCTGGTGGGCGAAATGCGAGACCTGGAAACGATCGAGGCGGCCGTGCGTGCCGCCGAAACCGGCCACTTGGTTTTCGGCACCCTGCACACCACGGGTGCCGCCAAGACGATCGACCGTGTGGTCGACGCCTTCCCCGTCACCCAACAGAACCAGATCCGCGTGCAGCTCTCGACCGCGCTGCTGTGCGTGCTGAGCCAGGCGCTGCTCACCCGGGTGGACCAGCCGGGCATGGTGGCGGCCTACGAGTTCCTGGTCGTCACCCCCGCCATCGCCAACCTGATTCGCGAAGCGAAGACGTTCCGAATCGATTCGGCCATCCAGACCGGCAAGAAGTTTGGCATGCAGTTGCTGGATGATCACCTCTGGTCGCTCTACTCGCGCGGTGTGATCGCCGCCGAAGAGATGATCGACGTGAGCAAAAACCCAGGTGATCTAACCGCTCGCATCCACAAACTCGGGCGAACTGTGGGCCGGATGGAGTGGGACGAGGAAGCCGAAGAGACCAAGTCGTAAATCTGGAAACAAAAACCCAGGTGGTGTGTCTGTTTGTGTAATTTCGCTATTTTCTATTGACGGGAAGAACCGACTCGATAACCTGTCCGAATGGGGAGGTATCGCCGTAGCGCGATGGACTCCGCAGATCGGCTGGGCTGACGACATCATGGATGGAGCGAAGCTGACGGGTTCGGGTTTTCCGAACGGCGTGCGGCGAGAACCTTGGCGGATGGCCGCGGGGTTGGGGTGGCGGGGTGGGTGATGTCGGAGCTTGGTCGTTTGACGCAGTTTGGCCAGTGCTCGATGAGTCGGCCGTCGGAAGGGTTATTGAGACATGGCAGTTGATCCGGCAGA
>JBAZUW010000138.1:0-9465 GCA_041661205.1 Phycisphaerales bacterium
CGACCAGCCGGGCCCCGCCGCGTGCCGCCTCCCGCACCGCGGCCTCCACGCGTGCAAGCGTTCTCGCGCGACTCAGAACCACCGGGGCGATTTGGGCAAGAGCGATTTTCATAGGCACCTTCAGATGTCGAAAAGCGCAAACACGATACCGGCGGGGACATTCGATACCCCGATCCGTGGGGGTCGCCGGATGAGGTTTGCACGGATTATCCCGCCGCCCCCTAACCCCGTTGAAGTACCGGGCAGCTTGGCCCGATTCCACCGGTGTTCCAGACTTTCACACCGTGCCGAAGATCGGGGTCCAGCTTCGCATGACTTCATCACCAGGCCAAACCTTCGTGGGCGCTCGAAACTCCGTCGCCCGCTGCCAAGGCGCGGCCCTGGCGATGCTGGTGAGCGCTGCCGCGCCCAGCGCGGCCTGGGGCCAAGATTCCGCGTCACTGGCCGATCATTCGTCCATGCACCACGGGGGTGCGCTCCAGCCCTCATGGTCGGAACGGTTGGACTACTTCACAAACTTCGGCAGCTACATGCCCCGCATCCACTGCATGCGCACCGCCAGCGGCGAACCCGACTGGCCCTGGATCATCATCCTCATGACGCTCACCATCGGTGTCGTCATCGCCTACGCCCGCATCTTCATCTTCTGGCGACGCGCGTACCTCGATGTCCAGACCCGCGACCGCAACAACAAGCTCATGGACCTGGCGTACATCTTCCTCTGGTGCGCGATCTGCGGCTACGCCATGTCCATCCTCATGTTCTTCTGGCCGGCGTACCGCCTTCTTGCCATCTTCCTGGTGGCCCTCAACATCTTCTCCTGGCGCTTCACCTCCAACCTCGGTGATCTCAAGGTCAGCCTCTCCGCCAAGGCCCTCCAGCGCCAGCTCGATGACGCGATGGCGGCCAAGAACCGTGAACTCGAACGCCTGGTCTGCGAGCGCACCAAGGCCTTGGGGGAGAGCGAGGCCAAGGCCCGCAAGCTCGCCATGGTCGCCAGCCGCACCGACAACGCCGTCGTCATCACCGACGCGAAAGGACGCGTTGAGTGGGTCAACGATGGCTTTACCCGCATGTCCGGGTACACGCTGGCCGAAGTCACCGGTCGCACCCCGGGCAGTGTTCTGCAGGGCGAAGGCAGCGACGCCGGAACCGTGCGGCGGATGCACGAGTCATTCCAAAGGGGAGAAGCCTTCGAGGCGGAAATCATCAACTACACCAAGCAGGGCCAGCCCTACTGGGTGCAGTTCGAAGTCCAGCCGGTCCGGGACGATTCCGGTACCGTGACGCAGTTCGTCGCGATCGAACGCGACACCACCCGGCAACGCCATCTGGAAGAACAGCTCCGCTCGGCGGCTCACACCGACAAGCTCACCGGTCTGCCCAACCGTGACGCGCTCGTCACCCGCCTGGCCCAGTCGGTCATTCGCGCCCGTCGCGACCCTGAGTTCCGTTTCGCGGTCCTCTTCATCGACTTTGATCGCTTCAAGCTGGTGAACGACAGCCTGGGGCACCGCTTCGGCGACCTGCTGCTGGTGGAGATCTCGCGTCGCTTGACGGCGAATGTCCGTTCGGAAGAAGGTGAACGGATGCTGGAGGCAGTGACGGTGGCCGCACGGTTCGGGGGCGATGAGTTCGTGGTGCTGCTGGAGGGCATCCGCAAGCCCGAGCACGCCTGCCGCGTGGCCGACCGGCTGCTGCTGGCGCTGGCCATGCCCTACAAGCTCGACAGCCACGAGATTTTCTCCAGCGCCAGCATCGGCATCGTGCAGAGCGAGCTCGCCGAGGGCACCCCGGATGATGTGTTGCGCGACGCCGACACTGCGATGTACGAGGCCAAAGCCGCGGGCAAGGGGCGCTATGTGGTCTTCGATTCTTCGATGCGACTGCGCGCCCGCGAGCGACTGGCGATCGAGAACGAGCTGCGCAGCGCGATCACCAACAACGAGCTTCGAGTCTTCTATCAGCCCATCGTCTCGCTCGTCGACGGAACACTCGAAAGCGTCGAGGCCCTCGTCCGCTGGGAGCATCCCACGCGCGGGCTCATGCCCCCCCCGCGGTTCATCCCCATCCCCGAGGAAACCGGGCTCATCATCGACATCGGCGACTGGGTGCTCCGCGAAGCCTGCCAACAGTTCGCGGCCTGGCGCACGGAACTTGGCCCCGCCGCCCCCTTTGGCATCAGCGTCAACGTCGCCCGTCAGCAACTGCTCCGCCCGGACATCGTCGAACGTGTCAGAGGAGTCTTGCAGGAGTTCGGCATCCCCCCCTCGTGCCTGCACCTTGAGATCACCGAGTCGGAGATCATGCAGGATGAGCAGGCGGCGGTCTCCGTGCTGCGCAAACTCAAGGACCTTGGCGTCAAGATCGACATGGACGACTTCGGCACCGGGTATTCCTCCCTCGCGTGCCTCAGGCAGTTCCCCATTGATGTCCTCAAGATCGACCGGTCATTCGTGGCCGCGGTCAACGAAGGGCGCGACCTGATCGCCCTGCTGCACTCGGTGACACAACTGGCGCGCAACCTGGGCATCCGGGTGGTCGCGGAAGGAATCGAAGACGAAAGCCAGCTTGCGTTGTTGCAGTCGCTGGGGTGCGAGTTGGGGCAGGGGTACTACTTCAGCCGCCCCGTGCCGCCGCAGAAGATCGGCGAGCTCTCGTTCAAGGCTGGAAGCCACGCGCTGCGCCCGCGAACCGACGCCGCTTGAAAAACCGGAATATTCCGCGCATCGACCGGTTCTGCGCGCATTCTTCGCGCGATCGGCGCGCGAGGGGGTATCGGTCGCCGGGCGGCGCGGTAGCATGTGCTCGGGTACCCGAGGGACACCGCCATGCTCACACGCCGCCAGTTCACCCGTGTCTTCTGCCTCATCCGACTCGCGTTTGCCGCGGTGGTTGTGTCCGGGCTGGGGGCCTGTGCGCAGGGCCCGACCGCGTCCCAGATCGCCCCGTGGCGCGATGCGATCGGCGCTGTTCGCGACCAATCCGACGCGGCCTTTGCCGCCACCAACGCCCTGGCCCGCGACAACCAGATCGCGTTCGCCATCACCCAGCCCCGGCTGAACGAGACGCTCTTTCACCCGGCGCTGGACAGCGAGAGCATCCGCGCCTGGGACGCGAGCCTCGATGTCCTGGCGACCTATGCCGCCGGGGTCACGACCTTGGTTGATCCCTCCGGCAGCGCCGCCACGGGCGCGACCGCCGCGGCTTTGGCGCAGCGAATATCGCTGGAGGCCCGGTCCACGGTCTTTACGCAACGGCCGGGCCTGAGCAGCGCGATCGCCAAGGTCGGGGCGGCCCTCGCGCAGGCCCGCGCCAGCGCCGCCGCCCGCGACATCGTGGCCGGTGCCGACCCGGCGGTGCAGTCCCTCCTGCAGGCCATGCGCGACGCGATCTCTCAAACCGATGCCGAGGGAACGCAAACGGGCGTCATCGCGGCGGTGCAGTCCAACTGGTCGCTGCGACTGGCCGAGGTGCAGGTGAAATACCTGAGCCCGGGCGCGGACCGGGCGGAACTGGCGGCGGAGTACGCGGACATTCTCTCACGGCGCGATGCCGCCATCGTGACCCTGTCGGGGTTGCAGCGATCCATTGACTCGCTGGCGGCGGCCCACGCGCAGCTCGCGCTCGGCCAGCCGGTCGACATCCCGACGATCCTCGCGCAGGCCCGCGAATATGCCGCCGCCGCCCGCGATGTGCTGGCCGACCTGCAGCCGGCACACTGACGCCCGACACCCCCTCTCGGAGGAGCACCCCATGCCAGCGATGCCGAACCAAAGTATCCGCGACATCCAGTCGTCCCTCGTCAAGCGCTTCGCGCAGTTGCAGAAGCTGCTCGACGACGCCACCGAAATCAACGAAGCCATGGCCATCTTCCGCGAAATGCAGGAGGTGAATCACCGCATCACCCTGGCGGGGTCGCTCTTGTTTGCGCAAGACACTTCGGCACTGTCCGACAAGGCGGCGGGCGTGGCCAAGGCCTCCAACCAGGCGGCCAAAGCCATCCGCGATGCGGCGGAATTTCGCCAAGCCCTGGCAGCCATCACTGATTTTCTGACGCTGGTGGACGACGCCATCGACCTGGCAAAAACCTTGTGAATTGACCCGGCCTATTCGCCGCGCCCCTTGAGTCTGTACACTCATTTCATGCTGGAAGCCGCTCGCGTATGCGTGGTTGGGTCGCTGAACATGGACCTGGTGGTCCGTGCGCCGCGCCTGCCCGTGCCCGGCGAGACCGTGCTGGGCGGGGCGTATCGCACCTATCCCGGAGGCAAGGGCGCGAATCAGGCGGTTGCCGCCCGCCGCATGGGCAGCCAGGTGTGGCTGGTCGGGTGCATCGGCGATGACCCGCACGGGATCAAGGTCCGTCAGACGCTGGAAGCCGAAGGCATCGACCTCACGTACCTGCGCACCCGCCCCGGTGAGGCCACCGGCCTGGCGCTCATCACGGTTGCGGAGGGGGGCGAGAACACGATCATGGTGTCGCCCGGGTGCAACGCCGCCTTCGGGCCGGAAGATGTGGCCCAGGCCCGCCCGGCATTCGAGGCGTGCGATGTGGTGTTGATGCAGCTTGAAGTGCCCAACCCCGCGATCATCGCGGCGGCCGCCCTGGCGCGCGAGCTGGGCAAGGTCGTCATCCTGAACGCCGCCCCGGCGCGGGCACTCCCCGCCGAGGTTATGAAGAGCATCGATGTGCTGGTGGTGAATCGCTCGGAGGCCGCCCGCCTGCTGGGGCTGGACGCGACCATCGACCCCGCCCGCCTTGCCCTGCGCCTGCCCGAGCTCGGCACGCCCGTGGTCGTGCTCACGCACGGTTCGCAAGGGGCGATTCTGAACCATCGGGGCCGCCCGCGCCGCGTTCCGGCGCATCACGTCGCCGCCCTCGATTCCACTGGCGCGGGCGACGCGTTTTGCGGCGCGCTGGCCGCGGCGTGGCCCTTCAAATGCGCCGCGCGCAGCCATGAGGAGTTCAAGGAGGCGGAAGACGCCATGATCATCGCCTCCGCGGCCGGGGCGCTGGCGACCACCAAGATGGGCGCGATCGCGAGCATGCCCAAGGCCGAAGAAGTGCTGGCCGCGGCCGAGGCGATGAAGCCGGCCACGTGATGCCGCGTGCCTCAAACCTGCTTCGATGTTGCCCGAAACGCGCGGCCCAGATTTCCGACCAACGCATCACGATCTCGTGCGATCAAGGGTTCTCAATCGTCTCGCTGGTCATGGGTGTGCAACTTCCGGAGGGTTTTGCCATGAAGACTCGTGTGTTCGTCGCCTGTCTGGTCGCGTGCGTGGGCATGGGTGTGCCGCTGGCGTCGACCTCGCTCGCGGGTTGCGGCGTCCTGGCATTCATGGACCCGCTGGTAAAGGTGACACGCGACAGCAGCGTGGCGCACGAGAAGGACAAGGCCCTGTACATCGACACTGAGAACGGCTCGATCACGGTCGGCAAAGCCGCCGACGACAAGGTGAGCATTCACGCGGAGATCAGCGCCCAGACTCAGGAGCGGGCCGACAAGGCCGAGGTGGTTTCCACCCGTGACAAAGATGGCACGCTGCATATCTCGGTGAAGTGGCCCGACGGCAAGCGCAAGGGCAGCGAAGGGTGCGCGTTCAAGATTCTGCTCCCCGACGCGTCGCTCGTGCACGCCGTCACCACCAACGGACACATCACCTGCGAGCACATCGGCCATGATGGCGAACTGGAAAGCACCAACGGCACCGTCAAGGTCGTCTCCATGCCCGGCGGCGTGAAGGGACGCACCACCAACGGCAACGTGGAGTTCACCGAAGTGCCCCGCGCCGACGCCGGCACCACCAACGGCTCGGTCGTCGTGACGCTTTCCGATTCGCCCGAGGGCGTAGTGAAGTGCGAAACGACCAACGGCTCGGTGACGCTTTTTGTCCCTGCGGGGTTCAACCAGACACTCGACTGCCAGACCACCAACGGCAGTGTCAACTACGCCGTGACGAGCGCCAAGGCCACCAAGACGAGCAAAACCCACTCGGTGTTGGTCTTTGGCACCGGCGAACCTAAGGGCTCGCTCGAAACGACCAACGGCTCGGTGCCTGTGAAGGTGAAGGTGAAGGAAGCCGAGAGGGCGGGCGAGAAGGCACCAGGCACTGGTCATTAGGCACGAGGGAAGCGCGAGAAGCTACGTGGCGGACCAGCCAGCGAAGTGGCAAAGTGGCGAAGTGGTCGAGTGCGCAGACAGAAACCGCGACCTCCAGCGTCGCGGTTTTCTCGTTGAACTTCTTCTCTTCGTCTCTCCGGAACTTCGTCTCTTCCGGTCTTACATCGCCGGGTAGTCCGTGTATCCCTCCTGCGTCCCTCCGTAAAAGGTGTCGGGACGAGGTGTGTTCAGCGGGGCCTTGGATCCCAACTTCTGGAAGCGCTGCGCGAGGTCGGGGTTCGCGATGTACGGCACGCCGAAGGCGATCGCATCCGCCCAGCCTTCCTTGATGTACGCCGTGGCCTTGTCGAACGTGAAGCCGCCGTTGGTGACGATGACGCCCGGAAACAGCGGCCGGAAGAACGACACTGGAATCTCGTCCTTGGGCGCTTCGTCGATCATGGTGCGCTCCATGATGTGTGCATACGCGATGTTCCGGGCCGCGAGCTCGCGCACCACGTGCCCGAACGTCTCGCGGGGCGTCGAATCTTCCATGGTGTTGAAGCGACCTGACGGAGACAGGCGCACGCCCACGCGCCCAGCGCCCCACACGCCCACCAGCGCGTCCACCGCCTCAAGCATGAAGCGGGCCCGGTTCGCGATGCTGCCGCCGTAGCTGTCGGTGCGATGATTGGTGCCGTCACGCAAGAACTGGTCGGGCAAGTAGCCATTCGCCCCGTGCAACTCCACGCCATCGAAACCTGCGTCCTTCGCGACCTTCGCCGCATGCGAGTACTCAGCGATCCGCTCGCGGATGTCGACCTCCGTCATCGCGCGCGGCGTGACGTTCGGCTTCTTCCCAGCCAGCGTGCGGGTTTCGCCGGGCTGCCCAATCGCCGAGGGTGCCAACGGCAGCGCCCCGCCCGGCTGGTAATCCGGGTGAGAAACCCGCCCCACATGCCATAGCTGCGCGAAGATGCGCCCGCCGGCCGCGTGAACCGCCTGCGTGACCAGCTTCCACCCGTCGCGCTGCGCGGGCGAATACATCCCCGGCGTAAACGGATACCCCTGGCCGGTCGGACCGATCTGCGTCGCCTCGGTGATGATGAGCCCCGCGCCGGCCCGCTGGGAGTAGTACTTCGCGTTGAGGGCAGTGGGGGCATTCCCCTCGCCCGCCCGGCAGCGCGTCAGCGGCGCCATCCACACCCGATTCGGAACCGACACATCGCCCACTTGCAAGGGCGTAAACAAGTCCGTCATGGCGCACTCCTCAAGAAAACCGCAACGCACAAGCGCCGCGGCTTCGTTTTGAACCTCGTAGTATCTTCGGAACTTCGGAACTTCGGAACTTCGGAACTTCGGAACTTCGTCTCTTCGTCTCTTCGTCTCTTCGGAACTTCCCCTACCACCTCATGTGCACGCCCATGTGGAAGAAGCCGCCGCTGGGGCCGCTGTCGGGCAGCGTCGCCAGCGCCACGCTGGTCTTGGCTCCGTCCACCAGTTCCATCGGGGCTTCGGGCCCGCCCATGTCGGTCTTCACCCACCCCGGGTGGGCGGCGTTCACTTTGATATTGGTTCCCTTCAGCTCGTGGGCCAGATGATTCGTAAACATGTTCACCGCCGCCTTGCTGCTGTCGTACGCGACGAACTTCGCGTGGTAAATCGGGCTGTTGGGGTCGGCGTGCTCGGCGATGCTGCCCAGAATGCTGGTGAGGTTCACGATGCGCCCCGCCGGGCTTTTCTTGATCAGCGGCAGGAACGCCTGCGTCGTCGCCACCAGCCCGAAGAAGTTGGTCTCAAACGTCTCGCGCAGGGCGGCGAGGTCGACACCACTGGCCACGTGCTCCTTGGCGTAATTCAGCGTGCCCGCGTTATTGATGAGGATGTCGAGGTGGCCGAACTCCTTTTCCACCTGGGCGGCTGCCGCGTCGATCGAGGCTTTGCTGGTGATGTCGAGCACCACGCTCTTGGCGTCGATGCCCTTGGCTTTCAGCTCGTCGGCCGCGGCTTTGCCCCTAGTGGCATCGCGGGCGCCGATGATGATGGTGACGCCATGCGGGCCAAGCTGGCGCGCGGTCTCGAGGCCGATGCCCTTGTTGCCGCCGGTGATCAATGCGATTTTCTTCGATGCCATCTGTAAACCTCCACCAGGCACGACGCCGTGCCGCTGATCTCAACTTCCCTACCTCGTGGCACGGGCCTCTTGCCCGTGTCCTATACATGACTCTGTGTTCAACGCCACTCAGTTGGTGCCGGGACGTTCCACACCAAACGTCTCCATCCACTGTACCTTCTCAACCCCCGTCATCTCGCCGCTGTATCGCGGATAGTGCTCCACGCGCACCACCGGCATCGGCGTGATCGGGTCGTAGGTCGAGAGTTCGAGTTCGCCGCTCGCGGTGGCCGGCGCGCTCGGTGCGGCGGTCGCCGCGGCTTTGGGCGTGCTCGACAGAGCCTGTGTGCCAGCCGCCAGCACGCCCCCGGCCAGCAGCACCACTCCGATGATCGCGGTAGCGATGACGCCCGGTTGCCCCAGCCGCCCCCGCACCCACGACCCCGCGCCGCCCCGCTTGCATTCATCCGCCATGTGTGTCTGAGTCGTCATGATTCACACTCACTTTCAATTGTCTGGAACTTCGATGTGTGGCAGGCCTGCCGCGTGACGTTCGTGGCGGCAGTGCCTGGGCGCACCGCTTACGGCACGCTGAATCCACCATCCACCACCAGGTCATGCCCGGTCATGAAGCTTGATGCTTCGCTGAGGAGGAAAAGAACCGGGCGGGCGATTTCATCCGCCTTGCCGATGCGGCCAACCGGGTGCATGCCCTCCATCCACGCCAAGGCGTCGTTGTTGCCGCCCGTGAAGCGCTCGAGCATTTCCGTCTGCACCCCGCCGGGGCTGACGGCATTGACCCGCACGCCCTGCTTGGCGACTTCGAGGGCCGCGGCTTTCGTCAGCCCGATCACGGCGTGCTTGCTGGCGATATAAATCCCCAGCCCGGCCATGCCGATGCGCCCGGCGATCGACGCGTTGTTCACGATCGATCCACCCCCGCCGCGAATCAGGGCCGGAATCTCGTGCTTCATGCTCAGCAGCACGCCCAGCACGTTGATGTCCATCACCTTGCGATATTGATCGATGGTCGATTCGGTGGTGGGCACGCCCATGAGCTCCACGCCCGCGTTGTTGAACGCGAACGACAGGCGCCCGGTGAGCTTCTCGGCCGTCTCCACGGCGCGGCGGACGTGCGTCTCGTCCGTCACATCTCCCTGCACAAACACTCCCTGCACGCCCAGCCGCTTGATCTGCGCGACGACCTCTTCGCCTTCCTTCTGGCGGCGGCCAGTGATGACGACA
>JBAZUW010000139.1:0-9388 GCA_041661205.1 Phycisphaerales bacterium
CTTGGGCAGGCGGCGGAAGTACTTCATCTGGCCGCCTTCGAAGCCTTCCTTGGTGGCGTGGCCGGAGCGGCTGGACGCGCCCTTGTGGCCGCGACCGGACTGCTTGCCGTGGCCGGAGCCTTCGCCGCGACCAACGCGCTTGCGGTCTTTGAATCGCCCGGCGAGGGCGGTGACATCGTGGATCATCATGACCTGCTACTCCAAACTCTTTCAGACACTCGAACGTTGCACTTTCGGTCGTGCGTATGTACTTGCAATCAGTCTTGAACCGACTTCACTCGTCTCACATCGCCTCAACCCGCACCTTTGCAGAGCCTCAGCTCCGGTGTTGCACCGGCGTCGCCATCAACGCATCACGCCTTGGGGGCTGATGCTGCGTCGGCTCCGCCACCAGCGGGGGCGCCACCCTGGGGAGCGCCGCCACCGTCACCACCACGATCACCACCCGGGCCGCCACGGCGGGGGCGACCACGCCCGCCACGCCCGCCCTTGCGGTCGTCGCCGACGGTGTTCACCGGGCCGCGAGCCTTCTCGCGATTGCTGGCGACGGGGATGAAACGCTTGCCGCGTTCGATCTTGTGCTCGATCTCGGTCTGGCCGAGTTGCTGGCCGCGAATGGTCGCGACGCGCTCGGGCATGCGGAGCTGCTCGATGCCGTTAAAGACGGCCTTCACGATGTTCCGCTTGTTGGTGGAGCCGTAGCACTTGGTGAGGCAGTCGGTGATGCCGGCCATCTCGAGGATGGCGCGGACGGTGCCGCCGGCGACGACGCCTGTACCCGGGGCGGCCGGGACCAGGCGAACCTTGCTGGCGGAGAACTTGCCTTCAACCTCGTGCGGGATGGTGGTGCCGGCCATGGGCACGGGGACCATCTGCTTGCGGGCGTACTTCTGAGCCTTTTCGACGGCGTTGGGGACTTCGTTGGACTTGCCGTAACCGAAGCCGACCTTGCCGCGACGGTCGCCCACGACGACGAGCGCGCCGAAGCTGAACCGGCGGCCGCCCTTGACGGTGGCCGAAGTACGGTCGACGGCCACGGTGGTGGACTCGATATGGCTGCTTTGATCGATGATCTCGGGCATGTGTGTTCCGTTCCGCGTGCTCTTGGTACGTCGGCACTCCGTGCCGATTCTTCCGTGCTGCCCGCTCTCCGAGGGGGCTCTGTCAACCTGGCCCTCCCTCACGGTCGGGCTACTGATCTACCCCCTCGCTTCCGCTCGGGGCTTCGAAAGACTTAGAAATCCAAACCGGCTTTGCGGGCCGCGTCACCCAGGGCCTTCACGCGCCCGTGGTACTTGAAGCCGCCACGATCGAAGACGACAGCCTTGATGCCGGCGCCCTTGGCCCGCTCGGCGAGGGCCGCACCCACGGCCGCGGCGGCGGAAGCGTTGCCGGACTTCTCCAGCTTCAGCTCCTTCTCGTTGCTGGCGGCGGCCACCAGCGTGCGCCCTTCCAGATCGTTGATGATCTGGGCGTAGATGTGGTTCAGCGACTTGTAAATCGCCAGGCGCGGGCGCTCCATCGAGCCGGAGATGCGCTTGCGGATGCCGATGCGGCGACGCGAGCGGCGGAGTTCTTTGGCGGCGTTCTTGTTCATGACGTTCTACCTTCTTCTCACTTGATACCCGGCGTGCCCTATTAGGCGCCGAACTGCTTGCCCTGCTTGCGGGTGATGGTCTCGGTGGTGTACTTCACGCCCTTGCCGTTATACGGCTCGGGCTTGCGCTTGGAACGCATCGCGGAGGCGAACTGGCCGACCAACTGGCGATCCGGGCCGGCGACCTTCACGATCTGCTTCTCGACCGTCACCGTCAGGCCGGTGGGGATTTCCATGATGACAGGGTTGGCAAAGCCAAGGGTCATCTTGAGGGTCTTGCCGCTGACCGCGGCCGTCCAACCCACTCCGACCACTTCCAGGCTCTTCTCGTACCCCTTGGTCACGCCCTCGATCATGTTGCGGACGTGCGCCCGGGTGGAACCCCACAGGGCGTTGGAGAACTTGTCATCCGCGGAGAAGCCCTTGGCCAGGGAGACGTTGACGGCCTTGGCCGCGTCATCCACAACAACCTGAACTTCGGGGCGGAACTTCAGCGTGAGCTTGCCCTTGGGGCCTTCGATGTTGACGGTCTGGTCCTTCACGCCGATCTTGACACCGGCGGGGACGGGCACTGGCTTCTTACCGATACGGGACATGAACCATTCTCCTTCGCGTGCGGCTCGCCCGGTGCTCCGGGGCTTCCGCGATACTGAACTTCTCGAACTACTTCTGTGGCCTGACTCGAACTATCAAAGACTTGGTCACCCCTCGCCTGCTAGCAAGGGCTTTGAAAAGCTATCACTCGATGGTGCAGAGCAACTCGCCCCCGACGCGCTCGTCGCGGGCCTTGCGATCGCTCAAGACACCCTTGCTGGTGGAGACCACCGCGATGCCCAAACCCTGCAAGGGGCGGGGGATTTCCTCGACCGGCGTGTACACGCGACGGCCGGGCTTGCTCTCGCGGGTGAGGCGGTGCAGCACGCTCTCGCCGGTGGCGGAGTACTTGAGGCGCACGCGGATCTGGCCCTGGCGCCCGTCTTCAACGACGTCGAAGGAATCGATGTAGCCTTCGTCGCGCAAGACGTTCGCGATGCCGCGACACACCTTGTTGTTGACGCAGTTCACCGTCTTCTGCCGGTTCCGAACCGCGTTGCGGATTCGGGTGAGCATGTCCGCGATTGGATCGCCGATCGCCATCTGATAAATCCCTTCCTGATGCGTGACTCGTTGCCTACTGACCCTGCACTACCTGTCTTGATTCGCTGTCGTCTCTCGTACTACGTATCGCGAGGTTCCCGCCTCGGCTTACCAGCTGGCCTTCCGCATGCCGGGGATCTTCCCCTCAAGCGCGAGCTTGCGGAGCATGATGCGGCTGATGCGGAACTTGCGGTACACACCCCGGGCCCGGCCCGTCAGCTGGCAGCGGCGCACGATGCGCGAGCTGAACTTCGGGGGGCGGTTGCTTTTTGCCATCTGTGCCTTGGTCGTCATCTGATGCTTCTCCGGCTGTGTATCGCGGTGCCGTGCTGTCGTGATTCTTCTGGGTGAGGTTTACTTCTGGTCGGGCTTGCGGAAGGGCATCCCCAGCTCGGCCAGCACGAACTTGGAGAGCTCGGGGCTGGAGTTGGAGAAGCACATATTGATGTTCATGCCGTGGGTGAAGGTCACCTCGGCCATGTTGATCTCGGGGAACACGCCCTGCTCGGTCAGGCCCATCGCGTAGTTGCCGCCTTTGTCAAAGGCGCGGTCGTTGAGACCACGGAAGTCCTTGATACGGGGCGTCGCGAGGTTGATCAGGCGATCGAGAAAGTGCCACATGCGGTCGCGACGCATCGTGACCACCGCCGACGACTCGTAGCCGGCACGCAGCTTGAAGTTCGACACGCTCTTGCGGCTCTTGACGACCACCGGCTTCTGGCCGGTGATCTTGACGATGGTGTCCAGCACCTGGGTGCGCACCGCGGGAGGAATCTTGGTTCCTTCCAGGTGGCGGCCCATGTTGATGTTGACCACGATCTTCTCGAGCTTGGGCTGGGCGTAGCGGTTCTTGATGCCGAACTGCTCGGCCACCTTGCCGCGAACTTCGCTGTCGTAGCGAACCTGCAGGCGCGAGGGAACGCGCGGGCCGGCAGGTACGTCATCGGCCGGATCGTGCTTCTTGGGGCCCGCGGTCTTGCGGCCCGCGCTGGCGGGGTTCTGGCGCTTGTCGCCGGGCTTGGCGGGGCCTTTGCCCGCTTCCTTGCCGGGAGCCGCGCCCTGGGGCTTCTTGTTTTCGTTGTCCTTCGACATGGGTACCTGTTCCTGTCCGATTCAACCTGCCAACTCGACCTTCGAACTCAGCCTTACAAACTCAATCTTCCGAACTTAATCTTCAGAGGCCCTCCCTTGCGGTCGGGCTGCTGATCAGTCTGCTTCTACTTGTCCTTGCGGGTGCCGTGCACCACGCCGAGGACCTTCATTTCCTTGCCGCCGTGACGGGCGACGCGAACCTTGCTGCCATCCTTCTCGGTGCGGTAACCGACCCGCACGGCCTTGCCCTCAACAACCGGAGAGACCTTGCTGATGTGCAGCGAAGCTTCCTTGGTGATGATGCCCCCCTGCGGGTTGCCCTGCGTGGGCTTCAAGGTCTTGGTCACCAGGTTCAGGCCCTTGATCACCACCCGGTCGGTCTTGGTCAAGATGCGCAGCACCTCGCCCACCTGGCCCTTGTGGTCCCCCGACGTGATCATCACTGTGTCGCCCTTGCGGACATGGCGTGGCATAAATCTGATTCCTTCCGACGTGCCTTGCGTGCGATACTCGATTCCACCGACTCATCGTTTTCCGTCACTCGCAGCGGCCTTCCCTCGCGGTCGGGCTGCTGATCACTTCTGTTAGATCACTTCCGCGGCCAGCGAGACGATCTTCATGTAGTTGCGGTCGCGCAGCTCACGGGCCACCGGGCCGAAGATGCGGGTGCCCTTCGGGTTGCCGTCGTCCTGGATCAGCACCACCGCGTTGCTGTCAAACTTCACATACGACCCATCCGCGCGACGGGTCGCCTTGGTGGTGCGGACCACCACCGCCTTGCTCTTGTCGCCGGGCTTCACATCCGCCCCGGGCAACGCCCGCTTGATCGAAACGAACACCCGGTCGCCCACACCCGCGATGCGGCGCGTGAAGCGGCCGGTGGCCGTCGACCCGCCGTACACGCGGATGACATAGGCGATCTTCGCCCCCGAGTTGTCCGCGACTTCACACCGTGTTTCTTGTTGCAGCATGGCTCGTTCCTGTCTTCGTTCCGGTCGGGGCACTGGTATGTCGCGCCCGCTCACTCGCGGCTTCCTGCCGCACTCTTTCACTCGCACCCCCCACCACTCTCACCGGGGTGCTCATTGAATTCTCAATCTGGCTCGTTCTAGTTCGTTTCCTTGATTTCCTGAACGCTCTTCAAGGCCGCGGCTTCGGCGGAGCGACGCTCCACCACCCGCACCAGCGTCCAGTTCTTCGTCTTGCTCAGCGGGCGGCAGGGAACAACCTCCACCACATCGCCCGTGCGGCTCTCGTTCTTCTCGTCGTGCACATGCAGCACCGTGCGCTGGCGGATGTACTTGCCGTACTTGGGGTGCTTGGACATGTAGCTCGACACGACGCGCCGCGTCTTCTCGCGCTTGTCCGACTCCACCACGCCCAGCTTGGTCGCCTTGACCTTGCCTTTGGGAGTCTTCGTGACATCACCGGCGATCCGCGGGGCCTTGACGGCTGCGGGCTTGGTGGTGGCTGCGGTCTTTGCTGCTTTCTTCTCTGCCATAGGTTCCCGTCTTTCGACTCTCTATACGTTCAACACGTGCTCGCACACCCGATCGCTTCTCGAACCGTCTTACGCCTTGGCCGTCGCCCGAATCCGCCGCTGGCTCGCCTCGGTCTCAAGCCTCGCGATGTCCTTGCGGAGCTTCGCGAACTTGGAGGTGTCTTCAACCTTCTCGGTGACCGCCTGGCTGCGAACATCGAAGAGATCGTTGCGCAGCTTGGCCAGCTCCAGCTTGAGGGCCGCGTCGTCCATGCCGTGTACTTCCTTCGCCTTCATCGCAACGCTCCTGAATCACTCGACCTAACCGTCGTTGACAAACCAACCTTCATCCGTCGCCCACGCTTGCGCGAGGGGCTAGAAGTCGGCAGCCCAAGGGGCCGCCGCGATTTACACACGCACCCGGCGCCCGACAAACCGGCAGCGCACCGGCATCTTCATCGCCGCACGCAGCAGGGCCAGCTTGGCCGTGGACTGCGGCACGCCCGCGATCTCAAACAGCATCGTCCCGGGCTTCACGCGAGCCGCCCAGTATTCCACTTCCGCCTTGCCGGTACCCATTCGGGTTTCCAGGGGCTTCTTGGAGATGGGCTTGTCCGGGAAGACGCGGATGAAGAGCTTGCCTTCGCGCTTCAGGAAGTGCTGGCAGCTGATACGCCCGGCCTCGATGACGTTGCCGGGGAGCCAACTGCTCTCCAGCGACTGCAACCCGAAGTCGCCGTAGGCAACGTAGTTGCCCTTGGTCGCCTTGCGCGGGCGCACTCGCCGCTGCTCCTTGCGGTACTTGACTCTCTTCGGCATCAACGCCATCGATCACACTCCCGAGCGGCAATCCAACAAGCCGCGTCAATCAATCTGCCCGTATGCCCGTCACCCACTCACCCCATCACCCACTCACCCATCCAGAGTGAGAAGGCGAAGGCCCTTCCAGCCGCACTGCAACACCCGGCTTACTTGCGGCCGCGTGCCCGTGCCCGCCCGCCCGCCGCGTTGGACGTGTTCTCGTCCGCCTCGGTGCCGTACATGCCCTTGTAAATCCACACCTTGATGCCGATGACGCCGTAGGTCGTCTTGGCTTCCGCCACGCCATACTCCACCTGCGCCTGCAGCGTGGAAAGGGGCAGCGAACCCAACCGAACCGCCAGCGTGCGGCTCATTTCCGCGCCGCCCAAGCGACCCGACGCCTGAATGCGGCAGCCCTTGGCCCCCGCCGCCATCGCCGCGTCGCACTTCATCTTCACCACGCGCCGGAAGCTGGCCCGCTTGAGCAACTGCTCCGCGACCGCCTCGCCCACCAGCGTCGGGTCCAGGTCCGCGTTCTTGATCTCGATGACCGAGATGTTGACCTTGCGGCCCGTCATGTACTGCAGCTCTTCCTTCATCCGCTCGATCTCAGCACCCTTGGGGCCGATCACCAGGCCCGGGCGGGCCGTCTTGATGATGATCTTCAGCTCCTCGCGGGTGCGCTCGATGTGGATGTCGCTCACCGCCGCGTTTGGCGGGCGGCGATTGAGGCGCTTGTCCAGCCAGCCGCGGATCTTCTGGTCTTCAACCAGCAGCTCGCCGAAGAGCGCCTTGGGGGCGTACCAGCGGCTCTTGTGAGCCTCGGTGATGCCCAGCCGCAGACCGAATGGATGTGTTTTTTGTCCCATAGATGACTCTTCTAGCTGACTCGAATCACTGACTCATGCACCCCGAGGCTTCAACGCCCCAGGCGGTATTTCAACTCAGGCCCGGCTGCCGCCCCGCTCTTCGACACTGATCGTGATGTGGCTCAAACGCTTGATGATCGGATGGGCCCGCCCGCGATCCTTCGGCTGGAACCGCTTGATCGGCGTCGCCTCGTCCACGCGGCTCTCCGCCACGAACAGCCGCGTGATGTCGCACTCGGCCTGCTCGGCGTCGGCGATCGCGGCGTTCAGGCACTTCTTGACGTTCACTGCCGCCTTCTTGGTGGTAAAGGTCAGCAGGTTCAGCGCCTGATCCACGTTCTTGCCGCGGATGAGGTCCACCAGCAGCTTCGCCTTGCGGGGGCTGCCACGGTGCTGATTCACCGCGCTGGTGAAGGCGGCCAGGTCCTTAGCCGGCACGCGCAGCGTCTGAGCGATCTTGGCGATGGTCTTGGCCTTGCAGCGCGGATGGTCGCGACCTTCCATCCAGTTCTCGATGGAACGCTGGGCGTCGCCGGCGCCAAAGCCGCGCTCGGCGATTGCTTCGCCAAGCTGCTGAGCCGTCAGGCCTGCCGCGTCCATCGCCTTCTTCAGTTTGTTGCCTCGAATCCTCACGGCTCGTTTCCTTCACTTCAGCGTGCTGTCAATCACCTGCATCAGCACCGACATGTGTCTTCGCGTTTCACCCTGCCGCCCACCCGTCACACTTCAGCGGCCCGTGCCGCTGCGATCTGCTTCTCGCGGTCCTTAGCCCGCCGTATCCAGGCCTTCCTTCTTGTTCGTGTGGCCCTTGAAGGTGCGGCTGTGGCTGAACTCGCCCAGCTTGTGCCCCACCATGTCCTCGGTCACGAACACATCCAGGAAGTTCTTCCCGTTGTGCACCTTGAAGGTGTGCCCCACAAACTCGGGCACGATCGTGCAGCGACGCGCCCAGGTCTTGATGGGTTCCTTCTTGCGATTGGTGTTCAGACGCTCCACTTTGGTGTAGAGCTTCTCATCGACAAACGGACCCTTCTTGAGGCTGCGACCCATAGTTCTTCCTCGTCACCAAACCTACCCGTCCCGGACATCCACACTCACTCTCAAACTCAAACCAACGTGCTTACTTCTTCTGGCCGTACCGCTTGGTCACCCGGCGGCGGATGATCAGCTTCGTGCTGAACTTCTTGCGGTTACGCGTGTTGCCACCCTTGCTGTGCACGCCCGTAGGCCCACACAACGGGCGGTTGCCCTTGCTGCGCCCCGAACCACCACCCAGCGGGTGGGCATGGTGGCTCTTCGCCACGCCACGCGTGATCGGGCGGCGACCCAGCATCCGCATCAGTCCGGCCTTGCCGAGCATCCGCAGACGGTGATCGCCATTGCCCACCTGGCCGATGATCGCCGTGCACTCCATGGGCACCATGCGGGTTTCGCCGCTGGGCAGCACGAGCGTCGCGTACTTGCCTTCTTTGTTCGTCAGCTTGGCATAGGTGCCCGCCGAGCGGCACATCTGCGCCCCGCGCCCCGGCGTCAGCTCGACGCAGTGAACGTCAAGGCCAGTCGGAATGTACTTCAGCTGCATCAGGTTGCCGACGCTGGGCTCCACCGGGCCGGTGCGTGAGCACTCGATGGTCTGGCCATCCTTCAGGCCCAGCGGAGCGATGATGTATCGCTTCACGCCGTCGGCGTACTGCACCAGGGCGATGTGCGAGCTGCGGCTGGGGTCGTACTCAATGCCCGAGATCACGCCGGCGACGCCGTTGCGATCCTTGCGCTTGAAGTCGATCATCCGCACCATGTACTTGACGCCCCCGCCGATGCCGCGCGAGGTGATCTTGCCGCTGTGGTTGCGACCGCCGCTCTTCACCTTGGGGCGAAGCAGCGTGTGCTCGGGGGTGAACTTCGTCACCTCGGCGTTGTCATTGACCGACGCGTTGCGGCGGCCGGCGCTGGTTCTCTTATATACGCGAATCGCCATGATGACCTACCTCTGGTACGTCGGCACTCCGTGCCGACTCTTCGTTCTCGTTACGTCGACACTCCGTGCCGACAGTTCATATCCCGTTCGCGGCACTTCGGCCTTCTCCGCCGATTTCGCGTGCGTCACTACCCACCCTGTCGGCTCGGAGAGCCGACCTACCAACCGACTCAGAACAACTCGATCGTGTTCCCTTCAACCAGGCTCACGATCGCCTTCTTGCTGTCCGCCGGCTTGGAAATCCCGTACTTCAGCCGGCGAGCCTTGTGCTTCTTCACCTGCGTGTTCACCGACACGACCTTAACCTTGTAAATGGTCTCGACCGCGGCCTTGATCTCGTCCTTGCTCGCGCGGGGGTCCACGTCAAACGTGTACTTGCCCGCTTCGTTAATCGCGAAGGTGCTCTTCTCATACAGCACCGGACGCTTGATGAT
>JBAZUW010000140.1:0-9385 GCA_041661205.1 Phycisphaerales bacterium
CGAAACTCAGACCGGCTCGAACAAGTCCATTCTTGATGGCGTGAAGAAGGCGATCGGCATGGTGCCGAACCTGCACAGGACGGTGGCGAACTCGCCGGCCGCGCTGCAGGGGTATGTGCAGTTCGCCGGGGCGTTGGCGGGCGGCAAGCTGGACCCCAAGATTCGCGAGCAGATCGCGATCTTGACCGCCGAGACCAACAGCTGCGAGTATTGCCTGTCGGCCCACACGCTGCTCGGCAAGAGTGCCGGGCTCAACCCCAGCGAGCTCGAGGCGGCGCGGCATGGGGAGTCCGCTGATGCCAAGACCACCGCGGCGCTCGGATTTGCCAAGGCGGTGTTGGCGAAGCAGGGCGGGGTGACGGAGGCGGATGTCGCCGCGGCCCGCAAGGGTGGCGTCAACGATGCCGAGCTCGCCGAGATCGTGGCGCATGTCGGCCTGAACGTCTTCACGAACTTCTTCAACCGCGCGTTTGATGTGGATTTGGACTTCCCCCGCGTCGCGCTGCACCAGCACGCCTGAGCTTGAGAGAAACGTACCTGCCACCGAGGACCGCTTGGGGTCCTCGGTGTGCTTTGAGCGACCTCACGTTTGCACCGAGGAAGCCCCGAGCGACTTCCTCGGTGGGACGTGACGGACGGCACGTTACAAGCGGCACAAGCCAGATGGCACGCTATAGGGAGTCCTTTTATGACATCCGCACCCATCATCAAGCCTCCCTTCACCATCGAGACCGCGCGGCAGAAGGTCCGCTTTGCGGAAGATGCCTGGAACTCGCGCGATCCGCAGCGAGTCAGCCTGGCGTACACGCCCGACAGCCAGTGGCGCAACCGGGGTGAGCACGTGGTGGGGCGCGAGGCGATCGTGGCGTTCCTGGATCGCAAGTGGAAGCGAGAGCTGGAGTATCGGCTCGTGAAAGACCTCTGGGGCTTTCGCGAGAATCGCTGCGCGGTGCGGTTTCAGTATGAGTATCACGACGACACCGGCAACTGGTATCGCGCCTATGGCAACGAGCTTTGGGAATTTGACGAGGCGGGCCTGATGCGCCGGCGCGAGGCGAGCATTAATGAGATTCCGATCCGCGCGGACCAGCGCCGGTTTGACTGGCCACTGAATGGGCCGCGGCCTGCGGATCATCCGGGGATTCCAGAGGTTTTCTAGCCGGATTTTTTGATCGGGCTTTGGCGTGACATACGAGTTTGCGAAGGAATGGAAGACCGGCGGGGACCACCGCGCCACCCTAGACGACCAAAGCAAAAAAACAAACACCGGCCCGAGTACTCGGGCCGGCGCTGCGATCTCCTTCTCTCGTCATCCAAAGACTCACATCGCGCGGCGGCGGCGAACCAGCCCCGCGCCCAGAGGCAGGGCGAGCAGCATGGCCGTGCCGGGCGAGGGGATCACGGCCAGGCTGTACACCTGGTTCGTGAAGCCGACGTCGCCGACGAGCGTTGCCTGACCGGTGGTGAGATTGATGTTGTAGAAGCGAGGCGCCCCGCCCGCGGGGGTGAGGATGGCGTAGCCGGTGTCGACGCCGCCCGGGCCGGTGTACACGTCGAAGCCGGTGTAGATGTCGGTATCGATGCCCAGGAAGCCGACGGTGGTGAGCGTGCCGGCGTTGTTGGCGATGCGCACCAGCGAGTCGTTGGCGTAGTCGATGCCGTACTGCTGCGTGGTGGCGGCCCCGGCGAAGTTCTGCGTGTAGGCGTTGTCGATGATGCTGGGGCTGGCGTTTTCGTTCACATCGCCGATGGCGTAGGCGAGGGAGGTGAAGGCGGCCGCGGTGCCGACGACGGGGTTGTACACCACGTTCTGCCCGCTGTCGGTGACGACGCGCAGGCGGTCGATGGTGGGGTTGAAGTCCATGCCGAGCTGGAAGGTGTTGGTGGGCGCGCCCGACGCGCCGACGGAGGCGAGGGTGAGCGCGCCGGTGTTGAGGTTGACGGTGTAGAAGGAATCGGTGGAGTCGAGGTAGCCGTAGAGCTGGCCGGTGGATGGGCGGAAGTCGATGGCGTCGAGGAACGAAGCGGCGCCGCTGAAGTCGGCGACGACGGTGGCGCTGCCGGGGTTGTTGGACTGGAATCGAACGAGGGACGAGCCGCCGTTGCCGATGGCGTAGACGGTTTGTTGAGCGGATGCTGCTGCGGTGAGGGCAAGGCCGGCAAAGGCCGCGACCGTGGCGGCGCGAATGACTGAGGACATGGGTCTCTCCTGATGGGGGGCCACAACTGGCCTTGAAAAATCTTCAAAGGAACTTGCGAGAAGCGAGCGCCCTCAAACAGAGGTGAGGGCGCCCGCGAACAAAGCACGATGGATGGGGATTAGCGGATGGCGCCGTTGAAACCGGCGGGGAAGAAGCCGCCGGCCGCGCCGCTGGCGCTGGCGTAGACGATGTTCAGGACCTGCTGTGTGCTGCGGCTGTAGGCGATGCCGTTGGGATCCAGCGGAATGATGTTGGCCGCCCCGTTGGTGGTGATGCCCTGGTCAAGATCGGCGGGGCCGTCGAGGGAATCGCGGACATCGGAGATGGCGTTGGCCTGAGCCGCGAGGCCACGGGCGAAGAGCGTCGTGCGAACGTTGCCGGCGTGGTAGGCCTCGGCGGCGAGAATACCGGCGGCGGCTTCGAGGTAGTCCTTGTTGGCGATGAGGCGGGCCGCACCCTTGTAGGCGGTGACGCCCACGTCCTCAAAGATGAACGCGCCGAGCAGGAAGCTGTTCTCATCGGCGAAGGGGTCAAAGTTGTTGCCAAGACCGGCGGCCGCGCCCAAGGCGGCGAAGCTGTTCTGAAGGTCGAGGGCCGGGCGTGCGATGCGCGAGCTGCCCAAGGCCGCACGCAGGAACTGCACGTGCGCGACTTCGTCGGCGGTGATTTCCTGAGCGTACTGCTGGATGGCGGGGGTCTGGAAGGGCACGGCGGGGTTGGCGCGGATGGTGACGCTCCCCTGCGTGCCGACGCCATCGATGCCCACGCCCATGGCGGTGATGCTCTGGCCGGTGGTGGCGTAGGCGTAGAACTCAGCTTCGAGGTATTCGAGGTTAAGCGCGAAGTTGAGCACGGCGCCGTCGAGCCCGCCGCGCTGGGCGAGGGCCTCGGACGGGAAGAGGGACATCGCCACGCCGGCGGCGGTGACCGCACCCGCGGATGCGAGGAACTTTCGACGACCCGACACGATTTGCTTTGCTTCCAAAGACATCTTCATTTCTCCTTTTCTCCAGACTGACTGAACACTCCGACGACTTGGACACTTTCAATCGGGCCGGGCCTCGGCCACGCGCGGCGACGCGGGGGGCAAAGGCTCGAGGTGTATTTGCTGACCTTCCTTAAGACCGAGACGAGCGATGGCGCCACCCTTGAGCTCGATCGCATACTTCACCGGCGCGAGGCTGAGATAACCCTTGAGTCGCGCGGAATAGGCCGCCTCCGACTCCGAATTGCCAGCGGCCTCGGCCGCGCTGCGGGGGGGCTCGGGCTGCATGGCGTAGCACGAGTTGATGAGAAGAGACTCATCGAGTAAAAGCACATCGATCGGGGCTTGACAGTCGCGCATGACAAACTGCTGGTACTCCGGCTCGGGAAAAACAAAGAGCATTCCGTCGTGATCTGCGAGCGCACCGCGCCCGCCCAGGCCCTGAGCCTGCGTTCGTTCGTCTGCCGCGATCTCAAGCCGAAACTGCTCGCCTGAGATCGTGGCGAAGGTCGTGCCGGTCGCGTGTGCCGCAGGGTTGCGAGCCGTACCCTCCGGAGGCACGCGTCGCTGCGACACCAGCGCGAGCGCGGCAACAGCCGCCGCAGCCGCGCCGAGCGCTGCTCCAAATCTGAAAACTCGCTTGTGCATGACTCGCTCCGCCCCGACTACGGGCGGGCCAAAGTCACGGATTCAAGGAGCGGCGACGTTTTGGGACGAACCGTGGCGATCGATCCACTCTGCGATTTCATCTCCCCAGTGCGGCAGCAGGTACACCAGCATCTCGTGCCCGGAATTAACCTGCCAGCGCTCGGGGCGGCCGAGCTTTTCCCAGAGCGCCTCGCGACTGGGCTCACGCACGATTTCGTCGTCGGTGGCGCTCACCACAAGCGCGGGGGTGTGGGCCAGCGCGGGGAGGAGCTTTGCGGGGCCGAGGGTGCTGGCCGCCTCGAACTGGCGTGTGAGTTCGGCGACTTCGGCGTCGTTCAGGCCTCGCGCCTGAAGTCTCTTCATCTCGTTGGACTGCTGTGAGTATTGCACATCGAGCACGAACAGCACCACCCGCGCATCGGGCAGCGGAGAGTGGCGCAACAAGTCGATGAAGTCGGCGCCCGTGTCGATGAACGCGGTTGCGACCGGCGGCCTGTCCAGCCCGGCGCACACGGCCGGGGCGGTAAAGCCCCCCAGGCTGGCCCCCACCACCACCCGCGGCAAGCCGCTCAGGCCGCGCGAGTCTTCGAGCAGTTTGAGGGAGGCATTCACCGCGTCGCTGACGATGAGCAGTCGCTGGTCGAACTCCTGCGCAAGGTCATCGGCGGTGTTCGTGAGCCAGGTGCCGCCGATGTGATCGACGAAATACGCGCGGCTGCGCTCCAGGGGCCAGGGGAACTCACTTTCCAGCACCCACCAACCCATTTTGACGAGGCGACGACACAGAGGGCGCTCATAGGCGGTGCCGCCCGCGCTGTGCAGCCAGATGACGATGCCCTTGGCGTGCTCCCTTGGGCCATCGGCCCAGAGCACGAGGGTTTCGGTGGGTGTGGTGAGAAGGGTGGAAGGTTCAACGCCCGGCGTCTGGCCCGGCTCGAAGGTGCCTTGGGGGCCGAAGCGGTCTTGAAGCGTCGGCGAGACCTCGGTGTAGAGCAGTGTGGCAAAGTCGGGGAGTGGCCCGCGCCAGCCGGGGAAACGGGGAACGTTATCGCGGCGATGGGCGGGGATGACTTCCTCGACGACACCCCGCCGCCCTTTGGCCACGCGGGTGACGGTGAGCTTGGAGAAGGCAGTCTTGACGATTGGGTGGTGCGAGCCATCGGGCCGCACGGTGGTGACGAGGCGCCCGTCGATCCAGCGCCACCCGTCGCCGCGTTGGGCGAGCGCGTCGATTTTTGAAGCGTCGGCGGTGCGGGCGAGAGCGTGCGCGGATAGGTCGGGCACGTGGGGCAGTCTGGGGGCCAAATTAAGTTCGGCATGGCGAGCGGCCGCGGCCGGGTACTGCACCATCGTGCACGTGGGGAGCGCGAAAGCAAAGGCAGCAAGCAGAAAAAACCATGTCTTGGCGGCCACGTGCTCCCTCACTCCCACCCCTCTTCGAAGACGACTTTGACCTCATCTGGCGCGAAGCCCGGGGGCGGCGGCATCGGCACCGGCTGGAGCTCCCCACCGATGATGACGGGCACAAGCAGCGGCTGGCCCCCGGGGAGCTCGCCGTTCATGGGCACGACGAAGTCGCGCCGGATCTTTCCGGTGCCGAAATCGAACTGGCGATACGCCTGACGCATGAATTTCACGCGGGTGGGCTTCGCGACGACGCGCAGGAACTCGCGCACGGCGGCAGCAAACTCCTTCTCGGGCTTGGCACCGTTGGGGGCTTTAAGGAAGGCCGCGGGACATCCGTCAAAGAGCGGCACGCCAGGTGCGGGAAGGTACAGGTCGCCGACGAAGCCGGCGCCGATGAGGCTGGTGCCGAACTCAGCTGGGTGATCGGCGACAAGCGGGCCCCCCTGCACTCGCCATTCGAGGCCGGCGCTCTTGGTTGCGAGGAGCGCGAGCCGCGCGTCGGAGATGATCTCCCGCAGGGCGTCAGGCAGGGGCTCGGCCTCCCACGCGTAATGGATCTCATCGACATGGCGGCGGATCACAACCTCGGCGCGATCCTGCCCCAGGGCGTACTCGTCGATGGGTAGTTCATCGAGTTCGGCGAGCGCGTGGGTGATGGCCTGCAGGCCGATGATCGCGGGAACGCAGGCCCGCATGCGGGCGCCGTCGCCGGTGGTTGGCAACGCCCCCGCGCTCTGGGCAAACTCGGTCCATTTGGCAAGCAAGCCCGCCCAGGTGATCACGCGATCGGTCATGGGTAATGCTACGAGCCCGGAGCGCGAGCGAGGGTCATCAGGTGTGCCGAGCAGTAGCCCGACCGTAAGGGAGGGCTTCGGGCCAACGCCACGCCGTGCAAGCTTGCAAAATTTGGGGTGCTTCTCGCTCTGCGATGGAGTACCGCGAGAGCCGAAAAGCGGGCGACGGGGGTCGAACCCGCGACCTACGCGTTGGGAACGCGTCGCTCTACCACTGAGCTACGCCCGCACGGTTTCAGTATAGCCGGTGGGGCACGGGCATGCCTTCGTTGGACACCATCGGTTCCGGACGACGCAAGATGGCAGTTCAGACCGTGCTGGAAGCCTTGAGTTGCTTCATCGCGCCCGGCTTGTTCTTGACCACCCCGAACCACACAAGCGAAAAGAGCGGCCAGATGATCCCCAGCGTGACAGTAATGACCAGCCCAATATATCCGCCCGCGTTGCCATTCTTTGCGATTGGATTGGTGGGGTTGTCACGAATCCAAGCATCCATCTTCATCAGGTCGGTTGCCCCAATGTAGATCTGGATCGCGAGCATGAAAAGGGCACTGCCGCCGTACGCGAGGTGGGCCAGCCTACCCACTTCTTTGCGGGCGACGGTCGAGATGCCGGCGAAAAGAAGAAGTCCTGCCATCGGGACACCTGCGGCCAAAAGAACCATTTTGAGCGGTCCCATCACCATGCTGGGAGGCGGGTTGGTCGGGTCGTATCCGGGCACTTTGGCCATCATGGAGGGCAGCGCCAGGACCATGACGCCGCTGCCGAGGACGCATAGCAGCCCCAGCGACGCCCACACGATCGAGATGATGCCGATGACCTTCGGCCAGAGGACCAGCTCGCCAAACTCGGCTTCGTCCAGCACCTGCGCATCGGTCGGGGGCGTCAGGCCCGCGGGCGGCATTCCTTGGTCATGCATCGGATCGCTCATACAACCCCTCCACAGCGGCCAGGCGGCCGGTCCACGAGTGTTCGGAAGTGCCGCGATGCGATTGCAGGCGGTGCTTCAGAGCTGTCGCAGGAATCGCAGATCGTTGTCGAAGAGTAACCGAATGTCGGGGATGCGGTACTTGCTCATCGCGAGCCGCTCAACGCCGAAGCCGAAGGCGAAACCGGTCCAGGCTTCGGGATCTACGCCGCAGGCTTGAAAGACGGCGGGGTCAACCATGCCGCAGCCGCCGAGCTCGATCCAGCGGGCCGGAGCGTCTGGGTTGAGCTTGGCGTAGATCTCGAACTGGGCGCTGGGCTCGGTGAAGGGGTAGAAGGTGGGCGTGAAGCGCACGTTGGCCTCTTCGCCGAAGTACGCCTTCACGAACTGGAAGAGCGTGGTCTTGAGGTCCTTCATGCTGAGGTTGCGATCGACGGCCAGGCCCTCGATCTGGTGGAACATGAAAGAGTGCGTGGCGTCGACCGTGTCGGGGCGATAGACGCGCCCCGGCGAGACGATGCGAATGGGCTCGCGAAGCTGGCCGTTGCCACGCTTCACCGCGGCTTCCATCACCCGGGCTTGCACCGTGCTGGTCTGGCTGCGCAGCATGCGGGCGACGCCTTCGGCCTTCGGGTCGTCGACATAAAAGTTGTCGCCGGGGTCGCGGGCGGGGTGGCCGGGGGGGATGTTGAGCATTACGAAGTTGTGGGCGTCGTCCTCGAGCTCGGGGCCCTCGGCGACTTCGAAGCCCATGCGGGCGAAAACGTCGACCAGCTCATCGCGGCAACGTGAGATGACGTGCCGCCGCCCCAGCGCCTGCGTCTCGATCATTCCCGGCTCAGTGACGTCGATGGGGTCTTTGGGGGCGGCGGTGCCGAGGCCTTCCTTTCGCTGCGTAAACGCGGCTTCGAGCTCCGCCTTGACGGTGTTGAGCCTTTGGCCGACGGCGGGCTTCTGCTCCTTGGGAACCTCTTTGAGGCGACCCATGAGGCCCCGCACACGCCCATTGGCCCCTAAATAGGCCACCCGCCAGGCTTCGAGGGCGTCGTGGTCGGTGGCGGCGGCGAGCGCGGCGAGGGCTTGGCCGGAGAGGTTTTCGAGTTCGTCAATCACGGGCCAAGCGTAGCCGAAATGAGGGGCGCGCGACAGCGGAGAGACGACGTTTGCCGTCTCTCCGCTGGAAGGAGAGCGAGATTACCCAAGGCGCTGAACGAGGCGAAGTGCTCGCCGTGGATTACTTGCAGCAGTCCGCGCCGGTGCCGCAGCACGCAGCGCCGATCTCGCAGCAGCTACCCGCGGCGTGCTTGCCGCTGACGATGCCCATGCTGCCGCCAGAAGCCTTGTCACCGCAGCTCTTGGTGCCCTCGGAGCAGGAGCCAGAACTCTCAGAGCACGAGCCCGCCTTCTGCTGGCAGGAATCGGTCGCGCCCAGTTCACCCGCGTTGGCGCCGGAGTTGGTAGTGGAGCAAGCACCGAGGAAACCCAAGCCCGCCATACACGCCACTACGCCGAAAATGTTGGTCCGCTTCATTGATGAGCTCCTTTGCAATCGCTGATGTACCGAGGGGGTGAATATGTGCACGAACTTCGATGCCCGAACGATCGGGACGTCACACTCTACCGTGAGTCGCACGGCGGCGAAAGTGCTTACGGCAGATGTCTGAATTTTGTTCGCTGGGGACCTCTTGGCCGGCATCCGCAAGCATATGCCACTGCGGCCAAAGGCTTTATGTCGATTGCGAAGCCACGCTACCGAACTTCGTGCGAGCTTTCGGTTCGGATGTTGGGTCCGGGAACCTCGGGTTCGTCGCGCAGCCGCAGCAGGATTTGGCCCTCGACCTGGTCTTGGCGCACCGCGATGCGCCGGTGGCGGACGAGATCGAGTACGGCTAGAAAGAGGCCGATCATCTCGTGGCGTTGGCGGCCCCGAAAAATCGTGACGAACTCGAGCTCGCCGCGATCGGGGATGGCTGCCAGCGTGCGGCAGATCGACTCGGCGTGCACCTCGATCGGCGTGTCGTCGTAGGTCACCTGGTGCTCGCCCAGGCGATCGAAGTTCACCGTCTCGGCGATGCGCCGGAAGGCTTCGGCGAGGTCGGCCAGGTCCAGGTCTTCCAGCTCCACATCCTGGGCGTTTTCGAGCGCGGCCTGCAGGGCTTCGTCCGGCACGGCCGCCCGGGCGGCGGCGTAGCGCCGTCGCCACTGGTCGGCCCGCTGTTCCAGCGCGTCGGCCGCGTCCCGGTATTTTTTGTATTCCAGAAGCTGGCGGACCAGTTCGGCACGGGGGTCGGCGAAGGAGTTGGTGCCGGCCTCGGCGGGCGCACCAGGCGGGGGCTTGGGCCCCAGCATGCGGCTCTTGATCTCCATCAGCGTCGCGGCCACCACCAGAAACTCGCCGGCGAGATCGATGTCGATCAGTGCC
>JBAZUW010000141.1:0-401 GCA_041661205.1 Phycisphaerales bacterium
GCTGCGAGATTTGCCTCCGCCACACGAGGCGGCAAATCTCGCAGCGAGTTTCGCCCCAAAATAAGCCTGCAAAGCTCCGCCACCGGCTGACACACCGCCGCCGCCCCGGTATCGATGTGCCGCTTGGCCGCGACCTCCGCGTCCCCCTGCACGTGATGGTCCACATTGACGACGCGATCGCGCCGAGCCGCCAGCCACTCGTGGGCTTGCTCCAACTGCGCCCACGAGCCGGTATCCAGCACGGCAATCGCATCGGGCTCCTGGTCCTTGGACGCCTCACGCGGGTCATCCTGCGGGCCGAATAGGCGATACGGCGTATCCAGCGCCACATCCGCCAACCAAGGCGGCGTGGGGCCGAAGCACCAGGCCTGGGCACGGGTCGGGCTGGTCCACTCGCCGGG
>JBAZUW010000141.1:411-9343 GCA_041661205.1 Phycisphaerales bacterium
ACTAGGCCGATGGTGGAGCCGACCGCGTCGCCATCGGGCTTGACGTGGGTCAGCACAACCACGCGCCGCGCGGGGCGAAGGAGCGCCGCGATCTCGGCGAGGGTGGCGTTGGTGGTCCAAGTTGCGGTTGAATCAGGCACGAATACCTCGGTGTAGTTCGGGGTCAGTAAACAGAGAGGATAGAGCACGCGCGTGAAGCACACGTGAGATTTTCCGCCCGTCGGTGCGACACGCCTCCGCCATATCAAACTGAAACCGCCGGCAACCGGGCCGACCCCCGCCACGCCCGCACCCGCGCAATATCCCGCTCAAGCTGTGCCGCCAGATCCGCCACCGACGCAAACTTCACCTGATCGCGCACAAACGCCAGCACCCGCACCCGCAGAATCCACCCGTACTCCGGCTGCCCGATGATCGCTCCGTGGGCATCGCGGGCCAGATCCAGAATGTGAATCTCGACACGCCGCTCAACGCCCGCAAACGTCGGGCGGCTGCCCACGTTCATCGCCGCGCGGCACACTCGGCCATCCGGCAGCGTCACCTCCGCCGCGTACACCCCATCGCCGGGCAACAGCTGCTCCGTCTGCAAGTTCGCAGTCGGAAATCCGATTGTCCGCCCGCGCCGGTCCCCCCGCCTCACCTCTCCGAAGAGTTCATAAGGCCGGCCCAGCACCGTGGTCGCGTCCCCCGCCCGCCCATTCACAATCAGCCATCGCGCCAGCGAACTGCTCGCCCGCGCGATGAGCTGGTCACTCAGCCCCACCTCCACCGGCGGCACCACCTCCACCCGAAACCCCAGCGCCCTCCCCAGCGTCGCCAACACCTGCACATCCCCCTGCCGCCCCTTACCGAACCGAAAATCGTGCCCTTCGACCACCCACGACGGCGAATGCCGCGCCACGAACTCCTGCGCAAACTCCTGCGGCGTGCGATCCAACTGGTCCGGCGTCGGCGCCAGCCGCTCCACCTCATCCGCCCCCGTGGCCTTGAGCCACGCCACCCGCTGCTCAAAGGTGGACAGCCGCGCCGGGGCCGCCTGCGGCCGGATCGCCGTCAACGGATGCGGGTCAAAGACCATCGCGACGACGCGACCACCCGGCCCCACCCGCTCGCGCGCCCGCGCGACCAGCGCCACATGCCCGACATGAACGCCGTCAAAAGTTCCGATGGTAATGGCAGTGGGGGAGGACATGAGCAGGCACAGGATAGGAGGAAGGCACTAGGGACTAGGCAATAGCCATTAGGCATTAGGCACTAGGGAAATGCAGCGCACACCCGGTATAAGCCCAAAGGGCGAATCCCGAGATCATCGACGCCAAAACTGCCAACAACCCCGACGCCCCTGAACTCCATCGCTTCCTGCCTCTTGAACTTCGTCTCTTCGTCTCGCCGGAACTCCGTCTCTTCTTCCCTCCACACTCCCATCTACAGTTTTGCCGGTACCGCTCGCTCGCCTCCTTGGGGACTCACATGGCCCTCTTCTCTCGCAAGTCAAAGGTCGCTCCGTCTGTGCCCGCTCCGACGCCGGTCTCAACCGGAGCCGCCGAGGCCAGAATCCTCGACATCGGCACCGACATGCTCGCCCGGGCCCGGGGCCACAAGACCGGCCTGCTCTCCGCCAAGTTCTACAGCGACGCGCTCATGGAATGGTCCATGAAGGACCCAAACTTCAAGGTCCAGATGTTCCGCTTCGTCGATGCCTTCCCGATGCTCAAGACCACCGACGATGTCTACGACCACCTGCGCGACTATCTCGATCAACCCGGCGTGAGCGTCCCCCCCGTCATCGCGGCCGGCCTAAAAGCTGGCGGCCTCGCCAAAGGCCTCGCCGTCAAAACCATCTCCTCCCAGATCACCAGCATGGCGAGCAAGTTCATCGCCGGCACCGACGCCGCCAGCGCCCTGCCCGGCCTCAAAACCATGTGGGACGACGGCATCGCCTTCAGCGTGGATCTGCTCGGCGAAACCTGCGTGAGCGACGAAGAAGCCGACATGTACCAGGCCAAGTACCTCGACCTCGTCCGCAACCTCCCCGGCGCGGTGCAGGCCTGGAAAGCCGAACCCCTCCTTGAGACCGACCACCTCGGCGCAGTCCCCCGCACCAACGTCTCCATCAAAATCTCCGCCCTCTCCGCCCGCTGCGACCCCATCGACTCCGAAGGCGCCATCCGCGACCTCATGAAGCGCATCGTGCCCATTCTCGAAACCGCCAAAGACCGCGGGGTCTTCGTCAACTTCGACATGGAACACTTCGCCTTCAAAGACCTCACCATCGAGCTCTTCCAACGCTGCGTCGAAGCCGTCGACTTCCACGCGGGGCTCGCCATTCAGGCCTACCTCAAGAGCGGCCCCGAAGACGCCCGGCGCGTCTGCGAATGGGCCAAAGCCAAAGGCAAAACCGTCACCGTCCGCCTTGTGAAAGGCGCCTATTGGGACGCCGAAACCATCAAAAGCGAACTCCACGGCTGGCCCTGCCCGGTCTGGCCCGTGAAGTGGCAGACCGACGCCTGCTACGAGCAGATGGCCAAGATCTTCCTCGACGCCACGCCCCGCAAAGCCGGCGAGCCGGGCGTGAAGCTCGCGCTGGGTTCGCACAACGTCCGCTCCATCGCCAGCGTGCTGGCGGCCTGCGAGCAGCGGGGCCTCCCCTGGAACGCCATCGAACTCCAGATGCTCCACGGCATGGCCGACCAGCTCAAATACGCCGCCGCCGAGATGGGCCTGCGCATGCGCGAGTACGTGCCCGTGGGCGAGATGATCCCCGGCATGGCCTACCTGGTTCGCCGCTTGCTCGAAAACACCAGCAACGAAAGCTGGCTGAAAGCCGGATTCCTAGACAACGCCGACCCCGCCGCGCTCCTCCGCGTCCCCGGCCCCAAGGCCGGCGAAGCCGCCATCCCCGGCTTCTCCCCCGAGGTTCTCCCCGAGCGTCACAACCTCAGCCCCGCCCCCTCCGGCCTCTCCAACACCCGCCCCTTCTTCACCGAGCCCGGGCGCGACTTCGCCGAAAAGCGCCAACGCGACGCCTTCGCCGCGGCCATCGGTCGCGCCACCGTCCCCAAGGTCTCCAACGACCGCACCCCCGCGCTGGCAAGCGAGATGCTCGCCCGCGCCGCCGCCGCCTTCCCCGCCTGGCGCGACACCGACCCGCGCGTGCGTGCCGAGTCTCTCATCAAGGCCGCCGCCCTCATGCGCCAGCAGCGCGACGGCCTCGCGGGCGTCATGATCAAAGAAAGCGGAAAAACCTGGCGCGAAGCCGACGCCGACGTCTGCGAAGCCATCGACTTCTGCGAGTACTACGCCCGCTGCGCCGTACCCCTCTTTGACCGCTCGCGCCTGGGCCGCTTCGTCGGCGAGCTCGACGAAGTCTGGCACCAGCCCAAGGGCGTCGCCGTCGTCATCTCCCCCTGGAACTTCCCCCTCGCCATCTGCACCGGCATGACGGTCGCCGCCCTCGTCACCGGCAACACCGTCATCTGCAAACCCTCCGAGCAGACCCCGGGTATCGCCAGCATTCTGTGCGACATTCTGCGGCAAGGCATGATCGCCGCCGGCGTGCCCGCGAAGCTCGCGAGCGAGGTGCTCCACTTCTGCCCCGCCCCGGGCGAGACCACCGGGGCCGCCCTGGTCCGCGACCCGCGCGTGGCGCTCGTCGCCTTCACCGGCTCGCGAGATGTGGGCCTCGACATCCTCAGCGCCGCCGCACCAGCCTCCCCCTTCGCCGCCCCCACGCTGCAAACTACCCCCCCAACCCACGTCAAGCACGTCGTCTGCGAGATGGGAGGCAAAAACGCCCTCATCATCGACACCAGCGCCGACTTCGATGAGGCCGTCCTCGCCGTCCGCCAATCCGCCTTCGGCTTCCAGGGGCAAAAGTGCTCCGCCTGCTCGCGCTGCATCGTGGTGGATTCTCAAGGCCCCGACGGCCCCACCTTCACGGGCTTCAAACGCCGCCTCAGCGAAGCCGTCAAGTCCCTCACCATCGGCGACCCGCTCCTCCCAGGCACCGACATCGGCCCGGTCATCGACGCCGAAGCCAAGGCCAAGATCACCGGCTTCATCGAGCGTGCGAAAGCAAGCGCCCTCGCCTATGCCGCGCTCGACGTTCCCCAAGGCCTCGAAGCCGCCAGCGGCCGCCCCTTCGTCGCCCCCCACGTCTTCTTCGGCGTCCCCGAAACCCACGAACTCGCCCGCGAAGAGGTCTTCGGCCCCGTCCTCGCCGTCATGCACGCCCCGAGCTTCGACGAAGCCCTGCGAATCGCCAACGCCTCCCCCTACAAACTCACCGGAGGCGTCTTCAGCCGCATGCCCAGCCACATCGAGCAAACCAAACGCGAGTTCCGCGTCGGCAACCTCTACATCAATCGCGGCATTACCGGCGCCCTGGTCGGCCGCCACCCCTTCGGTGGCTTCGGAATGTCCGGTGCTGGCAGCAAAGCCGGAGGCAGCGAATACCTCCTCCACTTTGTTGACCCGCGTGCGAGCGCCGAAAACACCATGCGCCGCGGTTTCGCACCCGAGCTCTAACCGCCTCACGCCCGGGATGAGCCGAAGGCGAATCCCGAGATGAATCGTGCTGCACCTCGCTCCAGATGCTTTGACGAATGAGGGAAAGCGTTCTCGCCAGCGAATGTCGCGGCCAGGCCCTTGCTCACGCTCGGGCTGCTGATGGATGCGAGCGCCGCTCCTACTGCCCCTTCTGCAACATCTCATACACCTCCGCCGCCACGCCCTCAAGTTGCCCGCGATCACGCAGCCGCCCGATCGCCTCCGCTCGCTCCCCGCTCTTGGCCAATATCACACTCGCCAGCCCGTCGTGCCCCGTGTGCCCGAGCCAGTACCCCTCGATCTGCCACCGTTTGCCGCCAGCGAACACAAGCGACCGCGCCTCCAGCAATCGCCCCGCGGCATGCGCCTCCTCAGCACTCGCAAACGCCAACCCCCCGATCCGAAACCACATGATCTCAAACTCGCCCCCCTGCGGCAGCTTGTCCTGCACCATTTCAATCGCGTCCAGCACCGCACCCGCAAACGCCGTCGCATTCGCGGACGGCACTACCACCGTGCTTCCTTTCAGCGGCGTCTTGTTCTTCGCCGACTCCAAATACTCGTACGAAAGATTGATCGCGTCGTCGAGCTTCAGGTCGCCCGCCCGCCACGCCTTCGCCAGCATGCCCGCCGCGGCCGCCCGCCCCCCCGATGGGCTCACCGCCGTCGCCACGCACTTCACCAGTGGGTCGGGCTTCTGGCAGCCGCCCAGCAACGCAGCGACACACGCCAGACACCCCACGGCCAGGACGACTCTCAAAACGCCATTCATGCGAGTTCTCATGCGCAAGCAGATTACCGCTCAGGGGGCTCGCCGGTTGCACCCGGCTCGGGCAGTGGGGGCGTCGCCGCGCCCGTCTTGCGGAAGAACGCGATGTACCCCCACGCCACCTGCCCAAGCACCGTCGGAATCGCCCCCAATATCGCTCCCTCGATCGGCACCGGCAGAAACTGCGGAATAAGCACAAACACCGCAATCGTGCCCCCGATCAGCGGCACCAGCACCCACGGGCTGAACCGCTTTCGCGCCACCGCGGCACTCCGCTCCGCCGCCTGCATCGCCCGCCCGCGATACTTGTCCACCAGCCGCTTCGCCCACGCAAACTCGTTCCCCAAAATCGCCAACGCCGCAAACGTCACCGGCAGCCCAGGCCCCGGACCGGGCAGCATGATGAGCCCCACAATCAGCAACGCCATGCCCACGACAAACACAATGGTCTTACGCGCCGTCGACAGCGTCTCGCGCGTCAGCCGCTCCGCGTCGGCCCCGATGGGCGACGTGGTATCCGTCGCCCGCCGGGCCGCCTTGCCCGTCGCCAGCGCCAGCACCAGCCCCGACCCTAGCGACACCGCCAGCACCATCAGCGAAGGCAATGTCGTTGGGCGCAGCGAAGGCGGTGCCGCCACCACCACCGCCGCATACCCCAGTGTCACAGCCAGCCCGATCTTCACCCAGCGCAGCCACCCGCGCACTTCATCCAGCGCCGCATACAGCGACCTCAGGCACGGCAACGCGATCGCGCTCGCGGCAAACAGAATCACCGGATCGCGCGAGATCGCAAACGCCGCCGGCACCGAGTCGATGGCCAGGTACACATCAGCCGTCGCCACCAGCACCAGCGCCGCCACCAGCGGCGTCATCGTTAGCCGCCCCGCCTGAACCCCGATCATCGCGTTGGGCTCGTTCCCCGGGCGCGTCGGAAGCAGCCAGCGCAGCACTCGAATAAACAGACTCCTGTCCGGGTCGACCGCCTCCTGCCGGATGATCAGCATGCGAAGCGCCGCCAGCACCAGCACCCCCGCCATGGCGAAGCGCACCCACGGAAACTCCCCAAGCATCCACACCGAAGCCGCGATCGCCAGCCCCCGCACCGCCAGCGAAATCGGCCCGCTCCACGCCAGCACCACCCGCCGCGCCGCCGGCGTGATGTTGAGGCGTCCAAAAATCGCCGAAACGACAAACACCCCGTCCACATCAAAGGCCACCAGCCACAGAAAACTGACCAGGAACTCCTTGGCCGCCTGCGGCCCGCGGATTTCTGCGATCGCGCTGATTCCCAGCCCCAGCCAGTGATGGTCATACGACCCATACAGCAAGGTCGCCGCCCCCAGCGCGAGCAGCAGGTACCACAACGCCCACGCCATGTCCCACCCGCGAGAGTGCAGGCGCAAGCGCGACGTCACCGCGACATCAATGGCCGTCAGCAACAGCGCAAGCCCAAAGATGATGATGAACGCGGCCCACATGCGAGGCGAAGGTTAGCGGGGGGAACGCCAGCGTTACGAGCCCGACGCGCCAGCAAGGGTCCCCATCGCTGGCGGAGCTCGCCAAACTCACGCTCGCCCTTCGGCACCGAAGACGCCGCTATCGTTCTCCCCCCGGCACCCCCGGATCCCAAAGGAGCACCCATGTCCTCACCCGCCGCGTTCGAATGGCTCGCCAACAACGAAAAGGCCTCCATCGACCGCTGGATGGACTGGCTCCGCATCGCCAGCATCAGCACCGACCCGGTGTACAAGGACGACTGCCGCAAGGCCGCCGAGTGGTGCCGCGCCCAGTTGGCCGAGTTGGGGTTCGACGCCAAACTCGTCGAAACCGGCGAGGGGAAAAGCGGCATCGGCAGCGGCCACCCCATCGTGCTCGCCACCATCGACGCTGCTCCCGACAACACCTCCCCCCACATCCTCTTCTACGGTCACTACGACGTGCAGCCCGTCGACCCACTCGACCTCTGGGAAAGCAAGCCCTTTGAACCGGTCATCAAGCCCGCCATTCCCGGCGGCCCCGGCGAACGCATCGTCGCCCGCGGCGCCGTCGACGACAAGGGCCAGGTCATGATGTTCCTGGAAGCCTGCCGCGCGTGGAAGGAACTCACCGGCCACCCCACCGGCGGGGCCAAGTTCACCGTGATGATCGAGGGCGAAGAAGAATGCGGCTCGGGCAACCTCGAACCCTTCGTGCGCGACCACAAAGACCTTCTCTCCCAGTGCGACGTCTGCCTCATCTCCGACACCGGCATGCTGGGCCGGGGCAAGCCGGCCATCACCTACGGCGTGCGAGGCCTCGCCTACACCGAGATCACACTGCACGCCGCCAACCAGGATCTGCACAGCGGCCTGTGGGGCGGCCGCTGTCCGAACCCCATCACCGAGCTCACCCGCGTGCTCGCCCAGTTGCACGATAAGAAGCGCCGCGTGACAATCCCCGGCTTCTACGACGACGTGATTCCTCTGAGCAAGAAGGAGCGGCACAACTGGAAGAAGCTCAAGTTCAACTCCATCGCCGCCCTCAAGAAAATCGGCATCGGCAAAGACGGCGACATCGGCGAGCACGGCTACACCGCCATGGAACGCGAGTGGGGGCGTCCCACCGCCGAGATCAACGGCATCTGGGGGGGCTACACCGGCAAGGGTGCCAAAACCGTCATCCCCGCCCACGCCTCGGCCAAAGTCAGCTTCCGCCTCGTCGCCGACCAGGACCCCAAGAAAATCTCCAAGTTCTTCTTCAAGTGGCTCAAGGCCAACACGCCCGATGGCTGCCACTGGGAACTGCACGACCACCACGGGGGCTTCGGCGTCACCGTCCCCATCGACTCCCCACACCTGGAGTTCGCCAGCCGCGCGATCAAGAAAGCCACCGGCAAAGCACCCGCCCTCATCAAGAGCGGCGGCTCCATCCCCGTCGCCGGCATGCTCAAAGACGTCCTCAAGCTCGACACCATCTTCATGGGCTTCGGCCTCGATGACGATCGCGTGCACAGCCCCAACGAAAAGTTCGAGCTCGACTGCTTCCGCCAAGGCGCCCGCAGCCACGCGGCGTTCATTGGCGAACTGGTCCAGTAGCCAAGCGGCACTCGATGCCTCGATGCCGCATGCCCGGATGCCTTCTTTTCTGTCACCATCCTCGGCGGCCGAAGCAGTGCCGTTAAACGAACCCGACGGCGACTGCCCTGCCACCCGGGCGACTCACCCCGGGCGAGCCGCGTCAGCCGCGTCCCCCGCCAGCATGTCGCTATACCCCAACCCGATCGCCTCACCGAGGATCGGCGCGAAGGCCTCGCGTAGCGACGTGAGCGCCTCGTGGCACCTCGCGATGTTGTGATCGCGCGAGACCAGCGCCTCCAGCTCCAGAAACGTGCCCAATCCCTCCACCGTGTCCAGATGAATCCGCGTGTTCCCCAGCATCCACAGCTCGCGGCGTTTTTTCACCACCACCCACACGGGCAGGGGCTCGGTCCCGAAGCGTTCCTTGGCCTGCTCTTCCGAGTAGATCATGAAATGGCTCAGCTTCGCCGCGGCCCGATTCGCCCGCTCATAAAAAATCCACTCCGTCGGCTCGCCGCTCGTCTCACGCTTCTTGAGTCGCCCCGTCGGCACCCGAAAG
>JBAZUW010000142.1:0-2422 GCA_041661205.1 Phycisphaerales bacterium
GCTCACGGTGTGGCGGGGGAAGAGCGTGGCCTCGCGCCGGGCGGCAGCACCCACCACCATCGCCTCGCCCGCGGCGGCGGGGTAGCGCACCACGCTGGGGACCATGGAGCCCGACGCGCCACCGAGGATGCGCGGGCCCTGGGCATCGCACAGTGCCACCAGGCTGTTGGTGGTGCCCAGGTCGATGCCGACGATGACGTCCTGACTGGCGCCTTTGCTCACACATGCTCCTGGGTACCCCCTCTCTCCGAGAGGGGTCTGGGCGAACTCGCCCCTCTCGGAGAGAGGGGCTACCCGGTCACTTCACCCACGACAGCTCGCGCAGTTCGTGGGCGAGGGCGGCGACCGCCGAGTCCGGCGCGGGGTTGTCGATGGCGCGGGTGCGGCGCAGGTCATTCCCGGCGGCGTACATGACGGCCGCGGGCGCACCGCCCGCTTTGGGCACCCAGTCATCGCTCACGGCGGTGCCGGCGGGGTTGTCCTCATCCAGCACGCCGGTGGCGTAGGTGAGGGCCCAGAGTTTCTTAGCCTGCTCGCGGGAGATGATGCGGACCGCGCCGGGCAGGGGCGTGGTGGGTGTGCGCTCACCCACGGCGGTTCGCAGCACCCAATCGGGGCCGACGACGAACCAGGCGGGCTCGAGATCGCCGCTGCCTTTGCCGGTGAGGGTGAGTGACAGGCTGAAATCCGGGGGCATGTACGTGGGGCCTACGGGAGTGCTGGCGCAGCTGGTCAGCGTGACCAGGCTGGCCGCAGCCGCCCCGGCCAGAGCGGCACGCAACACACCGCGAAGCAGCGCACGAAGAACGGGATGACGTTGGACCATCATTCCGCGATGGTACGGGGGGAGGGACGGGCTCAGGGGCAGCCGCCACCGGCGATCGCGTTGAGGAGATAGTCGATGTCGCCCGCGTCGAGATTACCGTCGTGATTGACGTCGGGGTCGTTGGGCGGAAAGCTCGCGGTGCCCGCGGCGATGTCCTGGATGATCGCATCAATGTCGCTCTGGTCGGAGTTGCCATCCTGGTTGTAGTCGGTAAGGCACACGACCTCGCTGACGCCCCCGGTGACGACCAGGGCGTACCCCTGCGGGCCCATGTTGACGGCGGTGCCGGTGACGTCAACGGTCCAGACGCCGTCGACGGGCAAGGTGACGAGCACCTGCTCGAGGTTGTTCACGCTGTCGGCGCTGCCCCCGGTGGCGGATTCGCCGGCGGCCAAGTTGTTGCCGTAATACACCAGCCCGGTGGGCGAGGTGACGACCAGGTCGAGGTTGTTGACGGGCGTAAACGTGGCGTTGACCGCGCCGGGCGCATCGGCCCAGGCCAGGGTGATCTTGAGGGGCTGGCCCGGCGCCACCCGCACCGGCAGCGACACACTGCTGCCGGTGCTGAGGGCGTCAGAGGCGGTGTTGCGCACGTCGCGCACGATGAGGCGGCGAAGGTCGCCAACGAAGTAGGTCGCGTTGTCGGCCAAGACCCGTCCCCAGCCTTCGCGATTGCTCGGGAAGCCGGATTCGCCGGTGATGTCGACGGCGGAGTTGATGAGCGTGGCCTTGACGAGCTGGCCGGTGGGCGAGAAGCCATCCGAGACGTTGGGCAGGCCGGAGGGGTAGAAGCCGGACTGGTAGTACTGGCGCACCAGCGCGCCAACACCGGTGACGGCGGGGGCGGCCATGGACGTGCCGCTGTTGCTGATGGTGCCGCAGGTCGAAAGGTTGTTGGCGGAGATGGTGCCGCAGCCGGGGGCCATGATTTCGGGCTTGCGCCGGCCATCGACGGTGGGGGAGATGCCACCGGCGCAGTAGTAGTCCTGGCTGGGCTGGCCCATGGTGTTGTTGCCGCCACTGGCGGCCACCGCCAGGCAGTTCTTGGCGTTCTCGGGGTTGGTGACGGGGATGTTGAAGTCCGTCACGGCGAAGACGATGAGATTGTCTTCCTGATCGTGCGAGAGGGAGTCAATGGCGTGGCAGGCGCCGTCGTAGGTGCGGATGCTGCTGTCACCCCAGCTGTTGTTGTGCATCCGGGCGCCTTGCGAGGCGTGCAGGTCGAGCTCGCCGAAGACGCTGGGTTCGTTTTGATCCGGGTAGTAGTTGTACACCATCTTGGCGGCGTAGGCGACGCCCCGGGTGTCGGCGGCGGTGCCGGCGTCGCCGCAGAGCGTGCCGCCCACGTGCGTGCCGTGCGAAGCCGAGCCGAAGAAGGTGTTGTACGCGAGGATCTTGCGGTGATTTGGGCCGATGGGCACGGTGTCGGAGAAGGAGCAGTGGTCCTTATTGAGATCGCTGTCGATGAGGCCGACGATCTGGCCTTCGCCGTGCAGGCCCCGGTTGTACAGCGGCGTGTTGTTGAGCGCGCCGCTCTGCACGATCGAGCGGACGTTGGCGTTGCTGCGCTCGGTGTACTCGCCCTGGAACTCGACG
>JBAZUW010000142.1:2432-9130 GCA_041661205.1 Phycisphaerales bacterium
GTCGCTCAGCGTGCCGAGCTTGGCGGTGTCGGCGGCCTTCATGGTGGCGGAGACGCACGGGGTGGCGCCCACATGGCTGACCGAGGTGATCTGGCACCCGGGGATGGCGGTCATCGTGCGGAGTACATCTTGCTCGGCCAGGCCGTCAAAAAGCCAGACGTTGATGGCGACCATGCCGGCGGCCGCGAGGGCCTGGCGCGGCGCGGTCTGCCACGCGCGGCCATTGGCGCCGGCCGCCACGAGGGGGTCCATGCGCCAAGCGTCCTGATAGGAACCCACCCAGCGCACAAAGCCGAGCTCGCGAAGTTGCTTGGGGGTTGTCTTGTCGGGGTCGGCGATGAAGGCGTTCAATGGGAGATAGCCGCGGCGAGTGATGCCGAGCGCGTCCATGGCCGCGGCTCGGGCCGGGTCGATGGGGCCATCGAGCATCACCACGTAGCGAGTGCCGGCCTTGAAGGGCGCATCTCCGGTGAACAGGTTGGCGAGTTGTGTGGTGTCAACATCGCCCGTGCGCAGGTTGAGCACTCCGGGAGCGGGCGCGACGATCGCCACCCCGGCGTTGTCGGCTCCGAACGTGCCGCCCGCCGCGCACAGCAGCACGGCCAACCCCATTGCGCATCGTCTTGGCTTCATGGAATTACTCTCACCCGCCTCAAATCGCGGCCGTCAAGGGACGCCAACAACCGGAAACTCGATACCCCCGTGTACGCGGCATTCTCACAGGCGGATCGGCGTTTTTGGTTACCGGGGAAAGTGCAGGCCGGGATCAGGCCGCCTGACCGACCGGAATGTCCAACAGGCGCGCGATCGCGAGGCGCCACGGGGCGACCACCGGATGCCCCAGGGCTTGGAACGCCGCGGCCCGCGAGGAGCCCAGATGCAGATGCCGATCAAGCTCCGAACTGCGCAGCAGCTGTTTGGCCTTTGACTGGACATTGACCACGACCAGCTCCCCGCCCATATCGCGGCAGGTGCGGGTGAGATCGATGAGGGCGTTGATCCAGGCACAGGAAAATCGCCCGACACCGGCGAGATCCACGAGCATGCGCCCGCCGCTCTGCAGGGCGATGTCACGCATGGAAGGGGCGAGGGCGGCGGCCTGCTCGTCGAGCAGCGCAGGGCAGGTGATGCCAAGCACGGCGATATCGCCGACCTGGCTGAGGGTGAACATGGTGTCGGGCAGGGGTGAAGCGTTGTGCAACTGAATCATGGGGGGTCCTCACGCATGTGGGCCAAGGGTGCACGGCAAACACTCGCACGCACCAGAGGACCCGACCAGCCCAACAGTGCAATACGGTTCGCCCCGCTGCCACCCCGCTCGGGCCGCGAGGCCGGGCCGGAGGGCAACGCGCACCAGATGCGCGGCTTATCCCGCGGTTCTGCGGACGTCCCGGCTGGTTATCACCCGCTATGGTGAGGCTGGGTGACGACCCGGACGGGGCGGCGCATCTTCTGTTGTTGCGGGAGTGGAGCTGTGTTAGCGCCAGATTACCGCGGATTTTGACCAGACGCGGCACCGAACAAACCGCGTGTGAATGGAAAATACCGGCATGACGACGCGGCTTATTGAACTCAACGGGCTGACCAAGCGCTTCGGCAGCGGGTCGGGCTCCATCCTTGCGGTGTCGGGAGTGTCGTTCTCGGTGGCGCCCGGCGAGGTGCTGGGGTTCCTCGGCCCCAACGGGGCGGGCAAGTCCACCACCATGAAGATGATCACGGGATACCTGGCCCCGACCTCGGGTGTGGCCAAGGTGTGCGGGTTCAACGTGGCGGAAGCACCCTTGGAGGTCAAGAGCCGCATCGGGTACTTGCCGGAGGGTGCCCCGGCGTATGCGGACATGACGCCCGCGTCGTTTCTGGACTTCTGCGCCCGGGCGCGTGGGATGAGCGGGGCGGCCAAGCGCGACGCGATCGACAAAGCCATCGCCCGCACCAGCCTGCAAGGCGTGTTGCGCCAGCCCATCGACACGCTGTCGAAGGGCTTCAAGCGCCGCGTGGGGCTGGCCCAGGCGATTTTGCACGAGCCGCCTGTACTGATCATGGACGAACCTACCGACGGCCTGGACCCGAATCAGAAGCACGAAGTGCGGCGGCTCATCCGCGAGATCTCCAGCCAGGGCGAGCGGGCCATCGTGCTCAGCACCCACATCTTGGAGGAAGTCGAAGCGGTGTGCACGCGTGCGGTTGTCATCGCCAAGGGGACGGTGGTGGCCGACGCCACGCCCATCGAACTCGCGGCCAAATCCAAGTACCACAACGCTGTCACCGTGTCACTGGTGCCCCCCGCGGGCACGGCGGTGTTCGACGAGTTCCAGAAGCTCGCGGGCGTCGCCAGCGTGGAAGACCTGGGCCGCGCCAACACGGCCGAGGGCGTGCGCGTGACGTGCACAGTGATCCCCTCGCGCGGGCGGGATATCGCTCCGGCGATCAACCAGCTCGTACGAAGCAAGAACTGGAAGGTGGACCAGATGCGCACCGAGGGGGGGCGGCTGGACGATGTCTTCCGCGATCTGACCAGCGCCGGAGTGAAATCCTGAACGAACCCCCCGCGCGAGCGTGGGGCCGCACTGATGTGCGAAAGAAACTGACACCCGACCACGCAGCGCACACGGGCTGGAAGCCCGTGCCACATGAGAAAACACCCGGAAACTCGGCTCGGAGAGCCGAGCCACCAGAGAGAACACCATGCAAGGTTGGACCGCTGTACTAAGACGAGAGCTCGCCGGGTACTTTGTGACCCCGGTCGCGTACGTCTTCATCGTCATCTTTCTCATTCTGTCGGGCGTGTTCACCTTCCAGATCGGCGGGTTCTTTGAGGCCCGCCAGGCGGACCTGCGCTCGTTCTTCACCTTTCAACCCTGGCTCTTCATGTGCCTCATCCCGGCGATCGCGATGCGCCTGTGGGCCGAGGAGCGTCGCAGCGGCACGCTGGAACTGCTCAGCACCCTGCCCATCACACGCCTTGGCATGGTGCTGGGCAAGTTCCTTGCCGCGTGGATCTTCACGACGCTGGCGCTGGTGCTGACCTTCCCCATCTGGATCACGGTGAACTACCTGGGCAGCCCGGACAACGGGGCGATATTGACTGGGTACATCGGCAGCATTCTGATGGCTGGGAGCTTTCTGGCGATCGGGGCGTGCGCGAGTGCCGCGACGCGGAGCCAGGTGGTGGCGTTCATCGTGTCGGTGGTGGTGTGCTTCGGGTTTCTGCTGGCGGGGCTGGGGCCGGTGCTGGAGTTCTTCCAGAGCTGGGCGCCGCAGAGCGTCGTAGACACGATCGCGTCGTTCAGCTTCCTGACCCGGTTCGACGCCATCGGCAAGGGCGTAATCGATGCTCGCGACATCGTGTTCTTTGGTTCGCTGATCGTGACGTGCCTGGTTCTCAATGCCGCGTTGCTGGAACGCGGGAAGTAGTGTGCACGCAGGAGCCCGACCGTGAGGGAGGGCGTGGATTTGAGAAAGTCGCCGCGAGCGTCGGCTCGGGGAGCCGACGTACCAAAGCAGTAGCAATGAGGTTTCCCGAATGCTCCGATCACTGCAGATTCCGCTGTTGTTCCTCGCCTTGCTCGCCCTCTTCCTGGGCCTCAACATGCTCGCGGGGGCGGGCTTGCGGGGCGTACGTCTAGATGCCACTGAGGGGTCTGTGTACACCCTCACGCGTGGCAGCCGCAACATCGCCAAGTCACCTGACGAACCCATCAAGCTCACGCTGTACTACACCTCCAAGCTCGCGCAAGGCCGCCCGGAGATTCAGTCGTTCGCCCAGCGTGTGCGTGAAACTCTGGAGGAATACGCCCGCGCCTCGGGGGGCAAGATCAAGCTGGCCGTGGTCGACCCCGAACCCTTCTCCGAAGAAGAGGACCAGGCCACGCAGGCCGGCCTGACGCCGGTGCCGGTGAGCGACGCGGGCGAAAACCTGATTTTGGGACTGGTGGGCACCAACTCCACCGACGGCAAGGAGATTATTCCGTTCTTCGATCCGCGCAAGGAACGCTTTCTTGAGTACGACATCTCCAAGCTCGTCTACTCGCTGGCAAACCCGAAGAAGCCGATCGTGGGGATGATCTCCGGACTTCCCTTTGACGGCGGCTTTACGTTTGACCCCATGACCCGCCAGCCCCAGCAGACCCCGCCCTGGCGAATCTCCACCGAAATCAAGGGCCTGTATGAAGTCCGCACGCTCAACGACACGAAAGAGATTCCCGCCGACATCACGATCCTGATGGTCGCGCACCCCAAGAACCTCAGCGACGCCACGCTCTTCGCGATCGATCAGTACGTGCTGCGGGGCGGGCGACTGCTGGTCTTCACCGACCCCTACTGCGAGAACGACAAGGCCCCCATCCCCAACGGCATGAACCAGGGTGGCGAAGCCTCCTCGCTCGAGAAGCTCATGGACGCGTGGGGCGTTGAGATGATTCCCGGAAAGATCGCGGCCGACCGCGACCTGGCACTCCGCATCTATGCGCCAGCCGCCAACGGCAAGCAGGAACCCGTGCCGTACGTCGTATGGCTCAATCTGCAGGACAAATCCCTCTCAAAGGAAGATGCCGTCACCAGCAATCTGCGGCAACTCCTCTTCGCCACCCCCGGCGCGTTGCAAGCCAAGAAGGACGCGAAGGACGGCGCCACCATCACGCCCCTGGTGCACACCACCGCCGCGGGCTCGCTCATCCCCCGTGATCTCATGACGATGCCCCCGGACCCCAAGGCGCTGCTGAAGCAGTACACACCGGGGACCAGCGAGCTCACGCTGGCGGCTCGTCTGTCGGGCAACGTCAAGTCCGCCTTCCCCGATGGCCCCCCCAAGCCCCCCGAAGGGCAGGAGCCCTCCCCACTTCCCAAAGATGGCGTGCTGAAGGAATCCAAGGGGAGCATCAGCGTGATTTGTGTCGCGGACTGCGACATGCTCTCCGACAACATGTGGATGCGTGAGCAGGATTTCTTCGGGCAGAAGGTGGTCCGGCGGATCTCCGACAACGCGGACTTTGTGCTGAGCGCGCTGGACAACCTCACCGGCAATGATGATCTGATCTCGATCCGGGCCCGTCGCGAATCGAACCGGCCCTTCACGACCGTCGACACCATGCAACGCCGCGCCGACCAGACGCTGGTCGCGCAGCAGAGCGTGCTGGAACAGAAGATGGAAGAGACGCAGAAGCGCTTGCTGGAGCTGCAGAACCAGCGGGACGACAAGGGGTCGATCATCGCTTCGCCCGAGCAGGTCAAGGAGATCGCGCAGTTCAAAAGCGACTACGCCGAGACCCGCAAGAAGCTGCGTCAGGTCAAGCTCGAACTCAACAAGGACATCGAGCACCTGGGCGCGCTGCTCAAGATCATCAACACCGCGATGATGCCGCTGCTGGTGGCGCTCTTCGCGCTGCTCTTGTATCTCTTCCGAAAGACGAGGCGTTCCTCAACCCGGGCCGCGGCGAACGGAGGTGCCCAATGAAGCCCGCACCGCTGCTCGCGCTGGTCGGCGTGTCCGCCGTCGTGCTCTTTGGCGGCTATGCGTTGTTGTCCAGCCGCAACGCGCCCACTCCTGTGACCGTCGCCGCGCACGCGAAGTTTCTGCCTGAATTTGGTGCCGCCGCAGACAGTGCCGCGGCCGTCATCATCCGCAAGAACAAGACCGACCTGGTGCTCCAGAAGCAAGGCGACACGTGGGTGCTCCCTGACAAAGACGGCTTTCCGGCCGACAGCGCCCGCGTGCGCGACACGCTGCGCACCTTCGCCAAGGCCGAGATCATCGAGCCCAAGACCAGCAAGCCGGAGCTCTACGACCGCTTGGCTGTGGAAGACCCGGACGCAGACAAGAGTGCCGCGACCCTGGTCACGATCAAGGATTCGGGCGGCAAAATCCTGTGCAGCGTCATCATGGGGCGCAAGCAGTTCGACGCGGCGGGCGCCTCCCCTCTTGACGATGCGGCGGGCCCAAAGAACTTCGCCCGGCGCGCCGGTGAAGCGCAGTCTTACCTTATCTCCGGTGATTTTCACTTCGAGGCCGACGCGAAGGAATGGATGATCCGCAGCCTGGAAGATCTTCGCCCCGAGCGCGTGCGCCAGGTGCAGGTCTTGAAGGGCGACCAGGTGGTCGCCGACATCTCCCGCCCCAGCGCGAGCGAAACGAAGTACACGCTCGCCCAGTTGCCCGAGGGCCGCAAACTCAAGGACGATTATGTGCTCACGCGCCTGGCCAACAGCCTCGCGGGAGTCACCTTCGACGATGTGGCCAAGGCCGACACCGTACACCAAGGCGCCGCCGAAGCTTCGACGTTGAGGGTGAAGTGCTTTGATGGGCTGGTGATCGACGCCAAGGGCACTAAGAAGGGCAACGACTGGTGGTGGACGATGAGTGCGGCATACGAACCGCCGCCGGAGGCCGAAAGCAAGCCCGACGGGCCCGCGCCCGATGCCAAGCCGCAAGATCAGCCTTCAGACAAGCCCGAAACCGCGCCGAGTGACACTCCGAACGCCGCGCCGCAGGAGGCTAAGCCAACCGCACCCACGCCCGACTCCGCGTCCGACAAGCCCAAAGCCCCCGCGGGCCCCAGCGACGCACTGAAAGCCGAGATCGACGCGCTCAACGAACGCTGGAAGGGATGGGCGTATCAGTTGCCCTCGCCCAAGAGCACGCAGATGGCGCCGGGGCTTGAAGATCTGCTTGCGCCGCTTCCCAAGCCAGCTGCTGAGGGTCA
>JBAZUW010000143.1:0-9116 GCA_041661205.1 Phycisphaerales bacterium
TCTGCCAGCAGGTGTGCGCCAAGGTGACGATCACCAACACCGGCACGGGTGTGGCGAAGAACGCCAAGGCGACGTACAACCTGCCCGCCGGCTGGACGACCACCGACGGCAAGACCGGCGCGATCACCCTCTCCGCGGGCGACCTCGCGGGTGGCCAAAGCAAGAGCTTTGACATCTGCGGCAAGGCTGGCAAGGCCGGCGACAAGCAGTGCGGCACCGTGAGCGGCGCCGCTGACGGAGGCCTCACCGCTTCCGGCAACCAGGCCTGCACCATCATCCGTCAGCCGGTCCTGGCCATCAAGGCCGAGTGCCCGGGCAAGACGATGCAGGGGCGCAACCTGACCTTCAAGTTCACCGTCACCAACAAGGGTGACGCGGCCTGCGACCCGACCATCTCCGCCCCCGTGCCCGCGACCACCACGCTGGTCTCGTCCGACAACGGCGGCACCGCCTCGGGCGGCGGCGTCAGCTGGAAGATCGGTTCCCTCGCCCCCAACGCCAGCAAGACCCTCACCATGGTGGTCAAGAGCAGCAGCGCGGGCACCATCAGCGCCTCGGCGGTCGCGATCTGCGAGTGCGCCCCCCAGGTCTCCGATCAGTGCACCACCTCCACCGAGGGCGTGCCCGACATCGGCACCGGCATCTTCGATGACACCGGCGTGGTTCAGATCGGCAACACCCACGTCTTCCACTACTCTGTCAAGAACCAGGGTCAGGTCAACCTGACCAACGTCAAGGTCGTCGCGACCCTCGACGCTGGCCTCACGTTCAAGTCCTCCACGTCGGCCTCTGCTCCGACCGTGACGGGCCAGAAGCTGGAATGGAAGATCGGCACCCTCGCCGTCGGCCAGAACATCACGTTCGACATTGTCTGCAACGGCAGCAAGACCGGCGAACTGGTGATTCAGACCGAGACGACTTCGGACCAGACCAAGCTCGTGCGTAACGACGAGCAGGTCAACTACGTCGAGCCGTAAGCCTGCGCGGGGCATTGTTCCCGCGTTGTGAATGCATCGATCGCGGCGGCACGGGTGAACCCCTGTGCCGCCGTTTTTCGTTTTTGGATCTCGCTCATGGCGGAGGAAGCAGGAAACGCAGCGTGGGGGGGCAGGAGGGGGCACCAAGGATCGGGCCTTGTTTGAGCCGCCCCGCCCGATGGGCCGATATCTGGATCATGGATATCGCTGCGCGCCGGTCGAGATGGGTTGGGGCGATCGCTCGCCTTGTGGTGGGCGCGTGCGCCGCGGCGGGGTCGCTGGCCGGGGCCCAGACCATCAGTGTCAATCCGCCGGTGAAGGTCGCGGGCGATGGGGCGGCGATCCGGCGACCGGAGGCATCGGGGCGGGTGGTGAAGGTTTTTGATTTTGAAGAACGGGAAACAAACCCGGGGGATGTGCCGCGGGATTGGTTCCGCGACCAGGATGACCCGCAGGGCCGCCGGCGGGTGGGCTTCCCGCCCTGGAATCAGGCGAAGCTGTCGTACGTGGGCGAAGAGGGCGAAGCCTTTGCCGGGGTGGGCAGCGTGTACCTGCCTACGCGGGGGGGCTCCACCTCGCTGCTGCTGGCGGCGGGCGCGGTGCCGATTTTTCCGAGCGCGGACCACCGGGTTCACGCGAAGGTGCGCACGGTGGGGTTGCAGCACGCCCGGGGCGTGCTGGTGGCGCGGGTGCTGGACAAGGGGGGCAAGACAATCGTTGGTAGCGAGGTTCGATCTCTGCCGCTCGTGACGGGGGGCGAGTGGGTCGATGCGAATGTCGAGATCATCGGCAGCTATGACGATGCGGCGTGGATGCAGCTTGAGTTGCTGCTGTTGCAGCCGGCGCAGCTGAACCCGGCGGTGACGGACCCGACGCGCGTGGAAGAGGCCGATTACCAGGGCGGGGTCTTCTTCGATGAAGTCTCGATCGAGCAGTTGCCGCGGGTAGAGATTTCCACGGAGTCGCCGGCGAACATCGTGCTGTCGAGCGAGGCACCCGCGCTGCGGATGCTGGTGAGGGACCTGGCGGGCGAAGCGCTGACGATGGAAGCCAGGGTGTACGACGTCGAAGGGCGCGAGCTGGATCGGATGACCCGCGACATCGCGGGCGGGTCGGCGGCGGTGCGATGGCAGCCGCGCGTGACGCGGCTTGGGTGGTACCGGGGGATTATGAACCTGATCGCGGGAGGGCGGGTAGTGGGGGGGGCGTCGGTGGACTTTGTGTGGATGTACGGCGCGAGCGTGATCTCGGCGCCGGGGGCCAAGCCGACGGGAGAGAGTGCCAGCGAAGATCACGGGCAGGATCGGGGGCGATTCGGGCTGGTGTATGAGCATTTGCCGGCGGGGATGCGCGATCTGGTGGTGCCGATGGTGAGCCGCGCGGGCGTGGGGAATGTATCGCTGCCGGTGTGGGATGATGCGCTGCTGCCGACGGAGACAGCCGGAATCGCGAAAGCCTTCGGGCCCATGCTGAACGGGCTGAATGACAACTGGACCGACGTCACGCTGAGCCTGCCGAGGGTGCCGCTGACGCTGGCGGCTTCGGCGCAGGTGGATGTGGATGACCCGTGGAGCGCGCTGGTTGGTGACGCCAAGATCTGGACGCCCTACGGCACAGACTTGTTCGATGTGCTGGGGCAGCGGGTGGGCCGGTGGCGCGTCGGGGGCATCGGCGACATGCGGAACTTCTGGCGGATGGACAAAAACTCGCTCGGCACCGTGCGGAGCGCACTGTCGCGTCTCATGCCCACGCCCACGCTCCTGGTGGGTGGGCGGCTGGATCAGGCCTGGCGCATCGACGATGGCGAGCGGGTGGCGGTGCTCGTCCCCAGCGCCATGACCCCCGAGGGCGTGGGCCAGGCGGTGGCGAGTTGGCGGGGCGCGTTACACGATGTACGCGACGCGTCGTTGGACCTGGTCTTTGAGTGCGCGGACGCGACCCAGGTGGGGGAGGCGGCGGGCGCGGGCGACCTGGTGAAGCGGGCGGTGTATCTGTGGGCGAATGCCGGTGACATTGGAAGCGGTTTGGCACCGGGGCTGACGCTGTCGCTGCTTGAGCCGTGGAGCTGGGATGCGTCGCGCCGGCCGCAGGCGAACCCCAAGCCGGAGCTGGCGGCGTGGCGTGCGCTGCTGGAGCGACTGGGGGAACGGCGGGTGGTGGGGAGGTATCCGGCAGGCGAGGGCGTAGTAGCGTTCATTCTGGCGCCGATGGCGGGCGCGCCGGCCGACCGGGGCGGGGCCCTTGTGGTGTGGAACGAGTCGTCGGACGCGAAGTCATTCCGGGCGTATCTGGGTGAAGGCCCGATGCGCCTGCTGGATGTGTTCGGGAACGCGACCGGGCTGCCGTTGACGACGGACGCGGGCAGCCGCCCGGGCGTGGATGTGCCGGTGGGCGTGGAGCCCGTGTTTGTTGAGGGGATCGACGTGGATCTGGTGCGCTGCCTGGCGTCGATGGCGATCGATCCGCCGATTCTCGAGTCCGGGGGCGATCAGCAGGACCTGGCGCTGGTGGTTTCCAACCCCTGGCCGGTGACGCTCAGCGGGCGCTTTGCGATTTTGGAGCCGGGCGGCTTTGAAACGGGGCGCAAGGACCGGTCGTGGAAGATCTCACCTCGCGGGGGGAGCTTTACGGTGCAGCCGGGGCGCACGGAGCGCGTGCCGATTTCGGTGTCGTTCAGCCCGAGCGAAGAGGCCGGTGAGAAGCAGTTTGTGCTGGATCTGCAGTTGGCCGCGGAGCGGACGTACGCGTCGATTGAGATTTCGCGACCAGTGGAGCTTGGCCTACGCGGGCTGAAGGTGGACCTCTCGGCGGTGCAGGCGGACGGGGCGGGGGAAGTTCGTGTGGATGTGCGCGTGGCGAACACCGGGGGTGAGTCGCGCTCGCTGGGGCTCACGGTCTTCGCGCCGGGGCTGCCGCGAAGCAAAGGCGGGATGCCGGACCTGGGTCCCGGGCGGCAGACCACCAAACGATTTGTGTTTAGCGCGAAGGATCTGCGGGGCCAGCGGGTGCTGGTGAGCGTGGAAGACCCTGAGGCGAGCCTGCGGGTGACCCGGAGCGCCGTGGTTAGGTAGGCTAAAACCTGCGGGAACCCACAGTTTTCTCGTCCACGTTGCGGGGCCTCAGGCTGCTAGCGTTATCAACCGTGACGGGGAAGAACGGCGACAGCACGAGGGGATCAAAGGGCGGCGAGCCGACGCCTGAGGGAGACGCCGCGCGCTCGGCCAGCGGCGGTGGCGAGACGACCGCGCCGATGCCCAAGCGGGCGTTCATTGGCGAATGGATTGGCCAGTATCGGGCGATCGAAATCCTCGGAGAGGGCGGGTTTGGAGTTGTGCTGCTGGCGGAGCGGCGCGAGCCGATGGTGCAGCGCGTCGCGATCAAGGTGATCCGCCCCGGGCACGACTCGCGCGATGTGGTGGCCCGCTTCGAGCAGGAGCGGCAGCTGCTGGCGATGCTGGACCATCCGAACATCGCCAAGGTGTTTGATGCGGGCGAAACCGACGACGGCCGCCCGTACTTTGTGATGGAGCTGGTGCGGGGGGATTGGATCACACGGTTCGCGGATCGGCGCGGGCTGACGCGTGACCAGCGCCTGGAGTTGTTTCTGCCGGTGTGCGACGCCATGCAGCACGCGCATCGGCGGGGCGTCATTCACCGCGACCTCAAGCCGGGGAATATTCTGGTGGCGGAAGCGGACGATGGGTCGGCCATGCCAAAGGTGATCGACTTTGGGATCGCCAAGGCGCTGGCGGGGCCCCTGACTGACAAGACGCTGGCAACCCGCGCGGGCGGGGCGATGGGCTCGCCGCATTACATGAGCCCGGAGCAGGCGCTGGGCACGGAGATCGATGCTTCGAGCGATGTGTATGGCCTGAGCGCGGTGCTGTACGAGCTGTTGACCGGAAAGCGGCCCCTGGAGCACCTGAATCTGAGCGAAGTGCCGGACCAGATGCTGGGGATCACGGTCGCCGCGGGGGTGGTGCGGCGGCCCCGCGAGGTGACGCCCGATCTGCCGGACGAGCTTGAGACGATTTTGCTGCGGGGGCTGTCTCCGGATCGGACTCGGCGCTATAGCAACGCGGGGGAGCTGGGTGATGACGTGCGCCGGTATCTGGCGGGGGAACCGGTGTCGGCGAAGCGGGATGGTGTGGGGTACGTGTTAAAAACCCGAGTGCGGGCGCTGGTGGCGCACAATGTGGCGGCGTCTGCGCTCGTGGCGTGGGCAGTCTGCACCTTGCTTGCATATTTTGTCGGTGTGAGTTTGTTATATAAGTCGGAGGGCCCCAGTCGCATGGTGCAAGCAGGATTGCAGTGGATCAAATCCCCGGCAAACCCGGCCGCCGGGACCATGCCGGATGTTCGCGTGGTGGAGTTCACCGATTCGGACGACAGCGACGAAATCGCGGCTCAAGCGATGGTGCCGGGCGTGACGCTGCAAGACCCTAAGAGTGAGCGGCGTTTGCATGCCGCGGTGATGAAGCGGGCGGCTCGGGCCCGCGCGTCGGTGATCGTGATCGACATTTCCTTCTCGACGGACAGCCCGCATGACGGTGCGCTCGGTGAAGCGATCGATGTGTGCCGAGCCGCGGGGACGCGGATGATTTTCGGGTGCTCGCGCTGGCCGACGCCGTTGGGAGAGGCTCCGCGACTGTCGTCGGAGATCGTTCGCAGAATGGACGGCTCGCCGGCCGCCCCCGTTCACAGTTGGTATCTCGCGCCGGGGCTCGCCCGGACCGGGGAACTCGGTGCATACGCGGTCATACAGCGGCAGGAGGGCGAGCCAGTATTACACGGGGCCGTTCTCGCGTTCGCGGCCAGCCGCAGGCCGGATTGCAATGTCTCGGCTCGGGTAGATGCCGCAGGAAGGACACTGATTCTAGATTACCTGAAACTTGATGAGCACGCTGGAAGAGTGCCACAAAAGGGCTCGGATAGTCTCTCGCTCATGTCCTTGCAACCGATGGGTAGTTCCGAGGTAATCACGACATTAGCGCCGACGGACGAAGTCGGCATCATTCCGATTTCGGTGGCGGGCCCGGATGCGCTTCACGCCGCAGTCCGATCTTTGAAATGGGCCCTTACGTGTTCAGACGACGCTTTTCTTGAATGGGTTGGCGGCAAAATTCTTGTGATCGGTGATGCGCGTACATCCAAGGGAGATGTGGTGCAACTGAGGGGTCGAAAGGTTTACGGATCTGAGGTGGTTGCGAGCGCTGTGCAATGTCTCCTTGACAGGGCGGCTGCATCGTCGGCGCGAATACAGGTCGCGAGTTCCGGGTCTGCATTTGCGACGGTGGCGATCGCCACGGGACTGGGAGTTTTACTGGCGAAGAGGCGCAAAATTCAACCTTGGCATGTCGTGTTTTATTTAGTCTTTACAATATTGCTCGTGGCAAGTGGAACAATCTGTCTGTACATATGGTACAATATGTTGGCAGATCCAATTAGTCCGGTGTTCGGTTTGATGCTGGGCGCTGCGGCTGGCACGTGGATTTCGTTGACGTTTTCTCGCTTCTCGCGGGTTGAAGGTGCATCGTTTGTACTCGACCGCAAGAGCAGCCTGCGCGTTCGTCCATGAGGGGGTTTGCATGAGGCGTTTCCAGAGTCTGGCTGCGGCTGCCGCGATCTCGGTGATTGCATGCGCCGGGTGCGACGATCAGAAGAACCTGCATCGGACGTCGTGGCAGAACTCGTCCCAGACGACGTTAATCAGTCGGGTGCTGACAAGTGCATCGTGCGAACCCGCGAAGGTGCCGGTGGTGGGATTCCAGGCTTCGACGGTGTACCCGGGCTCCGGTGCGGGCCCCGAGTACACGATCATTTTCGAGAAGGCAAAGGCGGTGCTCAACGAGTTGGTCGCGGCTGACTGGAGCATGACAGATGGCTACGCCTTTATCTCGGCGGGGATGAGCCCTCCGCCGCCCGCATCTTCCGCTTCCAAGGCGGTTAGTTGGAAGTGGCGGGTGATCGTGACCCGGACGTACATCATCGGCGTCGAAGGTCGGCGTGCGTACGTGAATGTATCCATCGACCCGGCGACGCAGCTTGAGCACGTGCAAATTCAAGCCAGAGGCGCCGCGACCGATCCGAACAAGCTCGGAGGTGTCACGGTATCGCTTCGTTCGTCGCCCAGCACAAAGTATGTTCAGTTCAGCGATGATCAGTATGTTGAACTCATCGAAGATGCGGCAGCGCCGACTCCGGGGTCGCCGCCCGCTTCGGGCGAGTTCTTTGAGGCAGTCAAACGTCTCAATGCTGCGGCGCTCTGCCTCAATCTAGCATTTCCCGACACTGCGACTCCCGAGCCGACCTCCAGCTCGACCGAGCCGGGCGGCACGTCCAAGTGAGTCCATGACTCTAAAACCGCTTGTGCACCGCTCGTCCCTCAGTTTCCTTCAGCCCCATGATCTGCCGCGCGAAGGCAAGGTCGGCGCCTTTGGTGATCTTGATGTTGCGGCTTTCTCCTTCGACGATGGTGACGCGGGCGGTCGCGTCGCCGGCCGCGGCCAGGCGCTCGATCAGGCTCGCGTCGTCGGTGCTTGAGAGATCCTCCTGTGCGTACGCGCGGCGGAGCAGGCCGACCTCGAAGACTTGCGGCGTCTGCACCAGGACGAGGTTCTCGCGGGGCACCGTGGCCTCGACTACCCGCACCGTGCGGCCTTTGGGGGCGGCGCCGAGGATGGCCGCGGCCGGGTCGTCGTCGATTTCCGCCTCGCCGGTGTCGCGCACCCGCTTGATAGTGTCGGGCACATCGATGGCCGGGATGACCGCGGCGTGGCGGCGGGCGGCGTCGAAGACGCGATCGAGAAGTTCCAGGCTCGCGCACGGGCGGGCGGCGTCGTGCACCGCGACGTGCGTGCAGTCGGGCGGCACCAACGCTAGGGCGTTACGAACAGTCTCCCAGCGGTGCGTGGACCCGCCGCGGCAGATGGACGCACCGAGCAGGGCGAGCCGGTCGGCGTGGCGATCCTTGAACTCGGCGAAGGGCTCATCCGCCGCGGGCCCCGCGACGATGATGGAGGCGATGGAGCCTTCGCGCGGCTCGAACTTGGTGAAGAGCTCGACGGTGCGTTGGAGCACGGGCTTGCCCCCGAGGTCTTCATCGAGCTTGTGGCGCAGGCCGCCGGTGGCGGTGTAGCGGGAAGAGGAGCCGGCGGCGGGGAGGATGACGGCGAACTTCATGCGTGAGGGTATGGAGCCGGCGGCATCGCTTTGTACGCGAGTGCATCGCACCCGGAGTTGGTCCGTAGAATCCACCGGTTTACAGCAGTAGGGCGGAGAAACACGTTGCGAGCAACCTTGAGAATCAGGCCGGTACTGCTGGGACTCATTGTGGGCCTCGGAGTAGTGGCGAACTGGCTGCTGAGCCCGGTGTATCTCGCGGCGTCGACCGGAAACGGAAGTTTGGTCGGGATTTGGGACGGCGCTGCGTTAGCCACCTTCACGTACGCGCCGGGCCAGCCGATGACCCCGACGATCGTTCGAGCGGTTAGCCGCAGACCCACTGTCTGGCTGCCGGTCTTCAAGAGGTCGCCAACGTACGTTTCCGTATCGATGCCCCTCTGGATTGTGTTCGCATTCGTGGCTGGCCTGCTGGGCTGGTTCTGGTGGTCCAGACTTCCCACTCGCGGTCGGTGAAGCGGGCGTCATGATGCCTTTCGTGCGGTCCGAGGTGCGAAGGTTGGCCGCGCTACAATGACTCGTTCTTTGACAACTGGGGCCGAACTGGATTCGACCGGACAGGGAATGCGCGACGTGGCGAGTCGAGGTGCACGTTGGCCTCGTAAAACAACGTGCAAAATATTAATTGCTAACAGCAATTACGCTCTCGCGGCCTAACTAGGCCGCATGACACCCGCTTGACGCCTGATAAGGCGGGGGTCAAAAAACATCAGGCTGGCAGAGATCCGCCGCCCGCGGGGATCAGCTGTGAGACAACACCGGGGGCTGGACCACAGAGCAGGGCGCGGACGCTCGTCTGTGTGGTTGAGATCAAATCGTCCGACACACTCGTAGATGCGGCGTGCTGACTGCCTCGGGACGGGGGTTCGATTCCCCCCGGCTCCATTACTGACGATTTGCCAAGCGAACCTCGGCGAAAGTCCCGTGTGCCAGGCTCGCCAACCCGATCGACAGATC
>JBAZUW010000144.1:0-9029 GCA_041661205.1 Phycisphaerales bacterium
GAAGCAGCCGTGACGGCGCGCCACACGCTCGCATGGCTCGCCGCCTCGCTCGCCGCGCTCATGCTCGGCGCCTGCGCGAGCGACCCCAACCAGGGCTACTCCTTCCAATCCACCTACCCCGAAAACGTTCACAGCGTGAGCGTGCCGATCTTCGACAACTACACCTTCGACACCGGCGTCGAAACCGAACTCACCGACGCGATCATCAAGGAACTCCAACGCTCAACCGACCTCCGCGTCGTCCAGGGCGGCAACGCCGAGTCTCAGCTCAAGGGTGTCGTCACCAAGTCCGAACTCCGCCGCCTCTCCACCCAGCGCGGCTCCGGCTATGTGCAGGAAGAGTCCGTCACGCTCACCATCGACTTTGATTGGAAAGACACCCGCACCGGCAAGGTGCTCACCAGCCGGCGGCAGTTCGCCGCCAGCGACACCTTCGTGCCGGTCCCCAACTCCGGCGAGCGCATCGATACCGGACGTCACGGCGCGGTGCAGCGCCTCGCCCGCGACATCGTGAGCGAAATGCGTGAGTCGTGGTAGGCCAAATGTGGCAGGCCGCGACGATTGCAACGATTCTCCACCCCGCAGGTACCGAACAAACCGGGCGTGGGCGCGATCCCCAGGCCCGCGGCGTTCGTACAGGTGGAGACGGCCCCAAGGGGGGATCACGCCAAGCATGCCTATCTTTTGCAGCCGAGCAGGTGAAAAGCGTTGGCAGCATGCTGGCCGGTGCCGCGGGATGAGCTGGTGACGTCACGCGGGTGGAACGACAGAATCATTCGTGCGGGGTGCATCCCGGCCCCACGGATGCCGAAAACATAGAGCGGAAGCGCGTGTTTGGATGCACGGGTCCGCCACGGAGACCACAGCGTGCCGAGCCTTGAAATGAGCTATGAAAGTCCGGCCGCGAAGGCGAGCTGGCTGTTGAGTCGCATCGGGGCGTTTATGGCGGGCGGCGACAAGGAAGGTCGCTCCCCGCAGAAGCGCTCCAAACCCGGGCCGGATGGCAAGAACCAGGGGCCGGGTAAACCGCCCTCGCTGGGCATCTTCGGCATGGTGACCGCCGCCGCCCTTGCCCTCTTCCTCGTCATGCTCTTCACCCAGCCGCGGGGCGAGAGCATCACCATCGACAAGTTCGAGCAGCTGTGGAAGGCCAACCAGATCCAAAAAGATTCGGTCGTGGTGCGCGACGACACCATCACCGCCAAGCAGGCGGCCGGCCCCGACAGCCAGACCCCCACCGCCGTGCGCATCCAGTTCAACGCCACTTCGCAGAAGCCGACGATGGACCGGCTGGACAAAATCACCGGGGGCAACTACACCTCGGTGCAGACGTCCCCCCTGATGCAGATCCTGATCTTCACCGCGCCGATTGTCATCGTGGTGGGGTTCATCTACTTCCTCATTTCGCGCAGCCTGCGCGGCGCCGGGGGCGGCGCGGGCGTCCTGGGCAACTTCGGCAAGAGCCGCCACCGCACTCTCAACAAAGAGATGACCGGCGTCACCTTCGCCGATGTCGCCGGCATCGACGAAGCCAAGGAAGAAGTCACCGAGATCATCGAGTTCCTCAAGAACCCCAAGAAGTTCACCAAGCTCGGCGGGCGCATCCCTCGCGGCATCCTGCTCGTGGGCGAACCCGGCTGCGGCAAGACGCTTCTGGCCAAGGCCATCGCCGGCGAAGCCGACGTCCCCTTCTTCTCCATCTCCGGCTCTGACTTTGTCGAAATGTTCGTGGGCGTGGGCGCCAGCCGCGTGCGCGATCTCTTCAAGCAAGCCAAAGACTCGGCCCCCTGCATCATCTTCCTCGACGAAATCGACGCGGTTGGCCGCCGTCGCGGGTCGGGGTTCAACCAGGGTGGGCACGACGAGCGCGAGCAGACGCTCAACGCCATCCTCGTGGAGATGGACGGCTTCACGCCCAGCGACGGCGTGATCGTGGTGGCCGCCACCAACCGGGCCGACGTGCTGGACCCCGCGCTGGTGCGCCCGGGCCGCTTTGACCGCCAGGTCGTCGTGCCGCTCCCCGACCTCAAGGGACGACTCGAAATCCTCCGCGTGCACGCCAAGCGCATCAAGATGGACCCCAGCGTGGACCTCGAAAAGATCGCGCGCGGCACGCCGATGTTCAGCGGTGCCGACCTCGCCGCCATCATCAACGAGGCCGCGATCTCCGCCACCATGACCAACAAGGAAGCCGTCGAGCACGACGACCTCGAAGAAGCCCGCGACAAGATCAAGTTCGGTCGCTCCAAGAAATCGCGCGTGCGCGAGAAGGAAGAGAACAAGCTGGTGGCCTATCACGAGGCCGGGCACGCGGTGCTGCAGTCTCTTCTGAAAGATGGCGACCCCCTGCACAAGGTCACCATCATCCCCCGCGGCAACTACGGCGGCGCGACCTTCAGCCTGCCGCAGAAAGACCGCACCGGCTACGCCCAGAAATGGCTCAAGGCCACGCTCCGCATGGTTTGCGGCGGCCGCATCGCCGAGGAACGCGTTTCGGGCGACATCTCCTCCGGTGCCTCACAGGACATCATGCAGGCGACCACACGCGCCCGCGCCATGATCCGCGAGTGGGGCATGAGCCCGCGCCTGGGCTTCGTGCGTTACGCCCCGGCCGACACCAAGGACGTGTACTTGCAAAGCCGCGATTTCAGCGAAGAGACCGCCAAGCTGATCGACGAGGAAATCCGTCGCATGGTGGACGAGGCGTTCATCGACGCCAAGCGTTTGCTCGACGAGAACTGGGAGAAGGTCGTCGCCGTCGGCGAAGCCCTGATCCGCTACGAAACCCTCAACGCCGAAGATGTCGAGCGCCTCATGCGGGGCGAGACGATCACCAAGCCCACGGTGAGCGAGCAGATCCGGGCTGAGGAACGCCGCAAGGCCGCCGCCGCGGTGCTGGAGCAACTGGAGAAGAACCCCAGTTCCCCCGACCTGCCCCCGGGCGGGCTGCCCACGCCGGCGTGAGCAAATCCGTTGAATCGTGCCACTGACCTCTTCGCGCCTCGCGGAGAGGTCAGTGCCGTTTTGGGCCGCGAGCCCATCGCGCGGCCTCCCGCTCCCACCGACCTCGCGGCAGCGCCAGTGGCATGAAACGGTCTAGCCTCACTTCGCCAGCTTCGCCACCAACCGCCACACCGTGTGCGGCGTCATACTCCGCCCGGTCTTCTCATTGAACGTGCCCACAATCTCATCGAACTTCGCGTCATACAGCAGTTGGTCGCGCTGGCCCAGCGTGCCCACCGATGCGGTCACCAGTTGCACCAGCAATCGCTCCTCCTCGGGCTCCACCAGCGTCGGGGCCGTTTCGCCGCGCCCCAGCTTCGGCAGCTTGCTCGCCTTGCGCAGGTTGTGCAGGCGATGAAACACCTCGCGCCGCCCGGCCGCCTCCACCCCCACACCGATCCGCTCCAGCAGGGCCTCAAAGTCCTGCGTGTAGGGCAAGTCGTCGAGCGTTCGCCCGATTTCGACATAGGCGTCAACCAGGCGCTCGTCGTTGTTGGGGGCCGTTCCAGCGTTTCCAAAGAGCGTTTCGCTCATGATTCTCTCCTGCGTGCGTGGTCGCCGGCACAGGCGCCGGGAACTTCGCCGAGCCTTCGGTCCCTTCCCACGCGGGCGCCGTGCCCATGATCGCAATTATGGCTTGGTCGCCGCCGGCGCGTCCTTGAATTCAGGCTCTCCATTCCACTCCGCGATCCAAATCTGACTGCTGGGCTTGGCCTCGCCCTCCGCCATCGGGCCCCGCTGGCAGGTCCACATGAACAGCTTCCCGTCGTTGCTGAAGGTGGGCAGCACATCGGCCCCCGCAGCGTTGGTGATCCTCGCGCGGCGGGCGCTGGTGGCGTTCACCGTCGTGCCGGGCGCCACGCCCTTGGCCGCCCCCGCCATCGCCGCGGCGTCGAGCTCAACAGCAAACACCTCATAGTTCTGGTGGCCGATCTCGCTGCTGGCATACACCAGAAACTTGCCGTTCGGATGCCAGAAGGGAGCCCAGTTGACGGCGCCGTTGTCGGTAAGCTGATACTCGCGGGCAATGCCGGTGGGCACGCCATCGTTGTCGTGCGCGAGCTCGGCGATGTACAGCTGCAACAGGTCGTCGCCCTTGCGATCGCTGCGATAGCAGATGCGTGTGCCATCGGGAGAAAAGAACGGGCCGCCGTCGTAGCCTGGGGCGCTGACGACCGGAAGGTCTTTGCCAGTCTTCGTGTCGCGGATGTAGATGTTGGCGTCGGGCCGATACGCCGCGTCGGGCGCGAGGTCCTTCGGGCGATCTTCGACGTGGCCGTAAAGGATGTATCGCCCGTCGCCGCTGAAGGAGCACTCCGCGTCGTAGTTGGGGCGCGAGATCAGACGCTCAACCGCGATGTCGCTGCGCACTACCCCCCGCTCCCCGGGGTCGAGCATGGCGAAGGGGTAAGAGCTCACCACGTCCATCTCGCTCGGAAACTGCCATACATACCGCCGCGATCCGACCTGAAAACCGGAGCTCTTTTCGTCAGTGGGGTGCACGACCGTGCTGCCAAAAATGACACGCGACGGGTCCTTGGGGTCAAACCAGCCGCAGGTGTTGGCCGAGTGATCGGGGCTGATCCGGCCGATGCCCCGCAGCCCGGTGACGTGCCCCGCGGCATCACGAACCAGGCGACCGACGTACATCGCGTAAAACGGGTCGGCCTCTTCGCCCGCCTTGGGCACAGCGATCGCCTGGAAAATGATCCACTCGCCATCCGGGCTGAAATACGCCTCCCCCGCCTTCACAAACTGATCGCGCGACGTGAGTTGAACATGGTGCGTCAGCAGCGGTGCTTCGGCCGCCTGCCACTCCGGCGCGGCGGCCGCAGGCGACCCAGCCTGCGCGAGCGCGGATCCGGCGGCAAGCACGATGCCGGCGCAAGAGGTAAGAATGGTCCACCGGGAGGAGGCTGATTTCATGAGCAATTCATAGGATGCGCCGGGCGCGGTAGACGTCAGACGACCGCAAGGGCTGAAGAAAAGGGAAGTCCGGCGGGGACCGCCGGGCCACCCAGGAAGCCGACCGCTCACCCCTTCGCCCGCGTGAACTCGAACCTCACCTTGCCCATTTCCTTGTTGCCGCTGAAGTTCTTCCATTCCTGGATCAGGTGATCGTCGTCGACCAGCGTCACCTTCAGGTAGCCCATGTAGGTTTCGTCAGAGTCCAGCCGATTCGTCACGTCGCGCAGCGTCAGTTCAACGGACTTCCCATCGGTGCTGGAGCACTGCATGCGGGGCTGGTTGCCCGACGCGCAGTAGTGCGTCATGACCAGTTCGTCACCATCGAGGTGGTACATGTTGATCATTTCATGGGGGCCGCCAGGGAACATCGTCTCGGCGACGGCGCTGCCCCCCGCCATCACGTGAGTCCGCATCGCCAGCATCGGCTTGCCGTCAGGCCCCTTCATCTCCCAGTCGCCCGCGAGGCGCGAGACGAACTTCATCATTGGCCCCTGCGCGTGGGCGGCCGGGTCCTCGGCCTTCGCCGCGGCTTTGGCGGAATGGTCGCCGGTGCTGCTGCACGCGCCCAGTGCAAGCGCAACCGACGTCGCGGCGGCCGCGAGAACGCGAGTCATGGTGATTCGAATCATGTTAGTTCCCCTCATGCGTTATCCCGGTGCATCGCGTGAACCACAAGGTCCTTTCGCGCCACAGCCGGACTGGACGCGCGGCAAATTACCACGGTTTGGCCCCAAGTGCGCGGAATTACGAGCCCGAAGCGCCAGCGAGGGGCACGGTGACCTTCAGGACGCAACACGTTTCGGCGCCGCCGTAACCCTCGCTGGCGCTTCGGGCTCGTAGACACCAACTTGCCGGAGTCACGCCTGCTTGCCCCGGCGGCTTTGCTTGGCGGGCTTGCTGGCCGCGGCTTCCTCTCTCGCGTACGTCGTAATCACCTGCTCCACAAATCCCTCGCGCTGCACGGGCGGCCCCACCACGTGTATTTCTCCACGCTCGTCCCGCATGTCCTGCCCCAAGGCACGCTCGCGCGGCGCATAGCTCGCCGCCACGCGCCGTTCCATCTCGGCGACGAGGGCGGGGCGGTCTTCGCGGTCGACCAATAGCAACGCCGCGAGCCAGCGCCGGGCGAGGTCCGGCCCGGCGGGCTCAAGCAGTTCCACCAGCATCCGGAGGTGTTCGCTGGGGGAGAGCGTCGGCGACGGATCGGACCCGGTCGGATACGTGAACAATGCCCGCTTCGCCATGGTGCTCCGCTCCCGCCCGCAGACGCAGCTCCAGCGTCTGCAAAAAGACCTCGATCCGCTCCACCCGCTCGGTCAGTTTCTCCAGCGTCGCGGCCACCGCCGCCAGCAGTTCGCCGGGGTTCGCGTCACGCAGCGCATGGTCTTTGATGTCCGCCGCGAACATCGGCCCGCGCCCGGTCAGGAGCCATTCGCCGTTGAGTTTCAAGGCCGCGGTCAGCGTCGCCACAAACTCCACGCTCGGGGCGTGCCCCTGCATGTACCGCCGCACGGTTTCCGGGTGCGTGCTTGTGAGCTCCCCCAGCTCGCGGAACGTCCGGCGCCCCACGGCGGCTTTCAGCCTCTGATGCAGCTGCGAATCCTGCATTCGTACGCCCCCGCCGACGCGCCCCGGGTCACTCACGGGAAACCCGGGAAGAATCGGAAAACACCAACACCGTCCGAACAGGATACCAACCGCACAGGCCTGTGCAAGTTGTGCGGTTTGGACGTGCAACTTGTGGCTCCGGCACAAACTGGTGGGTTTGCGTGAGGGCTAACCCACATCCGCGAGGCCGAGGGTGTCGCCGTAGCTCTTCAGAAGGCGGCGGCGCAGCACAGCCTCTTCGGGATAGGCGAGGACGGGGGATCTCTTCACCCACGCCGCGGCATCGCGCCGGGCCATGTCCAGCAACGCCCGGTCCCGCATGAGGTCCGCAACTTTGAACGGCGGCAACCCAGACTGGCGAGTGCCAAAGACTTCGCCCGGGCCGCGAATCTCCAGGTCCTTCTCAGCCAGCACAAAGCCGTCGGTGGTGGCGCACATCACCGCGAGGCGCTGCTCCCCCTCGGGCGTCACGGGGTCGGCAATGAGCCAGCACTTGGAAAGCAGCAAGCCGCGCCCGACTCGCCCACGAAGCTGATGGAGCTGCGCGAGGCCGAAGCGGTCGGCCTGCTCCACAACAATCGCAGTAGCATTGGGAACATCAACGCCGACTTCGATGACGGTGGTGGCAACCAGAACCTTGATCTCGCCCAGGCGAAAGCGCTCCATGGTCGCCTCGCGCGTGTCGCGGGCCAGTCGCGAGTGCATGGAGGCGATGCGCACGCCCTTGAGCCAGCGGCTTTCAAGCTCGGTCTGGACGGTGCGGACATCGCGGATGGGCTCGCCGCCGGTTCCGGCTTCGCCCGGCTCGATGGCGGGGACGACGACGTAGGCCTGCTCGCCCCGGGCCACCCGCGCGGCCACATCCTCATACGCGTCGCGCCGGAGTTCAGCGCCCACGGTTTCGGTTTCGATGGGCGTTCGCCCCGGGGGCAAGCCCCGGACCACCGAGATATCCAGATCGCCGAACAACGTGATCGCCAGCGTGCGCGGGATCGGCGTGGCGGTCATCACGAGCACATGGGGCGTGCTCTTGTCGTCGGTGGCGCTGGCGCGCAAGCGGGCCCGCTGGTGGACGCCGAAGCGGTGCTGCTCGTCGATCACAGCAACAGCGAGCTCTTTGAAGCGCACATCTTCGGTGAGCAGCGCGTGGGTGCCGATGAGCAGGTCGATGTCGCCGGCGGCGAGGCGGGCGAGGAGGGCGTCGCGTTCGTTCTTTGCGGTGCCGCCGGTAAGCAACGCGAGCCGGACCCGCGAGCCCTTGAGAATGCGCGACAACCCCTCGAAGTGCTGTTCGGCGAGGATTTCAGTAGGGGCCATCAGGCTCGCCTGCATGTTGGAGGCGACCGCCATGAGCATCGCGTACAGGGCCACCATGGTCTTGCCCGAACCGACATCTCCCTGAATAAGCCGATTGGTGGGCGTGGCGCGGCTCAGGTCCGCGGCGATCTCGCGCACCGCCGACTCCTGACCCGCCGTAAGTGTAAACGGCAGGCGGGCACGGATGTCCTTGTCAATCCCCTCGCTAAATCGCAACGCGGGGGCGCGCAGTCGCTCCCGCAGGTGGGCCCGGCGCATGTGCACGCCGAGCTGCAGCAGCAGGAACTCGTCGTACGCCAGGCGCCGGCGTGAGCCCAGAATTTCAGCCTCGCTCGTCGGCTCATGCTGCATCCGATACGCCTCGGCGAGCGTCGGCATTTCACGCTCGCGCCGGAAGGCCTCGGGCAGGTGCTCTTCGATCAGCGGCAGGGCGACGGGCAACACCTTCTTGATCGCACGCCAGATCGACACCGAGTTGACGTTCTCGCTGGCGGGGTAGACCGGCCGCCACGCGGCTTCGTGCTCGGCGGGTTCTTCCCCCTCGGCGGCGATGACTTCGATTTTCGGATTGACGGCTTGCAGGCCGGGCCCCCGGCGGCTGACCTTCCCCTGCACCCGCACGCGCACCCCGGGGTGAATCTTGTCGCGCATGTACAGGGCGTTGAACCACACCAGATCAAGCCGCCCGGTGTGGTCGAGCAGCACAGCCTCAAAGCGCGGCCGCCGCCCCATCACCGGACGCGTCGCGGTGATCTCCCCCCGCGTGCTGATGATCGACCCCGATGCGAGCTGGTTGATCGTGGTTTCGGCCTCCATGCGCTCGTGACGCATCGGCAGGTGCGCCACCAGCCGCCCAAGGTTGGTCAGGCCGAGCGTGCGCACCAACGCGGCCATTCGCGGCGTAAGCAAGTCTTCGACCGGGGTTGTGAGTGTGACCGGAGCAGGCATGAGCAGGAGACGGTACCCGGCCGGGATGCGCAAGGCTCTGAACCTTCCCGATCTCGTGGCACAGGCCTCTGGCCTCTGACCTACCCGCGCTCCGAGTTACCATGGTCTCCCGGATCGCAACTCTTCTGCCGGAACGAGAATTGCAAGGACACAGGCCGGAGGCCTGTGCCACAAGATTTGGAAGG
>JBAZUW010000145.1:0-8907 GCA_041661205.1 Phycisphaerales bacterium
TCTTGGCGTCACGCGCGCCGGTGATGTATTGCGCGAAGGCAGGGCTCGACAGCGCAAGCGAGAGGAGCGCGACGCGGCAGAAGCGGAAGTGGCGATGCATGTGGGGCGGGTCCGTGTGGATGGAGCTGACCTGAGTACGGCGCACGTGAGACTCACCCGTAAAGAGTGAGCGGCGAAGCGGAGGGGCGGAACGGTGTTCGGCTAATGAACGGCGTTGTCGGCGGACGAGCGCCGATCTGCTCCTGCACCATCCGGATGGCGCGGTCACGCAGCTCGGGCGAAATGCGGGAACGTCGTGGCATGGCTCCAACCTCTCACGGAATGGAGCCTGCGGCAGATCCGGGCCGATTCAAGTCGCTTCACGGCTGAAGCCACCCGAGTCGCCGACGGGCACCAAGGGAAAACCTCGTACTCTGGCGGTCGTCCTTGCTGACGAAATAGCGGTTCAGGCGCCAGGTGTGGTCCGCGGAGGCTTGCAGGTCCCACCCGCCACGGAACCAGGTGAACGATGCCCCCACGTTCATCTGCGCCTCGAGGTCACTGGTGAGTTGCCCTGCCTGCCTGCTCTGGAGCCAGGCGTCCCGGTCCAGCAGCTCGCGCTGGACATGGAGGGAGGTGCCGCCCCACGGGGCGTACAACCTGGCGCCGAGGAACTGCGCCGTGCCCCCTGGCCCGAGAGCGGCTCCCACGACCTGACCACGATTGGTGTAGCCGCGGGGAACGCGACCGTGCGAATAGTAGACCGGCGTAGGCCAGTCGCGGATGCCGATGTCGGGGTTGGTGAGCTGGGTCGCTTCCGCAGACAGGACCAGTACCCGCCCGGCTGACAGCGGCGTGGCCTTCTGGAGGCCAACGGTGTAGGCCGCGGTGTGCCCCAGCCACAGTACGTACTCCCGGGTCCCCCACGAGTGGTCGTTGCGCGCCCACTCCCCGTAGACTTCGAAGCCGCTCGCCGGCAGGACCCAGCGGGCGAAGAGGGAGAAGAGCTGGTCCCGCTCGTCGTCCCCGAGCGGGTTGCCGGGGGCCGCGAAGTCCTTCTTGCGGGGGCTCTGGAAGATGAGCAGGTACTCGCCGATGGCGATGCCATCGGCAGGCACGTTGGCGAGGAAGACCCGCGCCGCGCCGACGCTCAGCCCCTGGAGCGGCTTGGCGTCGGGTGAGTACGCCACGGCCGCCCCAGTCAGATAGCGGCCGTTGTCGTCGATGGACCGGTCGAACCACTCCGTGCCCTGAAGACGCCCGAACATCCATAGCGCCTCGAGTCGCCCGATGCCGATGTCCAAGGGGCGGGACGACTCGATGGTCGCATGGGGGAAGCCAGCCGCGTTGTTGCTCATGAGGATGGCGTTCCGAATCCCGGGGCCCCACCACATGTTGGTGGTACCGAACGACGTCGAGACGGGCCCAAGGTCCAGCCTGACCTCCGTCTGACCCCAGTCGAGCTGCCAGAATGCGTTTGGCCCGAACCGCTGGGGGGCGTCCATGCGACGCCATGGGTAGGCGAACTCCGGTTGGCCGTCGACCTGCACCGGCGCCAGTGGGAAGTCACCGTTCTGCACCCACGCCGCCATGGGGCGCCAACTGACGGTGAGCGGGCCCTCTCGCAGCGAGACGCCGCCTCGCAACGCCGTCGTGAGATATCGCCCCGGTGTCAGGGCCCCTTCGTTGCGACTGTCTGGAAACCCTGAATGGAAGATCCCCAGAATCTCCGGGTCGTGGACGTGGAGCCGCCCACCCATTGCGGTGCGGGTCACGCCCCAGCGGCGGGACCAGGGGTCGCGCGCCGTGTCGGCCGCCGCGGTCCCCGGGGAACGAAGGGCCAGGGGACGAATCAACAGCGAGGACGAGTCGGGCGCACGCCCGAGGAGCTGCAGCACCCTCAGGTAGGCTTCGTCGCCGTCCCCGACGGGAAGGCGTTGCGCTTGCAGTGTCTGGGGGAAGAGCGCCGCGTAGCCAAGAAGGACGACCAGAGCCGCCGAAGAACGGATGCTCCAAGGGGTCGTCCTGCGGGGGCGCGGGAAGGTGCGACGTCGTTCGGGCACAGAACCACTCCGGAGGCAGCAGGACGTGGCAGGAGGTGCGGTTGCGTCTGGCCAGGGACCCGCGGCGCCAATTATAGTTGTCATGCGACGGGGAGCAAGGATAAGATTACAGGACGTACCGGGTGTTCCCAGTCACTTGGAGGCCAGCTATGAAGTTCCGTTCCCGTTTGGCGTTCGTCGCCCTCATCGTCGGCCTCGGCGCGTGCAAGGATCAGGGACCTGACCGGTTCCGCAATCCCGTTGACGTCCCGTTGGTCCCCGAGATGGTCGCGAAGTTCTCGGGTATTTCCTATACCTTCGCCAACGGGGATTTCTTCGAGTCACGGTTTGCCGGAGCGCCAATGCGGATGACCTTCACCTCCGGCACCACCTTCCGTGCCGAAGGAAATGGCCAGGTGTGGGAGGGGACCGTGACCTACCCCACCGCCACGAGTTCCGGCGCGGCGCTCAGGACGCTCAGCGAGGCTCCCAGCACCGAGTTCGGCGGCCGGCTGTTCGGGATCGGCGTCTGGCAGAACAACCTGTTTTGGTTCGGGACTCCCAACCCACAACAAAACCCCGTTCCTGGCGTGGGTTTCCAAAGCGTGGCCGTGACTTTCCAGTCGGACAATTCTGCCGCGCTTCGGTTCAACAACATTGTTTCTACCTGGCAGAGCACCCCCTCCGGCTTCAATTTCAATACCTGCATTCTGGGTACTTCCGTATCTGTTGGCCCGTACGGAACCAGTACGGCCAGCTACAACCGAGGGTGCTAGTTGTCGTTGATGAGGACGTTGTTCACAGGACCGGCGCCAGCCGGGCGCCGGGGGTGAGGCCGCGGATGCCGTAGTGGTTCCGCAAGTTGTTGCAAGAGAGGCGAAGAATGAGGGAAGGAAGGGGATAAGCTCAGTCGGCGTATCGAGCCCCGGGCTCCGCATCGGGACCAACATCACCGTCATGCCGGCGCCGAGGTAGAAGAGCATCAGCACGTACAAGAACCAGAGGTGCGTGCTCGAGAACGGACCGAGATGCATGCTGCCCACGCTGGCGAAGATGGCGGAGACCGCGCTCCAGTCTCCCCCGGACATGCCGAGGACGAAGCCAGACTTCACGAGCGGCGTCAGTACCACCCATCCCACGAGGAGCGGGAGCGCGATGCGGACGCTGCGATTGCGCGCGTGTCCCCCTTGCCTCGGCGCGAGTACAGCATCGCCGCGAACAGTCCGGCGACCACGAAGAACGTCGGCATGCGGAATAGATGGATACTGAACACGAGTGGGTCGTTCAGCGCCGACGTCTGCGCGGCCTTGTACGGCCACGCCGCGCCCATACAGGTGACGGTGAAGCTGATGGCTGAATGCAGGACGATGCCGAGCAGCATCATCGAGCCGCGTAGCGCGTCGAGCGCATGAAGACGTGGCGCGTGCTCTGCCATCCAATCGGTGGTCTGTGAGGAGGATCTCGGAAAAGCTGCAACAGCTCGCCTCCCGCAGAAAGGCGGTGGTGCGCGCGCGCTTCGAGTCAGGCCCTCAGGTGGCCAGACGCCATAACGACTCGGCGTTGTGCTGCGGCGCTTCTAAGAGATGCGGCCGCGGGCGCGCGCACAACTCACGCTTGCAGGGCGATCTCGGCCGCCCGCGGACGCTTCCTTCGATAGCGCCGTCGGCACCAACGCACCTCTGAAAGCTCAAAGCGCAAGGGCACACGCCGCCTGATGACCGGCACCGCCGGCCGTGTCTCGCCCAACACCCGCGCACTCAATCCCGCCAACTCCCTCTCCACCAAGCACAGCATCGCGTTGGGGCGAAGCTGGCTTCACGCGCCTCTTCGTGCGCAGCGTGGCACAGGAGCATTCGTTCGAAGGAGGTGGCCCAATCGGGTTACCGGGGGCGCGGTCGTGTTACGCCGCGGTGCCCATGCGTTGGGTCGGGCGCACCTCCAGCTTGTGATGCTGCAACAACCACTGCTCGTACGTCCAGCCTTCCTTCAACATCCAGAACAGGTAACAGCACAACTTCCGCGCGGCGGCAACCGTCGCCTTCTGTTTGCCCTTCGCCCGCACTAATCGTTGATACTGTGCGCCAATGGGACCGGGCGCCAGCTTCAGCGCTTGCACCGCCTCGATCAGGATCCACTTCAGCCAACTGTTGCCGGCGCGTCCCACCGCGCCGTGTGTCGTCTTGCCCCCCGAGCTGTGCGTGCTCGGGACCAACCCGGCGTAGGCCGCCAGCTCGTGGCTCGACCGAAATCGATCAATCGACCCGATCTCCGTCAGGAGGAGCATCGCACCGAATACCCCAATCCCAGGCACCGTCTGTAACTGCAGCGATACCGGCTCGTGGCGCGCAAGCCGCGCGACATCCCGGTCCATGCGCTTGATCCTCACGTTTAGCGCGTCGATCACCTCGAGCAGCAGATCCACCTGGAGCCGCGTCGCGGCCGGAAGCGCCAGCGTCTCCAGCCAGGCCCGCCCCGCTTTGCCATACACGTCGGTCACCGCGGTGCGGCAGTTCTCCGCCATCAGATGCCCGTGGATGCGATTCTTCACGCTCGTCCGCATCCGGACGAGATACGCGCGCCCCCGCAGCAGCTTCCGCTGCCCCCGCAGCTCCGGCCCAGCCACCCAGACCGTCGGCAGCAGATGCGTCCGCGCTAACTCCGCGAGCTTACGCGCATCAATCGGATCGGTCTTCGCGCGCGCCTGCCAGATGAGCTTCACCTGGTACGCGTGCGCGACCTGTACCGTGATGCCGCGCGCGACCAACTGATCATGCAGCCACGCCCAGTACAGCGTGGCCTCCATCGCGACCGTCAGCGGGGCCGGCAGTCCCGCGAAGAACGCCTCACGCGCTTCGACCTCCGGCACCACGCGCCGCTACTCCGCGAGTATTGCGCCATCTTCCGTCATCGCGCACGCCGTGATGTACCGCTTGTGCAGATCCAGCCCGATCACTGTCATCGCCGCCTCCTCGTTCGCACCGTTCACCAATGGTGCGCCCATCACCGCTCACGCGGCGAGGCTATGCGCTTTCATATGGTCGGGTTAGCCTGCGGCGGGACGACCCCCAAAAGCGATAATGTTTCCATCGGGGTCCTCGACGTAGAAATCCAGCGTACCCCATGCGGTCGGCGCGAGCGGCCGAAGGATGGTGGCGCCGTTGGACATGCACCGCTGAAAGAACGCCTCGATACCATGTACGCCTGCGGCGGCGGCGAGATGCTCGCTCTCGTGCCGGTGCCGTCGTTCCTCCGCACGCTTTGGCGCCTCTTTCAGATGCAGCTCAAGCCCGTCGAGTTGGCCGATCGCGTAGAAGCCGTCCCACGGCTCGCCGAACGTGAAGCCGAGCTTCTGGTAGAAGACGATCGAACGCTGCAAATCCTCGACAAGAAGCTGTGGGGCGAGAGATGTCATGCGCGGCGTGTTTGTCGTCAAGGGCATCGCTGTCCCCTTTGGTCAGTCTAACGACTCGGCGTTCTGCTGCGAACGCCCTAATAGAACGCGGCCGCGGGCGCGCACGCCAGCTTGAGTGGGCGCCGTGGCCGGCCGCCGGCGGCCGCTTCCTTGACTGCGCCGTCGGCACCAACCCTTAGTTAGGCATTGTGCATTCACAAGTTAAGTGCAACAGCCGGAGAAGCGAGTGAGGTGACCTGGGAGACGCTAGGCTTCAATCCTCCGCCAAGAGAAAGGAAGCCATGACGTACACCCAGATCACCCCGCACGAAAGGTATGCCCTCTCGCTGCTGCGGCAGCAAGGGTACACGCAGACGATGATTGCGCGTGCCCTGGGTCGGCATCGGAGCACCATCAGCCGCGAGGTCCGCCGCAACGTCTGGCGCGAGGATGGCCGCACCTACCGCCCGGGGAAGGCGCAGTCCTATACGAACCATCGGCGCCGAGTCTCGCGTCGGAATGCGCACTTCACACCGGGGGACTGGGCCGCGGTCGAGGCCGTGCTGCGCGAGGACTGGAGCCCCGAGCAGGTCGTCGGCTGGTTCGCTCGCTTCCACATCCTCGCCATCAGCCACGAGACGATCTACCGCTACGTCTGGAAGGACAAGCATCGCGGGGGAACTCTGTGGATGCACCTGCGCGTCGCGACGAAGCGGGTGCGCAAACGCTACGGACGCTACGACAGTCGGGGGCGGCTCGCCGGCAAGCGCCACATCACCGACCGGCCCGCCGGCGCTGAGCACCGATCACGGTTCGGGCACTGGGAGGGCGACACCCTTCTCGGCAACACCCAGCACGGGGCGTGCGCGGTGACAATGGTCGAGCGCAAGTCGGGCTTCACGGCCATCGGCCTGCTCGCGCGGCGCGCGGCGCCCGACGTGAACGCGCGCCTTCGGCAACTCATCGCGGCCCAGCCGCGGCCCGTTCGCACGATCACGCTCGACAACGGGACGGAGTTCCACAGCTACAAGGCGCTCGAGGCGACCGTCGACGCGCGCTGCTACTTCGCGACGCCGCACCACGCGTGGGAACGCGGGACCAACGAAAACACGAACGGGCTCATCCGGCAGTACCTGAAGAAACGCCACAGCATGGAGCACCTGACGCAGGCGGACTGCCAACGCATCGCGGATCGACTGAATCGCCGGCCGCGCAAGCGGCTCGGCTTTCGAACCCCGGAGGAGGTCTATGTGCCGTGACGCTCAGCGTTGCACTTCAAAGTTGACTCTAAGCATCACGACACTGAGCAGCGGTGAGTGCCCGGAGACTTGCCTCGTAGGCCGGATTCGGGGCCCAGGACGGCGCTGCCAATTGGTGCTGGATATGCTCCATCAGCACGAGCCCGATCGCATGGATAGCTTCGTGGCGGCCCAGTCCTTCGGAACAGAGCCGAGCGAGCGTGTCGACGACGACGGGCAGTTCCATCGCCAGCTGATTCTCGACCGTCACGTGCACGGTTGCGTGCACCGCTTCTCTTGGCACGCGAATGCGCGCTCGTCGATGAAAGTCCTCGACGAGTGCGATCCTCACACCTTCGTCGAGTCCAAGCCACTCCCCTGGCGGTGGAGCGCGATCTGGATCGTACGAGTTCATGGTCATTGTATGCCTAACGACTCGGCGTTCTGCTGCGAACGCTCAAATAGAATGCGGCCGCGGAGCGGCCGCTACCGACGACATACGCGTTCGTCAGCAGCAACGGCTTGTTAGGCCGTGCCGATGAAATGCCGAGGTCGCTCTAAGGCGCGCGCGATACCGTAAACGTATTGCTCTGAAGCTGGCGTGGGCTGCTTGCGAACGTGATTCGCATTTGCCCTTCGAGCGCGTCGACTGGGGCGCCGGCAGGTCCGTTCGGCTGTGTCGCGCCGAGAAACCTCAACGTGTCACTTCGAGCCGCCCCGGCAGGCAGTATCAACGGGCTCGGACTCGCCGGGCACCCCCAGGCGGTCATGTAAGCCGAGCGTGCACCCGCCGACGCGTCAACAAGGACAATATCGTAGATCGGCCGCACATCACTCGAGAAGCACCGGTGGAGCTGCACCGGACTAGGCGAGCGATTCTCCGTTCGCACGACGACTTCGAAAGAGTACTGTGTCACGAGCGCGTTACTAGCTACAACGGTCGCGACATATGAGTTGGCATCCGTGCGCATGCTCACGTCTGCCACGACGCCCGTGGCCTCGCCGCACCCGAGTAGCCCAGCGATCACCAGGATCGCACCGCACCTTGACCAGCGGCACCGACGTTTTAGCAATACACTCTCCCTCAAGTACCGCGCTGCACTATGAAGTACCTTCACGACGCGGAGTGCGTCACCGGACCAGCAGCAGCGGCCTAACGACTCGGCGTTCTGCTGCGAACGCTCTAATAGAACGCGGCCGCGGAGCGGCCGCTACCAACATCTGCGTTCGTCAGCAGCAACGGCTTGTTAGACGACAGTCGGAGACCCTGGCGGCGCGGGGTGCCGATGCACGACCGCGTCCACATGCGTCCGCGCCGCAAGATAGTCGAACCCATGACGCGCAAATGCCTGAGCGGCGGAGCACTGTTCGTCGCGCAGGATGCCGAGCAGCGCGTGCTCGGGCGCGATGAACTCGTCGCCGCGAAGTTCAGCCTCTGTGCGTGCCCGCTCTATCACGCGCCGCTCGCCTTCGGTGAGCGCAAGAGCAACCTCGTCCGGCTGTGTGCGACCCCGCGGCCCCAGCTTCGCCTCGAGTTCTGCACAAACTTGGTCGAGGGGGACGCCACCGTGCTGCAGAGCAGCGATTGCCCCATTCTCAGCTTCTCGGAGGATGCCCAACACGATGTGCGTTGCCGTCGTGTCGTCATCGCCTCGGGCAGCGGCAATGCCGCGTGCTATCGCGAGCGAGATGCGCAATCGTGTCGAGTATGGCCGGAGAGGCATTACTGTCATTGCTCGAAAGAAGTGCCTGTTCGTCTAACGACTGGCGTTGTGCTGCGGCGCTTCTAATAGACGCGGCCGCGGGCGCGGGCACTAGTCGGCTTTGTGCGTCTGGGCGGACCGCCCGCGGCCGCCTCCCTACCAGCGCCGTCGGCACCAACGTGGGTTATGCAGCGCCAGCTCGGACTGGCTTCCAGTTCAGCGCGAGCCGACGCCCCGACGCCGCGCAATCCCGTAAGTACAGATTGATCAGCGTCTGATACGGGATCTCCGACTCTTCGGCCAGGCGCTTGAAGTACGCGACCGTACTGGCGTCCAGACGGATGGTCACCGACTTCTTGCGCCGCTTGGCGTACGGATTCGGCCGCGCCTTGGAGAAATCATATTCCTTTCGCATGTTACCACCTAGTGGCGTACGCGCGCCGCTCCGTTGGAGTCGCTTTCCGCGCCGAGATCAGGCGAATCACGTCCGCGCGCTCGTGATAGCAGTGACACACCACGAGCACGCGCAGCGCCGCACTGAGGCCAATGAGCAC
>JBAZUW010000146.1:0-8865 GCA_041661205.1 Phycisphaerales bacterium
ACAGCGCCCGCAGTCTGGCCAGCAGCTCTTCGAACTCAAACGGTTTAGTAAGGTAATCGTCAGCGCCGGCGTCCAGGCCGTTCACTTTGTCCTCAGTGCCCGACAGCGCCGTCAGCATGAGAATCGGCGCCGTGATCGATCGCCGCCGCACATTACGGCACACCTCGACCCCGTCGCGATCCGGCAGCATCAGGTCCAGCACGATCGCGTCGTACTCCCCGCCCGCCGCCAGGTCCTCCCCTTCAAACCCCGAATGCGTCACATCCACGGCATACCCGTTCTCACGGAGACCCCGCTGAATGCCCGCGGCCATCTTCGGATTGTCCTCAATCACCAGTACCCGCACTTGTTCACCCCCCGTTTCCGCTGGAGCGGATTGTATCACGGGGGTTTCTTTGGGTGTGATAGGCAATTCTGCTTGCTTTTCAGCCTCCACTGGGTCGGTCGGGGTGGGGGTCGTCAGCATTTGGGCACGCTTGCGAATATTCAAGCTTTGGCCTCCATATGCGCCCGTTACGTTCCCGTTTCGGGCGGCTTTGGACTCATTTCTTTGCGAAGGCCGGACACCAGCCCGGCGAGCATCATCCCTTGACTGGCGAGGCGCAGTACCCGCCCCGGCCCCACGATCGCCAGCGCACACAACGCGCCGCTGACCACCGCCGCCGGGTTCTTGCTGACAAACGCCGCGGCTTCCGCCTCCCACCCCTTCAGCTTCGAGATGTCAAAAGGGAAGCCTTCCGTGCTTGTCGCTCCTTTGTCCCCTTCCTCGGGGCCCTTGATCTGCTCTTGCGCCTCCAGGATCTTGGCGCTGATGTCCGGAGGCAAATCCCTGCGACTCGCCGAGAGCGTCAGTGCGTGCCGCGCCACCAGAATCGTCACCAGGCCCATCACCCCCAGAAACAGGCTGCTGATGGTCAGCGCCACCACCCACCCCCAATAGAGCGCCATGGTGGCAGTCACGGCGACCAGCAACCCGATGATGGCCAGAAGAATGGCACAGCCACCCGCAAAGGCGGCCGCGCCCCAGATCGCCGATCGCTGCGCCAAGACCAGCAGTCCCTCGGCTTGCGCCAGAAAGAGCTTGCCGGCCCCTAAACAGATTGACGTCAGGCGATCGATCATGAAGTTCACCGGCCTCCCAGCATGCGACCGATCATGATGCCCACCGCCACGCTCGCCAGCACCGCCGCCGTCGGGTGCTGCTTCACGTTCTTCACCAGAGCGCTGTGCCACTCCTCGGCCTTGTGCGTGCCGTTTTCCGCAGCATCCTTGACCTTCTGCACCTGCTCCTTGGCAGTGTCCACGCCGGCGTGCGCCAGCCCGCTGAAATCCGTCTTGAGCTGGTGCAGGTCGTCCTTCACCGCGCCAACGTGGTCGCCGAGCTTCTCGCGCGCCGGAGAGCCGGAACCGCCCGATGAAGAACCGCCCGAAGATGTCGATGACATGGAAGATGAACTCGTCATGTGTTTTTCCTTTCCAAAAGATGAGCCTTTACGACTCGGCACTTTGCTGGTCGTGACGCTGTGAGAATGCCCCGCCGATGCCCCATCGCGGTGACCCGAGTCTTAATCCCGTTTCATGTTGGCCCCATTTTCACATGAAACTGGACGATGCACACGCTCATCCATCTCAAGCGGCGGCATCTCGCGTCAACCAGTGCCCCCTGACCCGCACCTGTGAGCGAGGTTTCACGCCGCGTTCAGTCGGGCTTGAGCAGCCCACCCCATACGGCATGTGTCAGAGCTTGTCCGAACGCCGCGGCATACTTCGCGGGCGCTCACCGGGTTTCGCCTAGGAAAGGACTTCCCATGCTCAGTTGGGCACTCGCCTTTTTCATCATCGCGATCATCGCGGCGGTGCTCGGGTTCGGCGGCATCGCCGCCGGCGCCGCCTCCATCGCCAAGATCCTCTTCTTTGTCTTCCTCGTCCTCTTCATCCTCTCTCTGGTGGCAGGGCTCTTTCGCCGGGGTACCAGCCCCCGCTAGCGGTAGTCGACGCGACCCATCGCCTCGCGAAGGGCCCGCCCTCACCGACGCGATGGGGGCGTCATCCCAGTGCCCGGAGCCTTTTTCACCGCGACAACAGCGCTCACCAAGGAGACACCCATGCTCGAGACCATTGGCCACCTCGACGAGAACACCATCGACGGCCTGCGCAAGCTGATCCACATCAACATCGACAGCGCCAAAGGCTTTGAAATCGCCGCCAGCAAGATCGAGAACAACCACATCGCTCAGTTCTTCCGCGATTGCGGCACCCGACGCGAGGCCAACGCCGCGGTCCTCGGCCGCTACGTCGAATGGAACAACCAGAACCCGCCCGAATCCGGCACCGTCAGCGGCACCCTCCATCGCTGGTGGCTCGAACTCCGCGACATCGTCCAGAACGGCAGCGAACTGGCCATTCTTACCGAAGCCGAACGGGGCGAAGACGCCATCAAAGGCGAATACGAGACGGTGCTCAAATCCACCGCCGGCAGCCCCCTCAACCGCATCCTCCAGGAGCAGTATTTCACCGTCAAGGCCGACCACGACGCGATCCGCGAAATGCGCGATCTTCGCCGCTAACGCGGCGCAGGTCCTCTAACTTTTCCTCTCTCGACCGCACGCCACGCGCCAACCGCGTGTGGCGTGCTTTGTTTCCGGGGTCGATGAGTGTGGATGCCGCAATTAAGTGCGGTTTCATGTCGCTTTCATAAACAATCCATCGCGTCGGCCAATAGTCCAGGGAACGATGGAGCCTCTCCGTGTCGCTTTTGGCGATCGTTATTTCACTGGCGTTGCTCATGGCGCTCGCCACCGCGATCGCCATGGTCGGTCGCGACTTGCGCCACGAGGCTTCCAGGGGCCTGCCGCCTTCCCAGAGCGACAGCCGCAGCGAACCACGCCCCGAACGACCAAAATCGTCCGGTCCCATCAGCGGGGCGGCCCCCAAAACTCCCGGCATCGCCGCCACCGTTGTTCCCACGAAGCTCACCGGGCTGCCCGCCACCGACGCCATCGACCCCGGGGTCGGTCCCCAATAACGCGCGCAAGCGTCTCCCGCCTTCCGTGACGCCTCAAGATGTCGTCGTGTCGAGATCCTTCAGATCGTGCAGGATCTTGGTGGCAATGTCCACCATCCGCGCACGCTCGTCCTGCGCGCGGCTTCGAAGCTTCGCAAACGCGCGCCCCTCCGACAACCCCTCCGCCGACATCAGCAGCCCCTTGGCCCGCTCGATCACCTTGCGGTGCGCCATCGCCTCACGCAGCGACTCCACGGTTCCCGTCAGCTCCATCAGTTGCCGGTAGCGGCTCCACGCCACCACGATCGCCGCCTGAATGTCCTCTTTCGTCACCGGCTCGATCAGGTACCCCATGACATGATCTCGCATCGCCCTTTCCACCAGGTCCATGGAGCGCCGCGCCGTGACAATCACGCTCGGCACCGGTATTTCGTTCCCTAGTTCGATCATCGTCTCGATGCCGTCCCCGTCGGAAAAGTCCACCCCGGTCACCACCAGATCAGGGCGCTTCTCAACCACAGCCTCTCGCAGCCCCGCCACCGTATCGCACTGCCGGTGTATCACGTGCCGCTCCGACACCGCCTCGGCGATCGACGCGCGAACCGCTTCGTTTCCGTGTGCCACGACCAGAATCAGCCCGTCGGATTGCATACACGCCTCTCCGGAGGATCACGATGCGCCGGGAACCCGCTCCGGCGGCCTTGAACACCTTGGCAGGCCCTGACGCGGAGCGTAGAAGATTGGACACGCTGGTCGGCATTGCGCCAGGCCCCAACTCCCCCCAAAGGGGAAAGACGCACAAGGACCTGCATTCAGCCAAGATTGTCGAAGTGGAGCGGACGTGAGTCGAACACGCGACCTCATCATTGCGAACGATGCGCTCTACCAACTGAGCTACCGCCCCATATTTTTCCGCGCCGGGCTTCATTTCCGGGCGGCCCCGCCCGTTTTCCGGTTGGGCCCCAAGCCTAGGCGGGCACCCGCTCTCAGGACAATCCGCCGCCCCGGCCCCGCCGCCCTCACCCCCGCCGTCACCTCGCAAGCCCCGCAACTCCGCAACCACCCACCGACTATACTCGTATTGAGGATGCATTCTCAGTAAGGTCACGCCCCGCAGGTTTGCCCCCCACCACGCTCACCCCCCGAGCCCACCATGCCCCACCTCTTCGCCTCGCGCCTCGCACACGCCGCCGCCGTCGCCGCACTCGTGCTCGCCGCGCCCGCCGTCGCGCAGCAGCCCGGCTCGCTACCCGTCATGCCCGGTGCACACGCGCCCGGCGACGCGGCACCCCCCGCGTGGCCGGTCGTCACCGGCCCGGCGATCAAAGTCGCCGTGACCATCGCCCCCCTCAAGGGCCTCGTGGCGCCCCTCCTCCCCGCCGGAAGCACCATCACCGTGCTCATCACCCCCGGCCGCAGCGAACACGGATACGAGTTCACCCCCGCCGAGCTCGCCTCCCTCGCCGAGGCCGACCTCGTCGTCTACGTCGGTCTCAACCTCGAGCCCAAGGTCGAAGGCATCATCAATCGCCACGCCTCCCCCAACCAGCGTGTCGTTTGCTTCGCGGCCGCCGCCGGCATCAACAGCGACACACCCCCCGCCGAGCACTCGCACGACTCCCACGACACTCACGCCCCGGACGACGACGATCACGGCCGCATCGACCCTCACCTGTGGCTCGACCCGGCCCTCTGCGAAAAACTGATCCCCGCCGCCGCCGAGCAGATCAAGGCCATCCTCGCCGCGAAAGGTGCCCAGGGCGACAGCGTCGACAACGCCGCCGCGGCCATCCAAACCCGCATCGCCGCCGTCGACACCGCTTGGAAGGCCGCCCTCGCTCCCTTCAAAGACCAGGCCATCGTCACCCACCACGACGCCTTCTCGCGCCCCGCGGCTCGCTACGGCCTGCGCATCGCCGCCGTCGTCCGCCGCCTCGAAACCGCCGACCCAAGCCCCGCCCAAATCGCCAGCGTGATCGACGCCATGAAGCACGAGCACGTCAAAACCCTCTTCATCGAGCCGCAGTTCAACCCCAAGGCCGCCGAACGAATCGCACAAGCCGCCCAGGTAAACATCTCCCGCCTCGACCCCCTGGGCGACGGCGACTGGTTCAAGCTCATGCAGACAAATCTGGATTCGCTGACGCAAGGCCTCGCGAAGTAATCGCCGCCCCGTTCCAGCGGCCCGTTACCTCGAACGATCACATATCGAAGCGCCATGTCAGGCTGAAATGTGGCCGCCACTAGCCAGCCCGCCTTGCACAGAGTGCTGCATGCCTTCAGGCCGAAGGCCTGGTCGCCAGTAGCCGGGGGTGAAGCGAGTCCTCGAGCGCCACCCCCGGAAAGCCCCCCATTGATTCCCCGACCCCGAAGGGGTCGTCGTAACCCCATGACAAATCCCGCGACCCCGTTTCAAAAAAAACAACCCCGCCATCGCGGGGTTGCTGAAATCACTCGAACCATCTCGCGGCAACTCAACCCGCCGCAGGCTGGAACCCGCGCACACTCGCCTCGCGCCGCTTGAGCACCGGCATGTCGCTCGGCTTCTCCGCCTCGGCAAAATCCTCGCCAAACCGGAACAACCTGAAGCTGTTGGCGATCACAAACACATCCCCCGCGAAGTGGTAGAACGCCGCCAGCGGCAGCGCAAACTCCCCGGCCTTGCTCAGCGTGCCGGTGGCCGCCAGCACCAGGCCAAAGATCGCGATGATCACCGACATCACGATGTTCTGCGTGATGATCGTCTTGCTGCGCCGCGCCAGCTCAATCAGGAACGGAATCCGCGACAGGTCGTCGTTCATCAGCGCCACACCCGCGCTGTTGGCCGCGATGTCCGAGCCGCTCAACCCCATCGCCACGCCCACATCCGCCTCGGCCAGCGACGGGCCGTCGTTGATGCCGTCGCCCACCATCAGCGTGCGATACCCGCCCCGCACCAGCGTCTTGATCTGCTCGTGCTTCTCTTCGGGCAGGCACTCAGCCTCAATCACATCCACACCCACCGCCGTGCCGACGCGCTTGGCCACGCTCAGCCGGTCGCCGGTAAAGATCGCCACCAGCTTCACGTTGAGCTCGCGCAAGCGCTGAATCACCGCCCGCGTGTTGGGCCGCACCGTATCTTCCAGGCCCACCGCGCCCAGGTACCGCCCGTCGCGCATCACGTGCACGCCGGTGATGCCTTCGATCTTGGCTTCCACCGCCGCAACCTCGCCCTTGATGCCAGGGTTGAGCTCCATGAGCCACGTCGCACGCCCGACGCACACCTCGCCGCCCCCGGTGCGGGTCTTCACGCCCCGCCCGTGGATTTCTTCGTAGTCGCTGCTGCCATCCGGCACGATCCGCGCCGCCTTGCCCGTCGCCAGAATCGAGAGCGCCAGCGGGTGGTTGCTGTGCTGCTCACCCTGCACCGCCGCCGCCAGAAGGTCCGCCCCGTCGATCCCCGTCGCCGGCGCGAGCCTCGTCACCTGGAACTTGCCCGTCGTGATCGTGCCGGTCTTATCCATCACCACCGCGTTGATATTCGCCGCGGCTTCCAAATACGTCGGCTGCTTGATCATGATCCCCAGCCGCGCCGCCGCCGCAAACGCCGCCAGCATCGCGCTGGGGCTGCTCAGCAGCAACGCCGAAGGACACGCCACCACCAGCACCGTCACCGCCGTGATGCCCGCCGAATCCCGCACCGCCTGGCTCTCCGACTGGCTGATCACATACCACGCGATCGCCGCCGCCGACAGCACCACCGGCACAAAGAACCGCGACACCTGCTCGATCAAAAGCTGCCGAGGCGTCCTGCTGCTCTCCGCCTGCCGAATCAGCTCCATCACCTTGCCGATCGTCGTGTCGCCACCGATCTGGCTCACCTGAATATCGATGCCGCCGCTCAGGTTGCTCGTGCCCGCGTACACCGTGTCGCCGTCGCGCACTTCCACCGGCACCGCTTCACCCGTCAGCGATGCCTGATTGATCGTCGAACGCCCCGTCGTCACCTTGCCGTCCACCGGCAGGTTCTCGCCGGGACGCACCCGCACAATGTCGCCCACCTTCACGTCGCTCAGCGCCACATCCTGCTCCGCCCCGGCTCGCACCACGCGTGCCCGATCCGGCGTCAGGCGCACCAGCTGTTCAATCGCCCGCTGCGCCCCGCTGGCGCTGCGACGCACCAGCTGACCAAACACCACCAGAATGAACGCCAGCCACCCGGCCGTCGCATACTCGTGATTGGCCAACGCCGCGAGAATCGCCAGCGCCGACAGCGTCGAACTCGAAATCCGCCCGTTGCGAATCTCATCCACCGACGCCCGCAGCAGCGGAAACGCCAGCAAGCACGCCCCGATCATCGCCGGGATCTGCGACACAAACACATTCGCAAACCCAAACAGGTTCGAGATCGACGTGCTCAGCACCAGCATCCCGCCCACCAGCGTGAAGCGGATCCACCGCTCAATCTCAATCTCATGGTGCGAGCAGCACACCGCCGGGTCGTTCGGGTCCAGCGCCATCGCCTGCCCCCCGTGCGAATGATCGTGCCCGTCGTGTCCCGAATGATCGTGGCTGTGTGCGGCCATATGCGATAAAGCTCCGCGAAAGACCTGGAAAATCCGTCCTGACTTCCACCCTGCTCTCCGGCGAAGACCCGCCTGAAAGCAACCGGAATGACATCGCCCCGCCAAGAGTCCTGACGGGGCAGATACCATACGTCCTTTCCGCCCCGCGTGTTCATTCCCCCGCCTCGCCGCCACCCTCGCCACCAACCCCACCCAGCGCCGCGGGCCATCTACCTATAGGATCACCCCTCATGCCCCTCGATTCACACCCGTCCAATACCCTGCCAGACGCCGCCAACATCGTCGTCCTCGGCGTCGGCCAGATGGGCCTCGTCTGCGCCGGCCTCCTCGCCTCCCCCGAGCCCTCCCGCGGCACCTCCGGCACCCTCCATCGCCCCGTCAACGTCCGCCTCTGGGGCCACGACCAGGACGAAGTCGGCCGCATCGCGCAAACCCGGCGCTCCACCCGCCTCCCCGGCTTCACCCTCCCCGACCCCGTCCACGTCTCCCTCCGCGACGACGCCGCCCTGCGCGACGCCCACCTCATCGTCTCCGCCATCCCCGTCCAGTACAGCCGCGATGTCTGGACCCGCATCGCCCCGTTGGTCGCCCCCGGTGTCGGCGTCGTCTCCGTCGCCAAAGGCATCGAGACCACCACCAGCCTCCGCCCCACCCAGATCATCGCCGATGTCCTCCGCTCCACCGGGCGCGACAACCCCGACGGCGCACCCCGCCGCCTCGGCTGCCTCTCCGGCCCCACCATCGCCGCCGAACTCGCCCGCTGCCTCCCCGCGGCCATGATCGCCGCCTCCGACGACCCCGCCTTCGCCAACAACATCCAATCCCTCTTCGGTTGCTCCTGGCTCCGCGTCTACACCAACGCCGACCTGCTGGGCGTCGAGTTTGCCGGTGCCGTGAAAAACGTCATCGCCATCGCCGCGGGCATCGTCGATGGCCTGCAAGCCGGCAACAACGCCAAGAGCGCCCTGCTCGCCCGAGGTCTCGCCGAAATCTCCCGCTTCGGCGTCGCCATGGGCGCCAGCCCCGACACCTTCTTCGGTATCGCCGGCGTGGGCGACCTCGCCACCAGTTGCTTCAGCCCCGAAGGCCGCAACCGCTCCTGCGGCGAAGCGCTCGGCCGAGGCCGCAAACTCGCCGAATACCTCAAAAGCATCCCCTACGTGGTTGAGGGCGTCGCGACCACAAAAGCCGTGATGTCCCTCGCCGCCAAATACCGCGTGGAAGTACCAATCACCAGCGCCGTACACGCCGTGTTGTTCGAAGGCGTAGACCCGATCGAAGCGATTAGCCAACTCA